>JBDUEQ010000001.1:0-22734 GCA_040002315.1 Gammaproteobacteria bacterium
GCCGGCACGGCATCCTCGGCGCATTGACCGAGGACATGATCGACACCAGCAAGGAAAGCCGCGCCGCCATCAGCGCCCTGCGGCACACGCCGGGCGGCGCCTTCGGCTCCGCGCGCTACAAGCTGGCCGGAATCGACAAGAATCGCGCCCAATATGCGCGGCTGATCGACATATTCCGTGCCCACGACATCGGCTATTTCTTCTACAACGGCGGCAACGATTCCATGGACACGGCACAAAAAGTGTCGGAAATCGCCGTGCAAATGTCTTATCCCATCACCTGCGTCGGGATTCCCAAGACCGTCGACAACGATCTCCCCATCACCGACTGCTGTCCCGGATTCGGCTCCGCCGCCAAGTATATCGCCGTCTCCACCCGCGAGGCGGCGCTCGACGTGGCGTCCATGGCCCGCACGTCCACCAAGGTGTTCGTGCTCGAAGTCATGGGACGCCATGCCGGCTGGTTGGCCGCTGCCGGCGGACTGGCCGGCAACAAGGCAGGGGATGCGCCGCACCTCATCTTGTTTCCCGAAATCGCCTTCGATCGGGAGCTATTCCTGGCCAAAGTTAAATTGTGCGTGGAGAAATACGGCTACTGCGTCGTCGTGGTCTCCGAAGGCGTGCGCGGCCCCGACGGCAAATTTCTCGCCGAGGCCGGCACCAAAGACGCATTCGGCCACTCGCAGCTCGGCGGGGTCGGTCCCGTGGTCGCGCAGATGACCCAGCAAGCCCTGGGTTTCAAGTTCCATTGGGCGGTAGCCGATTACCTGCAGCGTTCGGCGCGTCACATTGCATCGAAAATAGATGTGAACCAGGCTTATGCGGTCGGCAAGGCGGCGGTCGAGCTCGCCATTAAGGGCAGGAACGCGGTGATGCCGGTTATCGTGCGCAAGTCATCCAAGCCCTACCGTTGGGGCATCGGCGAGGCACCCTTGAGCGAGATCGCGAACCAGGAAAAAAAGGTGCCGCGTAACTTCATTACGGCGGATGGTTTCGGCATTACCGCGGCCTGTCGTAATTATCTAGCGCCGCTGATCGGCGGCGAAGACTACCCTCCTTACCGCAATGGCTTGCCCTCGTATGTCACGCTGAAAGGTGTCAGCGTTGTCAAACGACTGCGCACTCCGTTTGTGGTATAGTCGCGCTCGCTTTTTTTAACATATAATCATAATTTTCAATAACATAAGCCCCCTTCGGAGACCGCCTCATGACCCTTGACTGTGCGCTGTGGCTGGCAATTGCAGCCGGTGTTGTGGCAATCCTTTACGGCGTCATGTCGGTACGCTGGATTCTGGCGCAGCCCGCAGGCAATGAACGCATGCAGGAAATCGCGGCGGCCATCCAGGCAGGCGCCAAGGCGTACTTGGATCGGCAGTACACCACCATCGCCATCGTCGGGGTCATTCTGTTCTTCGCGTTGGGCCTGTTCTTGGGTTGGCCCACCGCCGGCGGCTTTGCGGTCGGCGCCATTCTTTCAGGGTTGGCAGGCTACATTGGCATGTTCATTTCCGTGCGCGCCAACGTTCGCACCGCGCAGGCCGCCCATAACGGCATCAACGCCGCACTCAAAGTGGCATTCCGCGGCGGTGCCATCACCGGCATGCTGGTGGTCGGCTTGGGACTGCTCGGCGTCGCCGGCTACTACCTCGCCATGCTGCGCCTGCTCGGCGATCCGGAAGGCGCCCTGCGCTCCCTGGTCGGTCTCGCCTTCGGCGGCTCGCTGATCTCGATCTTCGCGCGTCTGGGCGGCGGCATATTCACCAAGGGCGCCGACGTCGGTGCTGACCTCGTGGGCAAAGTGGAAGCCGGCATCCCTGAGGACGATCCGCGCAATCCGGCGGTCATTGCCGATAATGTCGGCGACAACGTCGGCGACTGCGCCGGCATGGCGGCGGATCTGTTCGAGACCTACGCCGTCACCTTGGTGGCGACCATGCTGCTGGGCGGCCTGGTGATGGTCGATATGGGCGAGCGCGCGGTGCTGTTTCCGCTGATTCTCGGCGCGATTTCCATCCTCTCGTCAATCGTCGGCACCTTTTTCGTCTCCATCCGCGCAGGCGGCAAGATCATGAACGCCCTGTACAAAGGGGTCATCGTCTCCGGCGGCATTTCCGCCATCGCGTTCTACTTCGTTTGCCAGAAACTCATGGGCGAGCACGCCATGTCCATGTGGCTGTGCACCTTGGTCGGCCTCGGGCTGACAGCGGCCATGATCGTCATTACCGAGTACTACACGGCCACCGAGTACAAGCCCGTGCAGCACGTGGCTGCGGCCTCGCAAACCGGTCACGCCACCAACATCATCGCGGGCTTGGGCGTCTCGATGAAGGCCTGCGCCCTGCCCGTGCTCGCCGTCTCATTGAGCATTTGGGCCTCCTATCGGCTCGAGGGCTTATTCGGAATCGCCATCGCCGCCACCGCCATGCTCTCCATGACCGGCATGATCGTGGCGCTCGACGCCTACGGTCCCATCACCGACAACGCCGGCGGCATCGCCGAGATGGCGCATCTCGATAAAAAGGTCCGCGATGTCACCGACCCGCTGGATGCGGTCGGCAATACCACCAAGGCCGTCACCAAGGGCTACGCCATCGGCTCCGCGGGCCTCGCGGCATTGGTGCTATTCGCCGATTACACGCACAAGCTCACCGAAGTAACCGGTCACACCACCACGTTCGATTTGTCGAATCCGGCCGTGATCATCGGCTTGTTCATCGGCGGCCTGGTGCCCTACCTGTTCGCCGCCATGGCGATGGAGGCCGTCGGCCGCGCCGCAGGCGCCGTGGTCAACGAGGTTCGACGTCAGTTCCGCGAAATCAAGGGCATCATGGAAGGCACCGCGAAGCCTGATTATTCGCGTGCCGTCGACATGCTCACCAAGGCGGCGATCAAGGAAATGATCATTCCCTCGCTGCTGCCCATTCTCGTGCCCATCGTGCTGGTGTTCGTGGTGAATTTCCTGATGGGACCGGGCACGGGTGTGCAGGCGCTCGGCGGCCTGTTGATCGGCACCATCGTCACCGGCCTGTTCGTCGCCATCTCCATGACCACCGGCGGCGGCGCGTGGGACAACGCCAAGAAGTACATCGAAGAAGGCCACTACGGCGGCAAGGGTTCGGATGCGCACAAAGCGGCCGTCACCGGCGACACCGTCGGCGATCCCTACAAGGATACGGCGGGCCCCGCCATCAATCCGTTGATCAAAATCATCAATATCGTCGCCTTGCTGCTGGTACCGGTGCTTGGTAAAATGCTGTAGCTGGATTCTGTCCGACTTGTCGCGTCTGCGGGACCCTTGCAAGGAGAATTGAAGTGAGAACGACAATTCTACGTACAGGCGTCATAGCCATATGCGCCGGCGTGGCAACACTCTGCACCTTCGGCATAGCCGGGGCCGACGCGGCGCAGGCATCGACGGATTACACCAAGATATCGCCCCCGGACTTAGTCAAGAACACGCCGCAAGGGAAACTGGTGAATCCCTACATGGACACCCAAGAAGACATCGTCGCACAGGGCTCGAAAGATTTTCAGCGCTACTCCTGCGGCGGTTGTCACGGCGGTGGCGGCGGCGGCGGCATGGGTCCGCCGCTGACCAACGATATTTGGATTTACGGTGGCGATGACGACACGTTGTTTCGATTGATCACGCTCGGCAGCGACCAGCTGCAAAAGCAGGGCTACACCCGCACGGGCCGGGAACACGTCGTCGGCCCGATGATGCCCTTCGGCACCATCATTCAGAATGCCGATGATCTCTGGAAAATTCTCGCCTTCATGCGCTCCAAATACAGCGGCGACCCCGGTCACAAATTCGGAACCTCTGCCGCACCCTAGTGCATTGCGACTCGCAGGAACACCGCGCGAACTGCCGGCGACGGCGTCGCCTCGACCCCGTCTAGTCGGCGCGTAGCGCCTGGCTATATATCGAAGTAAATCGCATCCGGCTCCGCAGCGCCGTCGCGAGTCGCCACGCGCAGCTCCGGCTCCTTGAGCGACACGCGTGAGCGCGGCGGCACGCTGCGGGTGAGGAATACCGAGCCGCCGATGACACTATTCGCGCCGACCACCGTCTGGCCGCCCAGCACCGTCGCATTGGCGTACAGCGTGGAGCCGCTTTCCACCGTGGGATGACGCTTCTTGCCGCGAATGATCTGGCCGCTGGCATCGCGTGGAAAGGACAGCGCCCCCAAGGTCACGCCCTGATAGAGCTTCACCCCGTCGCCGATGTCCGTGGTCTCGCCGATCACGACGCCGGTGGCATGATCGATGAAAAACGCCGCGCCGATGTTCGCTCCCGGATGAATATCGGCGCCCGTCTTGGAATGCGCCCATTCGGTCATGATGCGCGCCATCATCGGCACGCCTAAATCGTATAAGGCATGCGCGACGCGATACACGCTCACCGCCAGCACGCCCGGGTAAGCAAGAATCACTTCGTCCAAGTTCGTGGCCGCAGGGTCGCCGTCGAAGGCTGCCTGCACGTCGCGGATCAAGAGGCCGCGTATCTGCGGCAGTCGGCCCAAAAAAATCTCCGCCAGTTCGTGTGCGCGGGGCGCGCAGGCCCCGCTCGCGAGCTGCCCTTCTTCGCGCTCGCGCCCATAGCACAGGCAGTGCTCCATCTCGCTCTCCAGCTTGGGCGCCAAAAGCGCCAGGGAATGCGCCACATGCGCACTCAAGTTCTCCTGGCTCAAGTCGCGGCGGCCGAAATAGCCGGGGTACATGAGGTCGAGCACCGCTTCCAAAATTTCGACGATGGCTTCGCGCGACGGCAGGTAGCGGCGCGAGATGCGCCGCGCCCGTTCATCGCCCCGATAGCTGTCGAGAAATTCTTCAGTCAGGTTACGCAATGGCCTGCATCTTCTCGACTCCTTCGAACAACCCTTCGAACAGGGGGCCCGACAGGTATCGCTCGCCGGCATCCGGCAGTATCACCACAATGGTCTTGCCCTTCTGCGCGGGCTCGCGGGCCAGGCGCAGTGCCGCGGCCATCGCGGCACCGCAGGAGATGCCGCTCAGCATGCCTTCTTCGCGGGCCAGGCGGCGCGCCATCTCGATGGATTCTTCGTTGGTGACCTGAACAACGCGATCGACCATCGACAGGTCCAGGTTCTTCGGAATGAATCCCGCGCCGATACCCTGAATCTTGTGCGGCGAAGGGGTGAGCGCCTGATTCGCCAAGGTCTGGGTGATGACGGGTGAATGCGTGGGTTCCACCGCGACGGTAAGGATCCTCTTGCCGCGCGTGCCCTTGATGTAGCGCGACACGCCGGTCAACGTGCCGCCGGTGCCCACTCCGCTCACGAACACATCGACCTGGCCGCCGGTGTCGTCCCAAATCTCCGGCCCGGTGGTCGTCTCGTGGATACCCGGATTAGCTGGATTCTCGAATTGCTTCACCAGCATGTACTTGGAAGGATCGGCGGCGGCCAGTTCCTCGGACTTGGCGATCGCACCTTTCATGCCCTTAGGCCCCGGAGTCAGCACCAGCTTGGCGCCAAAGGCCAGCAGCACCTTGCGTCGTTCCATGCTCATGGTCTCGGGCATGGTCAGCACGCATCCATAACCGCGGGCCGCGGCGGCATAGGCGAGTGCGATGCCCGTGTTGCCGCTGGTGGCTTCGACGATGGACATGCCCGGCTTCAATACGCCGCGCTCTTCAGCGTCCCATACCATGGCCGCGCCGATGCGGCACTTCACCGAATAGGCAGGATTGCGCCCCTCGATTTTGGCGAGAACGGTCGCACCGCTGGAGGCATCCAGGCGGTTGATGCGCACCAGCGGTGTACGGCCGATGGACTTCGTATTGTCTTCAAAAACAGGCATAGGGCACCTCGTTGGCTGGCCTGGGGGATTTTCCTCCTAAGCACGCCAAAAATGCCACAGATTTTGTTATGACGTACTGCCTAGGCGTTATAAGTCTAGCCTATGCCGAGCCGGGGATGACGGACAATGGCTGTGGCCGCCCCACCACGAACCCCTGCACGAAATCGATGCCCATGTCGGTCACTGTGTCGAGCGACAACTGATCCTCCACCTGCTCGGCGACGACCCTGAAATTCAAGCTGCGCGACAACTCGATCATGGCGGCCACCATGGCCTTGTTGACGCTGTCTCCGGCGAGGTTGTTGATGAAGGAACCGTCGATTTTCAGGTAGTCCATCGGCAGCGTGCGCAAAGTGGAGAACGAGCTCAAGCCGCTGCCGAAGTCATCCAGTGCGAATTCGCAGCCCATGCCGTGCAGCACCGCGATGAAGCGATGCGCATGATCCAAGTTCGCCACCACCGAGTTCTCGGTGACCTCGAAGCAGATGTCGGCTGGGTTCGCGCCCGTGTGATCGAAGCATTCGACGACGAACTCCAGGAACTCTGAATCGCCCAGCGTCTGTCCGGCGATATTGATGGCGACGCTGCGTCCCGGCGGCAGTTTCATGCCGCCGCGACCCAGCGCAGACAGCACCGCCTGGACCACCCATCGATCGATGTGCGGCATGAGCCGGTAGCGCTCCGCCGCACGGATGAATTCCGCCGGCTTTGCCCCAGGTTCGCCGTTCTCGCCCTCCAGCCTGACGAACACTTCGAGCGCCGGTCCGCGCACACCGTCGGCGCGGGCATGCACGATGGGCTGGTAGTACAGCTCGAACTTATTGTCGCGCAGCGCGCCCTGCAGCTTCTGCAGCCAGTGAATCTCGCCGCTGTGCCGCGCGCTTGCCTCCTCGCGCGCCGAGTACACATGGACGTGCAGGCCGCCCTGCTTCTTGGCCACATAGCAGGCGGAATCCGCCGAGTTCATGATGTCTTCGATGGCGCCGCCGCCGCGGCCGATCTCCACCAGACCGATGCTGACTCCGATATTGAAGATCTTGTCCTTCCACACGAAGCGGTACTCGTTGACCGAGCGCACCACATCGTCGGCGATCTGCCGCGCTTTCTCGAGCGGACATCCGACCAGCAGCAGCGCAAACTCATCGCCGCCGATGCGCCCCACCGTATCCGAGTCGCGCACCGCCTCCTTGATGAGCGAAGCCACCTCGCGCAGCATGTTGTCGCCCGCGGTATGACCGCAGGTGTCGTTCACGGTCTTGAACCGATCCAGATCCAGATAGCACAGTGCATGCCCGACATTGCCGGTCAGCGCCGAGTCCATGGCTTCCTGCAGCCGTCGCTCGAACTCGCGGCGATTCACGAGGCCGGTGAGCGCATCGTGGCTGGCTTGATAGGTCATCTGACGGGTGAGCCCGCGCAATTCGCTGGTGTCGTGCAGCACCAGCACCAAGCCCACGATATCCTTGCCGTCGAAGCGCAGCGGTGTGACGCTGATTTCCACCGACCGCTCGGGACCTGCGTGGGTGGGCACCAGCACGGCGCGCCTTCCCATGGTGACGCGGCCGCCGGTGGTCAATGCCTTGCGCACCGGATCTCCCAGGGATCGCCGGTCCGTCTCATCGACCAGCGATGCCACGTCCGCAAATGATTTGCCCATGACCTGGTCGAATCGTTGGCTGAGCAATGTCTCGGCGGCATGATTGATATAGTCGATACGGCCTTCGGCATCGACGGTGATGACGCTCTCGCCCATGGCATCGAGCGTCACCATGGCACGCGGCCTCGACGTCACGGGCATCGAGCCGGTTTCGGGCAACATTTCCAGGGCGGTGAGCAGCAACGCCGCTTCGCCCGCGCTATCGATTACGATGCTGGAAAGCTCCACGCGAGTTACCTGCGCCTGCGCGCCGATCAACTCGACCTCGTAGCGTTCGGCGGCGGGCTCGCCCTGTAATCTGCGCTTCAGATTGTTCGACACCAGCTCCGCGTATTCGGGGGCGACGAAATCGGCAAGCGGACGCCCGACGACCTCAGCCGCGCTCAGATTGAGCAGCGCCAGAAAACGCGAGTTGGCGAACAGAATGCGGTCGCGATGCACGAGCACCGCGTCGTGCACGGTCTCCACCAGTCGTTGAAACAGCCGTTCCCGATCCAACAGCCGCGCGCCGCGCAGTTCCAGATCCTCCAGCAATTTATTGACGGCGGCGCCGAGCAGGCTCAAGTTTTCGGGCGTTCCCTCCAGGCCGACGCGCCCGGTTGCGCCCGGCGCGCCGGTGAGCTGCGACACCTGCTCGGAGAATTGGTTGACCGCACGTTCCTGGCGCCGCTTGCGCAGAAACAATACGACCACGCCTACAGCCAGGATGGCCGAGGTCAAAACCCACAGGGCGGCGGAAGGCAAGATCAACGCGGACCTCGATAACGACGAGTTCCAACGACGCTTAGATTTGGAACCCCTGTCGGGCTGGGCACGTCGCGAATCATCGTAGTGCTAAGAATAGCTTACGGGCATGGCATAGCCTGTGGAAATTGACCATAATCAGCGGCCTTAATAACGCCCGAGAAATCATGGATACGTTGGCCGCGCGGCAGCAAATGGTGGATCAGCAGATACGCACCTGGGAGGTTCTCGACCCACGCGTGCTTGATGTGCTGTCTGCCGTGCCGCGCGAATCCTTCGTGCCGCCCGAGTATCAAGAACTGGCGTTCGCCGATGCGCCCATCCCTATCGGCTTCGGCCAATCTATGTTGGCTCCCAAGCTTCAGGGCCGCATTCTGCAAGCGCTTGGCCCCAACCCCAGCGACACCGTGCTCGAAGTCGGCACCGGATTAGGTTATCTCGCCGCCTGCTTAAGTTTACTCGGCGCCTCGACGCACTCGATCGACATTCATGCCGGCTTGGTGACGGCGGCGGCGGCGAATCTGCGCACGGTGCCGCAGGCCAAGGTGCAACTCGAAATCCGCGATGCGTTCAGCGAAGCGCCTTTTGGGCTCTACGACGTGATCGCCGTCACCGGTTCGCTGCCGCTCTACGATACGCGCTTTGAGCGCTCGCTGCGGGTCGGTGGCCGCCTATTTGCCATCGTCGGCGAGGCGCCGGTGATGGACGCCATGCTGGTGCGCCGGGTCGATGACAACGAATGGATTCGCGAAAGTCTGTTCGAAACCGTTGTTGAACCGCTGATCAACGCCGCCGCGCCGCAGAAGTTCGTGTTCTGATGATCAAGGAGCTAAGCCCGCGGGAATTCCTGGAGCGGCGCGCCGGCGGCGCGGAAATGACACTTTTGGACGTTCGCGAGGACTGGGAGATTGCGCTCGCGCCCGTACCGTCCGAGATCCTGCACATCCCCATGGGTCAAATCGCCACCCGTCTGGGTGAGTTGGACCCGGCGCAGGAAACGGTGGTGATTTGCCGATCCGGCGGCCGCAGCCTGCAAGTGGCAACTTTTCTCGCCGGGCGGGGTTTTGGCTCGGTATACAACCTAGCGGGCGGGATTTTGGCCTGGTCAAGGGACATAGACCCTCGAATACCTCAGTATTGACAGTGATATAGTTATATATAACACTATATGTCCATGAAGCGACCCTTGATTTTGCTGACATTGTGCGTGTGCGTTGCGGCAGCAGTGTCGGCGTCGGCGTCCGATCTTCTCGCGGTTTACCAGCGCGCACTGCAGAACGATCCTCAGCTGCGTGAGGCTGAGGCCTTACGCCTGGCGGCGCTCGAGACCAAGCCGCAGGCCCTCTCCGCGCTGCTGCCGCAACTGTCGGCGAGCGGCACCTGGAGCCGCGAGCGCGACACCGGATCGACCAATACCACCGAGCCCGTAACCGACGCCAGCGGCGCGCCAAGCCTCATTACCTTTCCGTTCAACGGCCGTACTACGACCAACAACCATCGCTACGGCGTCGACCTGAAGCAGAATATTTTTCGTTGGGAGAATTGGGTGGCCCTGCGGCGCGCCGATGCCCAGGTCGCGCAAGCCGAGGCCGACTACCAGGCTGCGCAGCAAGACTTGATCGCGCGCGTCGCGCAGCGTTACTTCGATGTGCTTGCCGCGCAGGACGAACTCGAGGCGCAGCAGGTCGCGCTCACTTCGATCAAGCGCCAGCTCGACCAGGCCGAGTCGCGCTTTCAAATCGGCCTGATTGCCGTCACCGATGTGGAGGAGGCGCGCGCCGCCCACGACAGCGGTGCGGCAGCCGTGATCGCCGCGAAGCGCACACTCTCCTCGACTCAAGAACTGCTGCGCGAAATCACCGGTGATGCGTTCGAGACTCTCGCCCGTCCCATCGAGCCGTTCGAGATGGCAACTCCCGACCCGGTCAGCGAGGATCGCTGGGTCGAGATGGCCTTGCAGCAGAATCTCTCACTGGTCTCCAGCCGATTGGCGGCCGACATCGCGCGCGAAAACGTCAGCTCTGCGCGCGGCGGCCACTTCCCCTCGCTCGACTTGGTGGGCAGCCGCTACAAAATGAACAGCGACGGCATCAATACCTTCGATGACGGGACCCCGGCGGGCGGCACCACCATAGACCAGAATCAGCGCACCATCGGATTGCAATTGACCTTTCCCATCTATGCCGGAGGCATGGTCTCCTCGCAGGTGCGCCAAGCCGTGTACCAGCATCGCGCATCCAAGGAAAGAGTGGAGCGCGTGGCGCGGCAAACCGAGCACGACGCGCGCGATTCTTATCTCGGCGTGCTGTCGGAGATCTCGCGGGTCAAGGCGCTGCGCCGCGCAGTCGAGTCCAATGCGATCTCGCTGCGCGCCACCGAATCCGGCTACGAGGCCGGAACGCGCACCGCCGTGGACGTTCTGCAATCGCGCCAGCTCTGGGTGCAGGCGCAGACCGACTATTCGCGCAGCCGCTATGACTACATGATCAATGTGCTCAAGCTGCAGCAGGCCGCCGGCACGCTCTCGCAGCAGAGTCTGGAAAAGATCAACAGCCTGCTGACCGACGCGCCGCCACCGGCGGATCCGGCAACAAAGATTCAATGAGTTCGAGCAGGCGCGCGACACTGCCGCGATTCGACTCGACCACATGCCGTCCGATCGCGCCCATTCGCTGGCGCAGCGCCGGGTCCGCCAGTAGCTGCGCGACGGCAGCCGCCAGCTCCTTCGCGTTGCCCACCTGCAATGCCGCTCCTTGGATGAGCAGTAGCCGGGCAATGTCGCGGCTGTTGTAGTACGAGGGCCCGGTCAATACAGGCAGTCCGAACGACGCCGGCTCCAGTAGATTATGCCCCCCCACGCCGCCGACCAGGCTGCCGCCGACAAAGGCCACATCCGCCGCCGCATACAGCGACGCCAGATCTCCCATCGTATCCACCAGCACCACCTGCGCCGAACGGTCCGGCATGACGCCGCTGCTCCAGCGCGCAAAACGCCAGCCCTGACGATTCAATAAAGTCGTTACCGCGGGAAATCGCTCCGGATGCCGCGGCACCAGCAACAGCAGCGCGTTCACCTGGCCGGCGCGCAATTCCTGATGCGCCGCGAGCACCTGCTCCTCCTCGCCGGCATGCGTGCTGCCCGCAATCCAGATGGGCCGCGAGTCGCCGAACGAGGAACGCAACGAGGCTCCTTCAAACAGATCCTCCGCGCTCGACTCCAAGTCGAACTTTATATTGCCGATCACCCGAGTCTTGGCACTCGCTGCGCCGATGGCGATGAAGCGGGCGGCATCCTCGCGGGTCTGCGCCGCTATCAGCGAACTGGCGGAAAAAATTCCGCGAAACAAGCGGCCGAAGCGCCGATAGCGTGTGACGGACTTCGTCGATAGTCGGGCGCTCGCCAGCATCAGCGGCACGCCGCGGCTCTCGCACTCGCCATACAAGTTCGGCCACAGCTCGGTTTCCATGATGACGGCGAGCCGCGGCCGGACTCGGTCCAGGAAACGCGCCACCGCGTGCGGCATGTCGTAGGGCAGATAGCGCACATCGACGCTGTCGCCGAACAAGTCGCGGGCGCGGCCGCGGCCGGTGGGTGTGGCGGTGGTCAGTACCAGAGGGCTCTGCGGGTAGCGGGCACGCAGCGCTCGCACCAGCGGCGCTGCCGCCGTCATCTCTCCCAAACTCACCGCATGCAGCCAGATGCTGGGCGCTTCGCAGGTACGCCCATAGCCGAAACGCTCGCCCAAACCCTGCCAGTACCGGCGGTCGCGAAAACCCCGCCATAACACCACGATGAACGCGACTGGCACGGCACAGCAGGTCAACAACGTATATAGCAGGCGCATTACCTGGCCTTGTAGCCGGCGAGCAGCCACTCCCAAGCCTGCGCAGAATATCGTCCGGCCGGCAGGCCCACGGCTATCTTGGCAAGCGAACGCTGCAGGCGCTGCAAATTTTGCCCACTCCATGTGCCCGGTGCGCGCTCCCGGCCGCGATCGAAGTCGATCACACTCACCATTCCCTGAATGTCTATCAGTATATTGTGCGCGTTCAGGTCCGCATGATCCACACCCGCGCGATGCAGCTGCGCCACCGCCGTGCCGACCGCGCGCCACTGAACTTCGGGCAGCGGCGCCATGACGAGTTTCCCGCCCAACGTCTCGGTATCCACGATTCGCTGTGTGATCAAGTCGCAGCGGTAGAACAGGCCGTTGCGCTCATAGCGGGCGGCGATGGGCTTGGGTACGCGCAAGCCGCGCTGGGTCATCAGATCGAGCAGCAACCACTCCGCGAAAGAGCGCACCCGATCCTCGCCCGCCCACACATAGGAGTCCTGCGACAGGTGCGCAATGAAGCCGCCGCGACGATAATGCCGCAGCACCCATTGATGCTCGCCCGAGCCCACGAACCAGGCCGACCCGCGCCCGCCAGACACGTCGCTCAATTCGCCCCGTCCGCGCCAGAATTGCGGGTCGAAGCAGCATTCCGCGACGGCCTCTTGCACGTTGCCAAGACGGGCAGGATCAGACAGCATGGCGCCCGTGGCTGTGACAATGCGTCGGCCCTTTATCATCACGGATACGATGACCCTAAGTTTCAAACCGCCGCTGCAGCATGTATGTCTGCTGCGCTTGTCGGCCATCGGCGATACCTGCCACGCGCTGGCCGCGCTTCGCTCCCTGCAAGAGGCATGGCCCCAGGCCCGGTTCACATGGATCATCGGCAAGGTCGAAGCCAAGCTGATGACGCCGCTGCTGCCGGAAATCGAGTTTATCACCTTCGATAAAAGTGCAACGCTTAAGGAGCTGGTGCGGTTGCGCCGCGCTTTGCGGGGCCGGCGTTTCGACCTGCTGCTCGACATGCAATTGTCGCTTCGCGCCAGCCTGGTCGCGAGTCTGGTGTGGGCGCCCATCAAGCTGGGTTTCGACAAGGCGCGCGCACGTGAGCTGCAATGGTGGTTCACCAACGCACGCATCGCGCCGGCCCAAGCGGAACATGTGTTGGATTCTTTCATGGGATTCGTGCGCGCCTGCGGTGTTACGCCCCAGGCTCCACGCTGGGACCTGACCCTGCCGGAGGACGCGATCACCTATGCCCGCAGCATCGTCGCCGGCGACAAACCCACGTTGCTGATCAGCCCCTGCTCCAGCCATAGCGCACGCAATTGGGCGCCAGACCGGTATGCCGCGGTGGCGGACTACGCAGCGTACATGCACCACATGCGCGTGGTGCTGGTCGGTGGACCCAGCGCCATCGAACAAGAGATGGGCCGGAAGATCATGGCCGCCGTGCAATTCGACCTGCTTAATCTGATCGGCAAGGACACGCTGCCGCAGCTTCTCGGGCTGCTGGCCCAAAGCACGGCGCTGTTGACGCCGGATTCCGGCCCAGCGCACATGGCCACTATGGTGGGGCTGCCCGTGATTGGTTTGTACGCCGCCACCAACCCTGAGCGCGCGGGCCCGTACAACAGCCGCGAGTGGTGCGTTGACCGCTACGACGACGCCGCGAAAAAATTCTTAAGGAAGCCCGCCGCGCAAATTCCCTGGACCACCAAGATCGAGCGCCCCGGCGTCATGGACCTGATCGAGGTCAAGGATGTGACGACCAAACTCGACGCCCTGCTGGCGGAGCGCGCTAAAATGCGTCGATGAACGAAATCAAAGTCCCGATTTCCCCGGGAGAATTGCTCGACAAGATCACCATACTGCGCATCAAATCTGTGCGAATGGGTGACCCCGCCAAGGTGCGCAATGTGCTTCTCGAGCTGCACTCGCTGGAAGCGACCTGGAGCGAGTCGGCGTACGCCAAGGTCGACATCAAGGCCGATGTCGAGGCATTGCTCAAAGTCAACGAGCGCCTGTGGGTGATCGAAGACGACATCCGCGACCAGGAACGCGCACAGGCTTTCGATGCGGAATTCATCCGACTGGCGCGGGCCGTCTACTTCGAGAACGATGAACGCGCAGCGATCAAGCGGCGCATCAACACCACGTTAGGCTCGAGCATCGTCGAAGAGAAATCCTATCGCGAATACAAAAGCTAAGGACTTAAGCTAGCCGCGCTTCAGTGTGTACTCTGCCCCGCAGTATGGGCACTTGGCCCAGCCGGTCTGCTCGATCGCCAAATAGACCTTGGGGTGCGAATTCCACAGAAACATTCCCGGCATGGGGCAGGACAGCGGCACATCCGCCTCGGTCACACTGTACTGATGCAGCGCATTCGGCTGAATCAGCTGATGCTTCGGGTCGCTTTGTACCAACATGGGTTCCATGGCCGCATTCTACCCGAAAACCTCCTGCCAGATCTCGACCACCCGCGCGCGAGTCGCGGCGTAAGGAGCTGCCTCCACCACGCGCTCGCCCTCACCTTCCAGGGACAAGTGATGCAGCACCGTGCGGTACGCGATGTAGGCATCGGTCAGGCATTGCGTCGTTGCATGATCCAGCACGCCCACCGCGGCCAATCCCTGCAGCTGCCGAATATTATCCGTATAGGTGAGAAGCTGCGGATGCACATTGGCCGCGGCCAGCACCCAGTACTGCACCAGAAATTCGATGTCGGCGATGCCGCCGTCATCCTGCTTGATGTCGAACTGTCCCGCGCCGGCCTTGGATAATTCGCGCCGCATGCGCTCGCGCATCTCTGCCGCATCAGCCCGCAGAGTATCCCGATGCACCGCCTCGCACAGTACGCCGCGCCGCACCGTCTCGAAGGCCTTGCATAAATCGGCATCTCCAGCCACCGCGCGCGCGCGCAGCAGCGCCTGATGCTCCCAAGTCCACGCCTCCTGGCGCTGATAGCGCTCGAATGCGGCGATGCCTGTCATGAGAAATCCGCCCTTGCCGTTCGGCCGCAGCCGCATGTCCACCTCATACAGGCGGCCCGCCGCAGAATGCATGGTGAGCAGGTGCACGATGCGCTGTCCGAGACGCAAGAAGAACACCGTGTTGTCCAGCGGCCGGTTACCCTGGGTTTGAGTTTGTTGAATTTCCCCGCTCGAATCGTGCAGGAAAACCAAATCCAGATCAGATGAGTAGCCCAGTTCCAAGCCGCCAAGCTTGCCGTAGGCGGCAACGGCGACCCGCACCTGACGCAGATCCCCCTGTCGATCACCGCAGACCGGGATGCCATAAGTGTCGGTCATCTGCTGCCAAGCCAGATCCATGCAGCATTGAACGATGAGCTCCGCGATATCGGTCAGTCGGTCGCTGACTTTCATCAGCGGCAGCCTGCCGGTTTGGTCAGCAAGCGCCACCGAGAATACGGCCACTTTTTGGAACTGCCGCAGCGCCTCAACCTGCCGCTCCGGATCGTCTGCGGGCATGCGCTCGGTGCGCGCCGCGAGTTCCGTGACGAAACTCGCGCGCGATGGCATTTCGGCGAATGCCTTCGGGTCGATCAACTCATCAAGCAGTAACGGAAAATCGGCGATCTGCCTCGATAAGAAGCCGCTGATTGCGCACACGTCGATCAAGCGATTGAGCGCCGCCGGCTGCTCCTTCAGCAACGCCAGATACGATGCGCGCGTGCCGATCGCCTCCAACACGCGCAGCACCCGCTGCACCACGACCGCCGAAGCGGGCAGCTGCGCAGCCGCGCTCAGCAAGCGGCCGAGAATCCCGTGCAGTCGCCGCCGCCCGGCCTCGTCCAGCCGCCGATAGGGAGCCGCCTGTCGGTACGCTGCGAGCGTCGCAGCAACGGCGGGCACCTCGCCGGGGGGAAAGCCGCCATGGAGCAATTCCTCGTCGATTTTCGCCGCATCGGAGGCCAGCCAGTCCGCGCCCGCATCGTCTGTACCGCTCGCGCCGCGCGCATCGCGCCGGGCGTCCGCAGCACCCGCAGCGCCGGCCAGCAGCGCCTCGAATTGCTTAGTCACCTTGACGCGCGCTGCATCGATGAGCGCGTAGGCGGCATTCCAGTCCGCCACCCCCAGCCCCAAACTCACGCGCGCACGGTCGACATCATCGTCGGGCAGCGAATGTGTCTGCTCATCGCGAATCATCTGCAGGGTATTCTCGGCCTTGCGCAAGACCAAGTAGGCCTGCGTCAGGTCGGCAATATCCGCCGGCGACATGAGCTTGGCGCCGGCGAGCTTCGGCAACACCTCCAGCAAGGAGGCAGACTGCAATCTGCGGTCGCTGCCGCCGCGCACCAATTGCATGGATTGCACGATGAATTCGATCTCGCGAATCCCGCCTTTGCCGAGCTTCAAATGCTGATCGAGCTCACGCCGCGATACTTCGCGTGCGATCAGCGCCTTCATGTCGCGCAGCGATTCGATCACGCCGTAGTCAAGGTAGCGTCGGTATACGAAGGGCCGCACGAAGTCCTGAGTGGCCACCGCGTAGGCCTCGGCGCCGACGATGGCGCGCGCCTTGATCCAAGCATAGCGCTCCCAGTCGCGGCCGTGATCCTGCAGATAGTCCTCCAGCGAAGCCAAGCTCACCACCAGCGGTCCGCTGTCGCCGAACGGCCGCAGGCGCATGTCCACCCGAAACACGAAGCCGTCCTCGTTGCGCACATCGAGCAGGCGGATGATCTCGCGGCCCAGGCGATTGAAATATTCCTCGTTCTCGACCACCCGCGGACCATCGGTCTCGCCTCCCTGGGAGAACAAGAAGATCAAGTCAATGTCGGAGGAGAAATTCAACTCGCGCCCGCCGAGCTTGCCCATCCCCAGCACGACCAGCGTCACTTCATTGCCATCGCCATCGCGCGGCCTGCCGAACACCTCGCCGAGGTGCAATTGCGCGGCCCCGACGGCGGCACGAATGCTCGCGTCCGCGAAATCCGACAGCGCGTGCAGGGTCGCCACGACACCGCCGGATCCACCCCCACCCCCACCCCCACCCCCACCCACCCTCCCCGCGATATCGCGCCAGGCGATGCGCAGCATTTCGCGGCGCCGCCACTCGCGCAGGATGCGCTGGGCCTCGGCCGTCGTCGCCGCTTGTCCTGAGCGGGATTCGTACTCAGCGTTGAGTTGGGCCGCCGCGTCGGGCGCGCCCGACTCGCCAAGCGCGAACCATTCGAGCGCCGCCGGATCTTGAATCAGCACCGCGCCGACGAATTCACTCGTCGCAACGACGCGTGGTAGTTCCGCGCGCAGCGAATCACTGAGCGCCGCATAGGCGCTGGGAAATGCGGCCTGTACGCCCACACGCTCCCACCAACGCGCCAACGGCTCCCGCAAGGTCTCCGGAACGGATGTAAAGTCCATGGATGATCTTACCGCGCCGCCGGCCGGTGCACTCCTGTCCCAAGCGTAACGAGCACATCGTTTAGCGAACCGCCACTAGAAACAATCTCGGGAATGGCAACAGCACCGAGCCATCGGCCAGCGTCGTATATGCCTGCGCCACGGCGGCCGTATAGCGAGCGAGGTACGCATCGCGCTGCAGCGCATTGAGCGGCTCCAGGAACGGCCTCAGACCGCTGCCCTTGAACCATTCGACGATTGAGCTTGGTCCGCCCGACAGCGGGTGATGGTAGGTAGTCCGCCACACATCTACTTTACGGCACAACGGCCGTAACAGCTCGTAGTACCAAGCGGCGTCTGCAATCGCGGTGCGTGCCGCCGCCGCCTCCGTCAGAGCCGGCGCCCAAGGGCCGTCAGCGGCGACCTCGCGCATCAAGCGATGCGCGGCGCCATCGAGATTGTCCGGCATCTGGATGGCGAGACACCCGCCGGTGGCGAGTTTGGCAACCAGCGCCGGCAACAACGTCGCGTGATTTGGAACCCAGTGCAACACGGCATTGGCCAGTATCACGTCGAACGGCCCGGCATCCTTCCATTCTTCGATTCCGCCGACCGCAAACTGTGCGCGCGGCAATCGCTGACGCGCAGCCGCGATCATATCGGGCGAACTATCGATACCGCATATCACCGCATCAGGGAAATGCGCCGCCAGCACCTCGGTGGAGTTGCCCGGCCCACAGCCGAGGTCGATCACGGATCGAGCCTCAACAGCTGGCAGCGCGCAGAGCAAGTCCCTCACCGGGCGCGTGCGCTCATCCTCGAAAGTCATGTATTGCCGCGCCGACCAGCTCATTCTGCGGATGTTAGTCGGCGTGATAATCACCTCCTCCTCGATGCGCTCCGGCCAACGCGGCCGCGGCAATCAAAGTGCTGATCATAAATGCGGGTTCCCGCTGCGTACGTCACCGCACAGAAGCGCGAACAACAATAATGTTACTAGATCTCAAGTTCGTTGCATCTTGGAGTTTTACATGGACGTCGCTGCCTTATTTGATGAGTACGAGTTAAACCTGGATCCACGGGAGAACCAGCTGCTCGCCAGCCTGCCGGATAGCGAGTGGGCGCGATGGAGTCCCTACGTAGAACCCGTCGAGTTGCCCTTGGGCAGAGTGCTGTACGAGTCCGGTGGAAAGATGACCCACGCTTACTTTCCGACCACAGCCATCGTTTCACTGCTCTATGTCCTGGATAGGGGCGCCTCGGCCGAAATTGCGGTCGTCGGCTGCGAAGGCATCATCGGCATTTCACTGTTCATGGGCGGTGAGACCACCTCGAGCCGTGCCGTCGTGCAAAGCGCAGGCGCAGGGTTTCGCCTAAAATCGAGTGTGCTGATGACCGAGTTCGACCGCGGCGGCCCGGTGCTGCATTTGCTGTTGCGCTATACCCAAGCGCTGCTCACGCAAATGGCGCAGACGGCGGTATGCAATCGCCACCACTCCCTGGACCAGCAGCTCTGCCGCTGGCTGTTGTTGAGCCTCGATCGGCTGCGCAACAATGAGCTCATCATGACCCAAGCGCTGATTGCCAACATGCTGGGCGTGCGCCGAGAAGGGGTCACTGAAGCGGCAGGCCGATTGGATAAAGCAGGGCTGATCAAGTACCAGCGTGGCCGAATCACCGTGCTCGATCGCGCGCAGCTGGAACAACGCACCTGTGAATGCTATGCCGTGGTGAAGAAAGAATATGATCGCTTGCTGCCCGGGACGCTGGCGGTCTAAAACAGCCGCGACGCGCCCAGCTGCAAACGAGGCACAGCTCACCCGGTGCTACGATTTCGCGGCGTTACCTGCCGTCGCCATCGCGGACCCGCAGTTTTTGAGTCATGCGCGACTTGTAAACTTCAACGGTGCGCGGACTGATGCCCAACTTCTCCGCGATTTGCTTCACCTGAAGTCCGGCCGCAACGAGATCGAGAACCTGTTGTTCCCGCGTCGTCAATTGCTGCGTTCCCTTGGAAACCGGAATCGTCTGCCTGAGCGCCTCGTGCGCATCAATCGCGGATTGCAGCACGTCGATCAGCACGTCGTCATCGATGGGCTTCTCCAGGAAATCCGCCGCTCCGGCCTTGAGCGCCGAACGTGCCGTTGCAACGTCGCTGTACGCGGTCATGATGACGACAGGAACGTCGCTGCCGCGCCTCGTGAGTTCCGCATGAAGTTCCAAGCCGCTCATCCCCGGCATACGCACGTCGACGAGCATGCAACCAAACCACTTGGGCGTGTAGGCAGCCAATAAATTCTCGGCTTTGGCGAAGATTTGGGTTCTGAATCCCTTCAGACCCAGCAGCAGAGAAAGCGAATCGCGCATCGCGACGTCGTCGTCCACGATAAATATCGTTGCATCCGCGTTCATGACTCGACCTCGTTGACCGGCTGCAGCCCCAGCGGGATCGAAAAAGCGATGCAGGTTCCCTCGACGCCGGAGCGCGCCAGCCAAATATGCCCGTCATTGGCCTCGACAAGCGAACGGCAAATCGCCAGCCCCAGCCCCATCCCTTCCGGCTTCGTCGAACTGACCGGCCGAAACAGATTGTCGCGCAGCAACTCCGCAATGCCGGGCCCTGAATCCTCCACTCTAAACGTAACATCATCGGCGCCGGGCGTCACGATGATGGCGACTCGGCCGCGCCGCAACCCTGAGTCGTGAACGGCGTCATAAGCATTTGTCAGTAAATTTTGCAGCACCATCGACAACTGCAGGGAATCGGCGACCAGCAGCGGCATATCCACCGGAGCCTCCAGAATCCCGGTTATTCCGGCGTTGCGGAACTTCAGCTGCGTGGCAGCGAGCGCATCGGCGGCGAGTCTCTTCGGATCGAGCGCTTGGCGACGCACCATGCCCGATTGAAAGAACTCGCGCAATTTCCTGACTACGGCGACGGACCGGCCGGCTTCTGCTTGAGCCTTATCGAAGGCGCTACGCAGCGATGCGCGGTCGAGCTCGGGTAGATCCAGCATCAAGCCGGCCGACCGCAGGTAGTTGACCAGCGCCGCCAATGGGTTGTTGAGTTCGTGCCCGAGGGCTGAATTCATCTCCGAGACCGCCATGCGTGCGTTGAGGTGCGACAATTCGTCGTCCTTGGAGCGCATGAGGGCGCCGAATCGCGCGTTCTCGGACACGGATATTCCCATGAAAAGGCCGGTGCCGGCGAGCAGCACCATCAGGACTTGGATCGCCAGGAAGGACTCGGGCGTATTGTACTTTGCCACCATGGTGACGATTCCCAGCTGCAGAACCGCGAGCGCCACCGCAGTCACGCCCGCACCCCACCGTAGCGCGATCCAGACAATGGGCAGGAATAGCAGATAAAAAGCGGGCTGATTCTCGGTGCCGGAAAATCCCCAGGCGCTGCGAAACGTAAACCAGAAGATGCAAGTCAACGCCGCCGCCTGCAGCGCAAGCAGCGCGATATTGGCCCGCATCTCGCTCAACTTCCCGGGTTCTCCGGCGCGCAATATCAGCACCAAGGGCAGCAAGATGATGATGCCGTTCATATCCCCCACCCAATCGATGCGCACTGCGGTCAGATACGATCCAACGCTGAGGTCGCCGCTCAAGGTCAAAACCGCCGAATACAACAACGCATCCAACAGCGCCGCAACACTGATCACTACGCACAGGATCGCGAACCATCCAATCGTCGGGTGAGCGTAATTGCGTTGCAGATGGCGCAGCACAATGCCCGCTGATGCGTAGGTGAAGCCGATGCACACCATCGATCCGATCACGGCTAGCCCGTGCGACATCGCACCGCGCAATACGATTTCCGAGACGCCGGGCGCGAGTATGGCGAGCGGAGCAACCCTGGGGCCGAAGAACATCACCGCCGCGACGATCAGCGCGATATTCGGGCCCCAAGGCGAGATTTCAGTGTGTTGCAGGTCGTGGATGAAGCTCACTTTGTCGAGCAGGACGTAGAGCACCACGAAGAGAAACGACACGACTATCGTCTTCGGCAGACGCGCTTCTCGAAGTTGTTGGATGCTCCGCATGGATGAAGTGTATTCGATTCGCGGGCGCAATCGGATAGGGGTGACCTTGCGCGGCGGGCGCGCCCTGCCAGGCGCGCACAAAAAAAAGAGCGGACATGAAGTCCGCTCTTTTGACCGCAACTACCGTCTGACCGGTAATTACATATCCATACCGCCCATGCCACCCATGCCACCACCGCCGCCGCCGCCATGTGCATGCTCTTCTTCTTTCGGCGATTCCGCGATCATGACTTCCGTCGTGAGCAGCAGGCCCGATACCGAAGCGGCGTTCTGCAGAGCCAGACGCGTCACCTTGGTGGGGTCCAAAATGCCCATTTCGATCATATCGCCATACTCGCCGGTTGCCGCGTTGTAGCCGAACGTACCCTTGCCCTCGCGGACCCGGTTCAGAACAACCGCCGCATCTTCGCCGGCGTTCGCCACGATCTGCCGCAACGGCTCTTCGATCGCGCGGGCCAGGATCTTGATGCCCGTGGTCTGATCTTCGTTCTTGCCGGCCAGCTTCTCGATGGCCTTCAACGCACGGACCAGAGCGACACCGCCGCCCGGGACCACGCCCTCTTCGACGGCCGCACGGGTTGCGTGCAGTGCATCTTCGACGCGCGCCTTCTTTTCTTTCATTTCGATTTCGGTGGCAGCGCCGACCTTGATCACGGCAACTCCGCCGGAGAGCTTCGCAACGCGCTCCTGCAGTTTTTCCTTGTCATAGTCGGAGGTCGCTTCCTCGATCTGCGCACGGATGCTCTCGACGCGGCCCTTGATGTCCGCAGCCTTGCCGTGCCCGTCGATGATCGTGGTGTTCTCTTTCTCCACCAGGATCTTCTTCGCTTCGCCCAAATCGTTCAGCGTGGCCTTCTCCAACGACAGGCCGACTTCATCGGAGATGACCGTGCCGCCCGTGAGGATGGCAATGTCCTGCAGCATGGCTTTGCGGCGATCACCGAAGCCCGGCGCCTTGACGGCGGCGACTTTGACGATGCCGCGGATGGTGTTCACCACCAACGTGGCCAGCGCTTCGCCTTCCACGTCTTCCGCCACGATCAACAGCTGACGACCACCCTTCGCAATGGCTTCCAGCAGAGGCAGCAATTCGCGGATGTTGGAGATCTTCTTGTCGACCAACAGCACCAGCGGCTTGTCGAGCTCGGCGCTCTGGCCCTGCTGATTGTTGATGAAGTACGGCGACAGGTAGCCGCGGTCGAACTGCATGCCTTCGACCACTTCGAGCTCGTTGTCGAGGCCCGAACCTTCTT
>JBDUEQ010000002.1:0-14903 GCA_040002315.1 Gammaproteobacteria bacterium
GCTTCACAGGGGCCTGGAACCGGGTTTATCGGCCGGAAAGAGTGCTTTTGGAGTACAATTCGCCGTCCACCCGCCACCACTCCTAGCTACCTTGAAAATCGTCAATCGCAAAACCCCGAAAGTGGGCTTTGTCAGTTTGGGCTGTCCCAAAGCACTGGTCGACTCGGAACGCATACTCACGCGGCTACGCGCCGAGGGCTATGAAGTTGCGGCCAGCTACGCAGCGGCCGACCTGGTGGTGGTGAACACCTGCGGCTTCATCGACTCAGCGGTGGACGAGTCGCTGGATGCCATCGGCGAAGCCCTGGCGGAGAACGGCAAGGTGATCGTGACCGGCTGCCTGGGTGCGCAGCCGCAGAAGATCCTCGATCGACATCCGCAGGTGCTGAAAATCACCGGCCCGCAGCGCTACGAGGAGGTCGTGGCCTCGGTGCATGAGTATTTGCCACCTAAGCACGAGCCGTTTCTGGATCTGGTGCCCGCGCAAGGGGTCAGGCTCACTCCCCGCCACTACGCGTACCTTAAGATCTCCGAAGGCTGCAACCATCGCTGCAGCTTCTGCATCATTCCCTCCATGCGCGGTGACCTCGACAGCCGGCCGATCGGCGAGGTACTGCGCGAGGCGGAAAATCTGGCCCGCGCCGGGGTCAAGGAAATTCTGGTCATTTCCCAGGACACCAGCGCCTATGGCGTGGACCTTAAATATGCGGCGCAGCCGTGGCGCGGCCGGGAGCGCCAGGCTCGCTTCTACGACCTCGCGGCTGCCCTGGGCGAACTCGACGTGTGGATTCGCCTGCACTATGTGTATCCCTATCCGCATGTCGACAAGGTCATCGAACTGATGGGCGACGGCGGGGTACTGCCCTATCTCGACATTCCGTTTCAGCATGCCAGCACCCGAATCTTGAAGCTCATGAAGCGGCCGGCGGCGGCCACCAATACCCTGGAGCGCATTGCTGCCTGGCGCCGCGTCGTGCCCGATCTGACTATTCGCAGCACTTTTATCGTGGGTTTTCCCGGCGAAACCGAGCAGGATTTCGAAGAGCTGCTGGATTGGCTGCGCGTGGCGCAGCTCGATCGAGTCGGCTGCTTTGAATACTCGCCGGTGGCAGGGGCGGCGGCCAACGATTTACGCCAGCCGGCGGTGCCCGCGGGAATCAAAGCCGAGCGCCGTGCGCGCTTCATGGAGCTGTCGGCGCAGATCAGCGCCGCGCGCCTTGCTCAAAAGGTCGGCCGCGAGATGCAGGTCCTCGTTGACCGCATCGATGACGGCGTCGCGGTGGCTCGCTCCAGCGCCGATGCCCCGGAAATCGACGGCACCGTCAGAATCAAGGGTGCCAAGAACCTGCAGGTTGGATCGCTCGCCCAGGTGCGGATCACCGCAGCCGGGGCCTATGACCTCGATGCCAAACTAATTCAATTATCTTAAGACCGGTGGAGATTCAGACGTGGAAATTGCTGCAGACAAAGTAGTGCTCATTCATTACACCTTGAAGGGCGACGACGGCGCCGTCATCGACAGTTCAGGCGGCGGGGAGCCGCTGGCCTACATCCAAGGGCATGGCAATCTGGTCGTGGGCTTGGAGAAGGCCCTCGAAGGTAAAAAGGACGGCGACAAAGTGACGGTCTCCGTGCCGCCCGCCGACGGCTATGGCGTGCACGATGCCGCCCTGATCCAGCGAGTGCCGAAGCGCTCCATGCAGGGCTCGGGCGAGATCAAGAAGGGCATGCAATTTCAGGCGCAAAGCCCCGATGGAGTGCGGGTATTCACCGTCACCGCGTTGGTCGGCGACATGGTGACGCTCGACGGTAACCACCCGTTGGCCGACAAGACCCTACATTTCGATGTCGACGTGGTGAGCGTGCGCGAAGCCACCACGGAAGAACTCGAGCACGGCCATGTGCATGGCGCCGGCGGGCACCACCACTAAGTCTTGGCTAGAGAAACTTGAACAGCGACAGCCCTTGGGTGATGGTGTAGGCCTGCAGAGCGGCGCTTAACGTCGTGTTTTGCTGGGTCAGGGTCGTCAGGGCGCTGGCGTAGTCCAGGCTCTGCAGCGACGAAATGGAGGTCTGCAGCTGGATTTGCTGGGTGCCCGCCACTGACTGCTGCGTGGTAATCGTATTGAGCCGGGCGCCGACGCTGGCGCGGACGGTCGACAGGTTGTCGAGCGCCTGGTCGATATTGTTGAGACTGGCCGACACCGCGTTGTTGAGCTGTGCCGTGGCCTGCGAAGTGCTGCCGCCCACCCGCAAGGCCGTGACCAAATTCTGCACCGTCGCGAATAAGCTTTGATTGGTGCTCGGCGCCACGCTGAATGAATCGCCGCTGGCGGGCTGGCCGTTGAGCGTGACCTGCACGCCGCGAAAGCTGATCGAATCTCCCGGTGTGTACGAACCCGACGTCACCAGTGCGTTGGCTGAATCGCGAACTTCGTAGGTACCGGGTGCCGTGAAACTGATCGAGTACGTGCCGCCGTCGTAGTTGCCGGCGGCGGCCGAAACGGTGGTTGCGCCCAGCACTCCGGTACCGGTGTTGGTTGCAGCAGGCGCGGCGGCGAAAGTGCCGTTGCCGGTCGGAACTTGATTGAACACGGTATCGCCGTTGTCGCCGTCGGCCACGGTCTGGCCGGCCGCGATTTGCACTTGACGCTGGCCTTGGTCGCCGTTGTACGTGGCGCCGCTCACGGACTGCGTAAAGGGCTGGGCCTGGCTCGAGAAGCCGCCGAAAAGGTATTCGCCGTTGCCGTCCTGGGTATTGGCAAGTCCCACGATGCTTGCCTGAATCTGCGCGGCCTGGGTCGCGATGGCGCTGCGGTCCTGTGCAGAAAGCGTCGAAGTATTCGCCTGCAGCGCCAGATCGCGCAGGCTCTGTAGCTGCAACTGTATGTGCGACAAAGTGCTGTCCTCGGTGGACAGACGCGTCTGGGCACTGTTGGAGTTGGTGACGTATTGCTGGCTTTGCGCCAAGGCCTGGTTGTAATTGTTCACGCTGCCCGCGGCCGTGGGATTCTGCGAAGCGGTCGTGAACGCCTGATTGCTGGAAATCTGATTCTGCGTCTGCGACAAGTTCGCTTCCAACGTATGGATCTGCGCCAGGAACTGGAATTGATTGAGTGCTTGAGTTACTCGCATGACTGATTCCTAGCTGTACGTGCCGTTCACCGAGTTGATCAAGGTCGTGAACAAGCTGTTGCCGATGGTCAACGCCTGTGCTGCGGCCTGATAGGCCTGCTGCCACTGCAACAGGCTCGCGGCTTCCTCGTCGAGATTGACGCCGCTTACCGATTGCACGTTGGCCACTGCCTGATTGTTGATGGCGGTCTGTGCGGTTTGCGCGGTGTTGATTTGCTGCGCCTGGCTACCTAAGCCTGTGATTATTGCACTCACCGCGCCGGTAATGCTGGTGGTGCCGCCGCCGAGGACTCCGGCCGTCTGCTGGTTGGCGGCCGCGAGGGCGTTGCGATTGTCGCCCGTGCCGCCCACGTTGCTCTTGACCGTGAACACATCGCCGTTGGCCGGAGCGCCGCTGATCTGCACCTCCCAGCCGTTGACGGCGATGTTACCGCCGTCGGTATACCCGACATTGGCGCCGCCGTTGACCGAATAGGTGGTCGCGCTGGTGAACTGAATGGTGGCTGTGGTGAGCAAATTGGGGTTGCTGGCATCGAGCACGCTACCCGCGCTGATGCTGGCATGGCCGGTGTTGGCATTGGAGGCGGAACTTTGCACCGCACCCGCCGCTGCAATCTTGGTGGGATCCGTCAGCACCGCTTTTAAGCTCGAAGCAGCCGTTGCCGTGGGCTGGATTAGAAATTGGTCGCCGGCCGCCGGTGTTCCCGACAGTACGATCGACAATCCGTCCGCGGTCAGGGGACTCGCAACCGTGCCGCTGCCGGACAGCGCCACGCTGCTGCCATCGCTGCTCCGCGTCAGCGAATACGCGCCCGCGTTATAAGACAACACATAGTCATCCGCGGTTAGCGTGCCGACGTCGGCCACGCTCACGCTCGCCGTGGTCGCATCGACGTTTCTCGAAGAAGACACCGCGCGCGCGCCGGGGGTGGAAAAGATCGCGGCACCGAACTGGCCTTTCAAATCCAGTCCCTGCGCCTGCTGTGAATTCACGGTCTGACTCAAGGCCGTGGCCACCTGGCCCAGTTGATTCAACGCCGGATTGATCACTTCAGCGCGCGCCGACAGCAGCCCGCCCAAGTCACCCGAGGTGATGCTGCCGCTGATCACATTGCCGCTCAGGGCCGAAGTCGAAATCTCCAGCTGCGATGCATTGAATTGATTGGGCACCGTGGTCAATGCCGTGGTCTGCCCCTGCAGCACCAGCGGCTGGCCATTGCCGATGAATACATTCAGCGCGCCATTGCTGTCCGTGGTGGTCGTGACGTTCACCAGTTGCGACAGATTCGACAGCAGCTGATCACGCTGATCGAGCAGTTCATTGGGCTGCTGACCGCCGTTCTGCCCGGTGCTCACCACGATCTGCTTGTTCAGAGCCGAGACCTGTGTGGCGATGGAATTGATCTGGGCGACATCCGCGCTGATACGCCCATTCCCGTCGGTGTTCAGGGCGTTGAGCTGCGCGCTGGCGTTCTGAAAACTGGTGGCGACGCTCTGCGCCTGACCCAGCAGTGCTTGCCGCGACGCGGTGGAGGTCGGATTGTTGGCGACATTGGACCAGGCACTGTAAAAGCCCTGCAGCGAGCTACTGAGACCGCCCGCGGTGGTGCCGAAGAGATTGTCGATCTGCGTGGTGTAATTCTGCAGCGCCGTGAGCTGGCCCAAGGTGCTTTGCGAGGTATTCAGTTGATTCGCGGCCGCATGGCTGTAGGCGCGGCTGATCCCGGTAATAGCGACCCCGGCACCGACGCTCGCGGTGCCATTGGACTGCGGCGCCGCCTCGGTGAGAGTGACGCTCTCCCGGTCATAGCCCGGCGTGCTGGCGTTCGCGACGTTGTTGCTGACGACGTTGATCGCCGCCTGAAACGCTCGCAGCGCCGAAACACTGATACCAAACACATTTGACACTATTCGTACTCCGCCCCGCGCCGTCCGATCGAACTGACCTCCGCCTTATCGGCCGCAGACGCCATTTCTACAATGCTGCGGTGCGAGGAATGAGCGCCGCGTGCAGGGCGCCGCTATTGAGGATTTGATTTAACTTATTCGCGTAATCCGGATCAGTCGCATAGCCCGATTTGCCGATGCTGTCGACGTACTTTTGGGAGTCGGCGCCAGACGCCACGGCATCGCGATAGCGCGGTGAATGTTTCAGCAAATTGGCGAAATCGCTGACGCTTTCCTCGATCGAGCCGTAGGCACGAAACACGCTGCGTCGCGGGCTTGCCACGCCATTGTTGAACTCGACGCTGTCCGCAGTCGCGCGCGCGCCGCTCCACTCATCCCCCGCCTTGATGCCGAACAGATTGAGGCTGGAGGAGCCATCGGCGTTGCGCGGCATGCGCTGGCCCCACCCGGTCTCGAGCGCCGCCTGCGCCAGCAATCCCATGGGATTGACCCCCAGCGACGCAGCCGCACGGCGGATGCTCGGCATCACATGATCGACGAATTGCGCCGGGGTCTGCGCCATGGGGGGCGCCCCGCCCGGAATTTCCGCAGATCCCTCCTTCGCTGCGGCGGGCGCCGTTTTGTTCGACAGCTGCCGCTTCAACATGGCTCCTATCCCTAAGTCGTCGTGCTGACTGATGGTCAGTGCCACCTGCTTATCGAACATGTCCTGGTACATGCCCATTTCATTGCTGTCGGGGTCATCGCTCGCTGTGGCCTCGCGCATGCTCTTCAACATCATTTGCAGGAACAGGGCTTCGACTTGGGCGGCAACGGCCGTAATAGCCTGCGGCGAAGTCGGATCCCGCTTCAAGGCCGCCAAGCCGTTGAGATTGGTGTACGTAGCCGCCGCGGAGGTGTCCATCGGTAATGCGGGCAGGGCAAGACTGGGCAGCGTGGTGTTCATTTAAGCGTTGTTCACTAGATGACGATGAGCTGGGCCTGCAGAGCACCGGCCTCCCGCAATGCTTCCAGGATGGCGACCAGATCGCCGGGAGCCGCTCCGACGTCGTTGACGGCGCGCACGATTTGTTCGAGTTCCACTCCGGGCTTGAACAGGAACATGCGATTCGAGCCCTGATCCACTTTGATGGTGGAGTTGTTCAGCACCACAGTCTGCCCCAGCTTGGAAAACGGCGCCGGCTGGCTCACCGTCTGCTCTTCTTTGATTGTGACCGACAAGGATCCATGCGACACCGCAGCGGGGGTCACGATGACATTGCTGCTGATCACGACGGTGCCGGTACGAGAATTGATGATGACCTTGGCCGAGGCCATGCCCGGCTCCACCTGCAGATTCTCGACCATGGAAAGAAACGCCACCCGTTGAGTGATGTCGAGCGGCGCGCGCACCCGCACCGAGTTGCCATCCATGATGCTGGCGATGTCGTCACCCATGCCCTTGTTGACGCTCGCGACCAGGCGCGTCGCCGTCGTAAAGTCGGGATCGTTAAGATTCAGGACTATCGAATCGCCCTGTGCCAACTGCGAAGGCACGGCGCGCTCGACGGTGGCGCCGTTGGGAATGCGCCCCGAGCTCGGCACGTTCACCGTGAGTTTGGATCCGTCCGCGCCTTCGACGCCGAAGCCGCTGACGATGAGATTTCCCTGTGCGACGGCGTAGATTTGACCGTCGAGTCCATGCAGCGGCGTGACCAGCAGCGAGCCGCCGCGCAGGCTCTTCGCATTGGCGATGGAATTGACGGTGATGTCGATGGTTTGCCCGGGCTTGACGAAAGCCGGCATGACGGCATGCACCGCCACCGCCGCCACATTCTTCAACTGCGGCGTGACGTTTGCAGGCACCGTCACGCCCAACTGCGCTAGCATATTGCGCAGTGACTGCACGGTGAAGGGCGCCTGGCTGGTTTGGTCGCCGGTGCTGTCAAGCCCTACGACCAACCCATATCCCACCAATTGATTGGTGCGCACCCCCTGTATCTGCGCCAGGTCCTTGATGCGTTCGGCATGGGTAGGAGGTGCCGAAAACAGCAGGAGCAACGTCAGCGAACACGTCGCGGCGGCTAAGAAATGCTTCATGTCAGTACGGCGCATAACCGGAGTTGAAGAAACGCGCCAGCCAGCCCATGCGGTTCGAGCCGTCGATCACGCCCTTGCCGGAGTAGACGATGCGGGCATCCGCGATCTTGTCGGAAGTGACCGTATTGTCGGTTGCGATGTCGGCGCTGCGCACCACCCCTGATACGCGCACGAACTCTTCGCCTTGGTTGAGCCGCAAGGTTTTCTCGCCTTGAATCACCAGGTTTCCGTTGGGCTGAACATCCATCACCGTCACGGTCAGGCTGCCCGCCAAGCTGTTGCCCTGCGTGCTCGAGCCCGTTCCGTCGAAGCTGTTGGCACCGTTCAGGGTGGTAGTAAGCGGGACGCCGGCCGCGGTGAATGTTTTGCCCAGAAGGGTGGGGCCGCTCATGTTCACGCCCGTGGTCTTGGCGGTCTTGGTCTCCGCGCTCTTGCTGGCGGCGGTCGACTCGGTCAGGCGAATGGTCAGCACGTCCCCGACGCGGCGCGCCTTGAGGTCGGCGAATAATTCCATTTGTTGTCCGGCCTGATAAATCGCGCCGTCAGTGCGCGGCGTGGGCGCGGGTAGTACGCGCGCGACGACAGGATCGGGCTTGCGTTGCTTTGCCGGCAACATGCCGCATCCCGGCAAACCGACCAGCGACAGCAAGCCGCCTGCCAGTAGCAGGCTGCGCACCAGCACCCCGGGCACAGCTCTTCTCGCAGCGATCTGCAGTTGCCGCGTCATGACAGATTGGTCGTCAGGTACTGCAGCATTTGATCGGTGGTGCTGATGGCCTTGGAATTCATTTCGTAGGAGCGCTGGCACTCGATCATCGAAACGAGCTCGGTTACCGAATTCACGTTCGAGGTTTCGAGCGCACCCTGCTGCAGCGTGCCCAAACCGTTGGTGCCCGCCGTTCCCACTTGCGGCGAGCCGCTGGCTGCGGACTCCACCAGCAAGTTGTTGCCGACGGGCTGCAGTCCTTCCACATTGATGAAATCCGCCAGCTGAATCTGGCCTATCTGGGTGCCCTTGGCGTTGGTCGCCGAAGTCACCGTCACCACACCGTCGTTGCCGATGGTGACCGATTGGGTACCTGACGGGATATTGATGGCGGGTTGCAGCGGATATCCCGACGCGGTCACCACGTTGCCCTGGTTGTCCAGGGAAAAAGATCCGTCGCGAGTGTAGGCGATGGTGCCGTCCGGCATGGTGATCTGCAGGAAGCCGCGGCCGCTCACCGACATGTCCAGGCTGGCGTTGGTCTGCAGCACGCTGCCCTGTGTGTAATCTTTTTCCGTGGCGACGATGCGCACGCCGGTGCCCAAGGTCAGCCCCGTCGAATACTGAGTATTCTGCGTGCTCTGCGCACCCACCTGCCGAATATTCTGATACATGAGGTCTTGAAAAGCGGCGCGCCCCGCTTTGAAGCCGGTCGTATTGGTGTTGGCCAAATTGTTGGAGATCACAGCCATCCGGGTGTTTTGCGCATCGAGACCGGTTTTTGCGGCCCATAAAGCAAGATTCATCTTGAATGTCCTTGAAAAGTTACTGGGCGAGCATCAAGCGCTCGGCGCTCTGCTCGTTGGTATCGGTGGAGTTGATGCTCTTGATCTGGAATTCGTACATCCGCTGTAGCTCGATCATGCTGATCAACGACTGTGCGGCGTTGACATTGCTCGATTCCAGCATCCCGGAGGTGACGGAGACGGTGTCGTCCGGCTTTACCTTCTCGCCCGTTTTCATCCGCAGCAGGCCGTCGTCGCCCTTCTGCAGATCTGAAGTTTTGGGATTCACGAGCTTGATGCGGTCGACCTGGGTGACCGCAAACGGCGCGGATCCCTGCGGCACCACCGACACCGTGCCGTCGCCGCCGATGGTCACTTGAGTCGAGGGCGGGATCACCAGTGGGCCGGACTCCGTCAGCACCGCAAGTCCGGCGGCGGTCGTCACCGCTCCGGTCGGCGTCACGCGCAAGTCGCCGGCGCGCGTATAGGCCTCCTTGCCGTCGGCGCCGCGAACCGCGATGAAGCCATTGCCGTTGACCGCAATGTCAAGATCGCGGCCGGTGCTCTGCATCACGCCCGTGGAGAAATCGGTGCCGGCATCGCCGGCCACCGCATTGACGCGCGTGGCATAGCCCGGACCGTAGATCGGCTGGCTGTCGAAGCCCACGGAGTCCGCGCGAAAGCCGATGGTGCTCAAGTTGGCGATGTTGTGGTTGTTGACGGCCTGCGCCTGCATGATCTGCTTCGCGCCCGTCATCGCCACGTAGAGTCCTCTGTCCATGGTTCAGTTCTTGCCGTGGCTTAGTGGGTGATATTGATGACGGTCTGCGAGAGCTGATTCGCCGTCGTAATGGACTGCGCGTTGGCCTGGAAGGCCCGCTGTGCGGTAATCATGTCCACCAGCTGCGTCGTCAGGTCGACGTTGGAACTTTCCAGGGCGCCCGACTGAATGTTGCCGAATCCCGCGGAACCCGCGGTGCCCTGCACCACCGTCCCGGAGTTGAAGGTCTGCGCCCAATTGGTGTCGCCCAACTGCTTCAGGCCTTGCGGATTTGGGAAATTCGCCATGGCTAATTGCCCGAGCTGGGTAGTGCGGCCGTTGGTGTAAACAGCCGAGACGATTCCACTGGAATCGATTGACACGGTGCTGAGTTGACCTGTGGAGTAGCCGTCCTGAACGATGGAGGTGACGCCGAACTCTCCGCCATACTGCGTGGACGTTCCGAAATTGAAGCTCATGTTCATGCCGGCCGCACCGTCAGTGGGCGTATAGCCGTTGAAGGCCAGGGCGCCGCCGACCGGCACCGTGACCAGTCCGGTGTTGGAGAACGTCAGGTTCTGGGCCCCGCCGACCGCGGTTCCATTGACGGTCATGTGGACCTGCCACTGATTCGGAACTGCCGTCTGTACGAAAAAGAATGTCGCCGGAGAAGCATTGCCCAGCGAGTCGTACACCGTAGTCGAAGTCGATTCGGTGTAGGTCTGCGGATTCGTCGGATCGAACGGCGTCACGACCGGCACTGCCGAATTCGCCGGCAGGTTCAGAATGATGTTCCCGGCGGTGGTCGCATTGGGAGCGCTTTGCGCCGTCTCCAGATTGAGGTCTGTCGTCGTGCCAGTGTTGAACCCCCCATTGGCCGTGGGCGGATACACCTGCAGCGCCTGCCCCGTTGCATTCACCACATTGCCGCTTCTGTCGGGCGAGAATTCGCCGTTGCGCGAGTACACCACACCGCTCGGGTCCTTCAGGGTGAAGAAGCCGTCGCCGCTGATCGCGAGGTCGAGGTTTGCATTGGTGGTCGTGATGTCGCCTTGCGTGAATTGCTGCGCGGTGGCGGCCACCCGCGTGCCTTCGCCCACCGCGGACTGGTTGAGATTGACGGCGCCGGCGGCGTAGACATCGGCGAACTCGGCCCGCGAATTCTTGAAGCCCACGGTGTTCGAGTTGGCGATGTTGTTGGACACCACGTCGAGGTCCGTGCTGGCCGCGGTAAGTCCGGATAAGGCGATGCTGAACGATGACATTTCTTTGCTCCTGAATTGATTAGTTGGAGATCTGCTGCAGGCTGCTGAACGCCACGCTGCCGACCCCGGCCACGTTCAACGTCATGCCAGCCGATCCCGCGCCCATGCTGACGCTCTCGACGGTGCCATTGACCAAGGTAGTCGCGGCCGCACTGGTCTTCGTCTGGCCGGCGTAGGTCACGCTCAAGGTGTAGGTCCCGGCGGGAGCCTGCGAACCATTGGATTGTTTGCCGTCCCACGAATAGTTTGCGAGCCCCGCCGACTGCGCGCCGAGACCGATGCTGCGCACGATATTGCCGCCGCTGTCGGCGATGTTGAGCATCACCGAGGCGGTGGTCTGCGGGACATTGACGGCGCCGGTCACGGTGCCGTCGGCCGCCAACTGCGCCGTCGAGCTATTTACCAGAGCCTGATGGCCGAGCAGCGACGAGGCCTGTAGCGCCTGACCCGCCGACATCGAATTCGACAGCGTGCCGAAGGACGTATTCAACTGCGTGATTCCCTGCACTTCGCTGAGCTGCGCCAACTGCGTGAGGAAGGTGTTGCTGTCTACCGGACTGGTCGGATCCTGGTTTTTCAGTTGGGCCAGCATCAGGGTGAGGAAATCCGTTCCACCCAAGGTGGCGCCGGTAGTGATTGCGCCCGCGCCGCTGCCGGATCCCGCGCCCGTGGTCGAACCAGTCCCATTGGCGGTCCCACCGGTGGCGGTCCCATCGGTGGCGGCCCCATGCGTTGCGTTGACTACCATTGGCTAGTGCCCCATTGAAATGGTTTTGAGGAGCAAATCGCGCGCAGTGTTGATCGCCTCGATATTGGTGGCGAACGAGCGGTTGGCCGAAATCATGTTGGTCATCTCTTCGATCGAATTGACGTTCGACGAGAACACATAGCCGTCTTTATTGGCGCTTGGATTGTCGGGCTGATAGCGCATCAGCGGCGGCGCCGTGCTCTCCACCACGCCAAGGACGCGCACGCCGGTCGACGCATCGGGATCGTCGGCGAATGGACTCGACGTATCCATCATCGCCTGGAACACGGGATGCCGCGCGCGGTAAATCTTGGTCGCATCGCCGTTCACGCTCTCGGCATTGGCCAGATTGCTGGCCGTGGTGTTCAGCCGAATGGTTTCGGCATTCAGCGCGCTGCCGGCAACATCGAATACATTGAATAGGGACATTGGCTTTCCTTGTTGCGGCTATTGGCCGGCGATGGCGAGCTGCATCTGAGCAATTTGCAGATTGATGAAGGTCAGGCTGGCCTGGTAGCGGACGTTGTTCTCGGAAAAAGCTGCCTGCTCCACCGGCATTTCCACCGTGTTACCGTCGAGCGACGCCTGGTACGGATTGCGGTACTTCAGGTCGCCGGCGGCGAGTTCGCCCTTCTGCAGCGCGATATGCGCGGTCTGCGTCACCCGCATCGGCAGCGACGCATCGCCGCCGTTCGCCAGTATCTCGCTGAAGTCGATATCGCGCGCCTTGTAGTTAGGCGTATCGGCGTTGGCCAGATTCGTGGCCAGGACGCCGATACGCTGCCCGTGCAGCAGCAGCGCTTGCTCGTGAATGCCGAAAATGGTGTCAAACATGCGGTTGAACTCCTTGAGGGATAGCTAAAGCAAGAGCTGTGCCAAACGTTTTTCGCGGCCACGCGGTGGCCGCAGCGCGAATTCGCGAGAAAGGCGCGGCGGGCGCGGCAAGAAATTGCCGCTGAGCCTGGCCGCGCCGGTCAGATAGAGCCCCCACCGGCGATAGCCGAGGGCGGCGGCATGGCACGCCGCTTGCTAGTTATGGTTCATGATGCACAGAGCGCCAAAATATCGTCGCTGCAAATCGAGCCTGGGCGCGGCCACGTTGCTGATCGCTACGTCGTCCCTAGCGCATGCCGCGGCCGCCCCAGAGCAGGGCACCGATCTCCAAGATATCGCGGCACTCGAATCGCTGGCGAGAGCCGAGGCGGCGCGGCAATTTCCGCCGCTGACCGAGCGTCAAAGATTCCTGATCGGACCCATCGAGCCGTTATTGCAGCTGCAGCGCTGTCGCCAGCAGGTAAAAGCCGTGCTCGCCTCGCAGCGCCACATGCAGGACAGGGCCACCATCGAGCTTCGCTGCCAGGATGCCCACCCCTGGCATCTGTATGTGCAGGTAAGAATCATCGGCACCTCCACCGTGGCGGTTGCGGCGCACGCCATCATCGTGGGCAGCGTCCTTAAAGCCACCGACCTGAAATCGGAACAACACGATATCTCCGAGTTGCCGCCCGGCTTCCTGGATGATCCCGCGATTGCCGTGGGGCTGACCGCCAGTCGGCCGATCGCCGGCGGCGCGTTTCTGACCAATCAGCAATTGCTGGCGGCCAACGCCGTGCAGCGAGGCCAGTCGGTGACCTTGGTGGCTGATCTGGGCGGCATGAGTGTGCGCATGGCCGGCAAGGCCTTGGGAGATGGCCTGATAAATCAGCGGGTTAGAGTACAGAATCTATCGTCCGGCAAAATCGTCGAGGGTGTTGCCCGGTCTGAACAGATTGTCGAAATAATCTCTCAATAGCCCTTCAGTGATGCGCATCACAGTCGATAACTATTCTAGATGGGCGGGCTTGGCGGCTTCGCTAAAGTTCATCCAAACCCTGACGATAACCTTGGCATGGGCCGCGAGCCCCAGGAGAAATTTCGGTGACTGACAAAATCAGTTCATATTCAGCGTCCGAGCCGATCGCGCCCGTCAAAGGCTCGAACAGCAACGGCGTTGTAACCGACAAGCCGCAGCAGGGCGAGAGTTCGGCCGCAGGCGCCGCTACGTCTCAGACCGGCGATACCCTCACTCTGACGAGTTCGGCTCGCTCCTTGCAGAAGATCGAAGAAACCGTCGCCAAGGCGCCGGTGGTCAACGCTGCGAAAGTAGCTGCCGTCAAGCAAGCCATTAACTTGGGCAATTACCAGATCGACGCCGGCCGCATCGCCGACAAGCTGCTGCAGTTCGAACGCGGACTGAAGTAACGCCATGGACAAGGACGCGCGCCGCCGACTCGAGGACGTTCTGGATCGGGAGATCGAAGTTGCGCGCTCCCTGGCGGAGACTTTGGTGGCGGAACGCACGGCGCTCACCGCCGACTCCCCCGCAGCCGTTGAAGAAAAGGCCGCCGACAAGATCCGGATTCTCGAAACCATCGAAAAACTGGAAGCGGAACGGCGCGCCCTGTGCGCCCTGCCCGGCGGTGCCGGCCTGGCGGCGGCGGTCGCCGAGCGCTGGCGCGCCTTGATGGAATTGATGGCCGGTTGCCGCACGGCCAACGAGATCAACGGCCACATCATCCATGTTCGCCGGCATCAGATCGGGCAGCTGATCGACATCGTGCGCGGCGGACCTGCCATCACTTACGGTCCCCAGGGAAAAACCTTCGCCAAGGCGCTGCGCGCGCTGGCGCGGGCTTGATTTATGTTGGTGCTCAGCCGCCGCGCGGACGAATCCATAGTCATTCTGCCGGCTGACGGGGTCGACGCCAACATGACGATGGCTCAGCTGTTCGCCAATGGTCCCATTCAAATTACGCTGCTCGGCGGCACGGGCAGGCGCATCAAGATGGGCATCGAAGCACCCGAACAACTTGCCATTCGCCGCAAAGACAGCGCCTGAGAATCCTTGGGATAATTTGCTTCCGCAGGCGGTTTCTTCCAGCTTTTCCTACTTACGTAGGTCATTGATTTTACATATCTTTGCGGCGGCTTACATATGTTTGCCGCGGCAACTGAACGCTTCGCTAACTACTTCCCGATGTGCATAATGGCTGTCCCGCTACGAAGCTCGACAGAAGAGGACGGTTACATGGAGCGTCGCTTGCACACCCGCCACCGCGCCCGCACTACTGTGTATGTGGTGATGTCCGGACGTAAGAGTCGGATCTGCAAGGCCAAGAACTTAAGTGCGAACGGCGTATTCGTCGAGACGGAAAACCTCGGGCTGCGCAAGGGACAGCAGGTGCAGCTGGCGTTTGCCATTAACTTAGGTTTAGTGACCAAGATCCATCGCCGGACGGCGATCGTCGCGCATGTCACCCGGGGCGGAACCGGCCTCATGATGGAGCAATTCGCGGGGCGCTAACCGGCCGTTGATTGGCGCTAGGTCGCCGGTCCATATCCTGTAAACTGTCGGCTCCATGCCGCCTTTCGATCCGCCTCGCTCGGATGCCATCCGCATCCGCGGCGCGCGACAGAACAATCTCAAAGATTTGGACCTCGACCTCCCCCTCAACGAGTTGATCGTTGTCACCGGGGT
>JBDUEQ010000003.1:0-39160 GCA_040002315.1 Gammaproteobacteria bacterium
GGTGCCTGCGGTTGCTGCGGCTGCGCTCGAGGTTGCTGAGGTTGCTCCGGTTGTCGGTGCTGCTCAATTGCGGGTCGGGGCTTATATGTCTCACGCGGCTCGCCTGCCGGACGCGGGCCGGCGGCCGGGCGCGATTCGGTGGGCGGACGCGGTGTGATCGCAGGCCTCGGTACAGCGGCGGCACCCGGCGCGGATGCTGCGGGATTAGCGGGCTCTCGGCCTGCCTGTGATGCGCGCTGCTCCTGACGCTTGTCGGATTGCGCTTTGTCCAGTCGGCCACCTCGCTCCTGGGGCCCACGACTCCCGTCCGCAGCCGGTTTGGCCGCCACCACACCGGCTCCCGAGAAATTGCCGGGCTTCGGTGTCGCCGCAATGGGTGGGCGACCATGGTTTTCCTTGGCTCGGAGCACAGGGTTACCTCGCGCGGCCTGCTCATGCTCGCGCTGCACCGGGGTTTTGTCGATGTGTCGGTCGCGGCCGGCTCTGCCATCGGCTGCGCTCGGCCTTGCCCGTATGCCACCGTTGCCACCGTTGTAGCTGACGCGATTCACCGTGACATTGTTGATCACGGTGCGGTTGTAGACGTTGGTGATGTGAACGTTGCCGATATTGTTGACCGAGCGGTTGTAATGCATATGCCCACCCCGCCAGTAACCGCCGTGGTAGCCCTCGCCGCCATAACCGTGGCCGTAGTCGACCCCACCGTAGAAGCCGACGTGAGGACCCCAATAACCGGTATGCCATATGAACAAGGCTCCCTCGCTCGCGCCCCAATAGCCCGGCGTCCACAGGTAGTCAGGTTGGGGCGCCAGTACCCAGGTGCCAGGTACCCAGAAGTAGTCCTGAATATCGTCGCCCCAGGCCCAATAGCCCGGCGTCCAAATGTATCCGTCGCCCGGAATGGGGGGCTGCTCGTAAATCGGCAATTCGGGCGGTGGAACATTGACCGAAATACTTAACGACACCTGTGCCATCGATAGCGCGGGCAACGCCAGCAACGCAAGCGTCAAAATGACGGAGCGACTCCAGGGCTTATGCGACATTTCTCAGCTCCAAGTGGGGTGCGGCACGCACCCGCCTTAACTATACAGGGCGCGGCTTGCCCACTTAATGGGCGACTGTCCGCCGCGCCTGTAGGATAGCGCCGACACTTGGCGGAACGGCTAAGAAGGGGCTCAAGGAGACGATTTGCGAATATAAGAGAGCTTGCTGTGAGTGCGAATGGCATCTTCCTCGGTCAGCACATCGCCCGCGTGAGATTTTCGGATCAGCCGTTCAAAATCGGCCGCGGACACCGGGCGGCTGAAGTGATAACCCTGATACTCGTCGCAGCCGGCCGTTTTCAGAAAATCGAGCTGCGCCGGGGTTTCCACCCCTTCCGCCACCACCTTGAGCTGCAGGCTATGCGCCAGCGAGACGATGGCGCGAACAATAGACGCATCCTCCGGACGGCTCACGATTTCATCGATGAACACTCGATCGATTTTCAGCTTGTCGATGGGAAAGCGCCGCAAATAACTCATACTGGAATACCCAGTGCCGAAATCGTCCACCGACACCAGTACTCCCATGGCGCTTAAGTGCTCGAGAATGGCAATGGATTGCTCAGGATCGCTCATGACGGCGCTTTCGGTGAGCTCTACCTCCAGATAGCGGGCTTCAAGCCCGGCGTCATCGAGCGCGCGGCGAATGCTGTCGACCAGTCCGCTATCGCGGAACTGCGAGGCGGACAAATTTACCGAGACCCGTAGCGGCGGCACGCCGTCGTCCTGCCAGGCACGCGCCTGCCTGCAGGCCTCGCGGATTACCCAACCGCCGATGGCACCGATCAGTCCGCATTCCTCCGCGAGCGGAATGAAATCCGCCGGTGAAACCATGCCGCGGACGGGATGCATCCATCGGATCAAAGCCTCGGCGCTGCGCACCTCGCCGGTTCGCGTATCGACCTTCGGCTGGTAGTACAGCTCGAACTGATTCAGAGCCACTGCGTTGTGCAGATCGCTTTCCAGCTGCACTCGATCTTCGGTGCCTGCATGCATGCCCGGCTCGTAGTGTCGAAAATTGCCGCGGCCGTGTTGTTTGGCCGAGTACATGGCGGCGTCCGCGTGCGCCAGAAGCGCCTGGCCGGTTGTTCCGTCATCCGGATACATGGCGATGCCGATACTGGGCGAGGTGTGTATGTCGATGGCGGCGATGCGTATTGGGGCCTGCAGCACGTCCATCACGCGGGATGCGAGACCCGCGGCGTCCTCGGCGTCCGAGACCGAGGTGCCGATCAGCACGAACTCATCGCCGCCGAAGCGCGCCACGGTGTCGGCGGTGCGCACCACGGTCGAGAGTCGGCGCGCGACTTCTTGCAGAAGCTCATCGCCGGCTCGATGACCCAAGGAATCATTGATGAGCTTGAAACGGTCGAGGTCGCATATCAGCAGCGCGAAGGACCTCGTGTCGCGGTCTGCGTGGGCGATGGCCTGCTGCAATCGATCGTCCAGCAGGACGCGATTCGGCAGGCCCGTCAATACATCATGGGTGGCCAGATGCCGCAGCTGCAAATTGGCGGCCTCCAATCCTCGCGTGCGCGCGGTGATCACTTCTTCGAGACGCAGCATTTGGTCCCTGACCAGGCGATCGTTCTCCCATTTGCGGCTCAGCGCCGTGGCGCATTGCAGTACTTCGATCGGTTCGGCGGGCTTGCGCAATACCAATAGCTTGTCCGAGTGGCCGAGTCGCTGTACGACCTCGGTCCAGTCGTAGTCGGTGTGCGCGGAGCAGATGACGACCTGCACGTCGGGATCTGTGGCCCAAAGCCGCTCGATGGTTTTAAGGCCGTCCCAGCCGGGCGGCATGCGCATGTCGACGAAGGCCATTGCATAGGAGCGTCCCTCGCGCAGTGCCTGGCTCGCCATGGCCACGCCTTCCTCTCCCTGATGCGCGGAGTCGATCTCGAAATTCGGGCGCGTCGCGGTGCTCGCCGCGTCGCCGAAAAGATTCGCTTCCAGCACATCGAGCGCTGCCTGCGCGGAATGCTCGGCCTGGGCGCCCAGCACCTTGCGAAAATCCAGGTGAATGGCCGCATTGTCGTCGATGATGAGAATGCGCCGGTTGGCAAGCGGGGTGGCGTTGGACACGGTCAGTCCGCCTTGGGGCTGCAGGGCAGTTCGAGCGTGAACTTTGCGCCGCGGCCAGGGCCGTCGCTGCGAACCCGCAAGGAGCCGCCGAGCTCCTGGGCGGCGAGCGCTCCGCTATGCAGGCCGAAGCCGTGCCCTGAGGCGCGGGTCGTGAAGCCGTGAGTGAACAGCCGCGGCATATTTTCCGCGGCGATGCCGGCGCCATTGTCAATGACGCTGATTCGCACACCGGCCGGCGCCGCTTCGATGCGCAGTGTGATGAGTTTGTCCGACCTGCCTGATTCATCGCATGCATACTTGGCATTGCGCACGAGATTTACGAGTATCTGCAGCACCTTGTGCTTGTCGACGGTGATGGGAGGCACTTCGGCGAAATCGCGCTGCAAGGTCACGCCGTGCCGCACGAATGCGCCGGCGTTCAAGCGCAGGCTGTCTTCAACCAGATCCACGACGCTGATGGTCTCAGTGACGCCGCATAGCTTGGCATAGCTCTGCTGCATTGCCACCGTGTCCTTGATGTGCTCGAGGTTGTCGCGCAGCGAGGCGAGTTCTTCCAGCGCCATCTTTTGATCGCTCGTCAGCTGCTCGCCCAGCGACACCAAGTATTCGGGTATGCGCTTGCCGCGCTCGTCATTGACGATAAAATCTCCCACGCCGGCGCCCTTCTCGTGCAGCAGCGCCGCCAGACGGGTGACTCCCGGCGCCTTGGATTGCTTGATACGTTCAATGACCAAACTCGCCGAAATATTGACGCTGTTGAGGATGTTGCCGACATTGTGCAGTACGTTGGTCGCGACCTCGGCCATGCCGGCCTGACGTGAGGCGGTCATGAGCTGCTTATGCACACGTTCGAGCTCTTCGGCCGCTTCCTTGCTGGCGGTGACATCGCGCAAGAATTCGACTGAGTATTCGGGAGCGGCGTCGCTCTCGCGAACCAGCGCTGTGGTCGTACGTACCCAGATGACCCTGCCGTCCTTGCGCAGGTAACGCTTTTCGAGATCCACGACCTGAATCTCGCCGCTCCAGAGACGGTCGAGCTCGCGCCCCACACGGCCGGCATCTTCTGCGCAGGCCAGATCGCCAATTGCTTTGTCGGCAAAGTCGTCCGGGTCAAAACCCAGAATCACGCAAAACGCCTGATTGAAGCGCAAGAATTTGCCGCTCCTGTCGGCGTACACGATGCCGAGCGGCGCCTGGTCGAAGGTATTGCGGAACAAAGTCTCGGCGCGGCGTAAATTGTCGCGCGCAGTGACCAAGTCGGTAAAGTCGGTGATCGTGCCGACCCATCCGGGAACACCGTTCGCAGCAACGACTTGCTCGGAGAAATGGCGTATCGCGCCGTCTCCCGTGAGCGTGCGATAAGCGAATCGGCTCGGAATGCGCAGCCGGCAAAATTCCGTCCACGCCTCTTCCATGCGTTCCCGATCGTCTGGATGGACACGTTGCGCCCAGGTGTCCGTGCTCTGATCGGGCTTGAGCCCGAAAATGCGGCGGTACTCGGGATTGCTGTAGCTCATGTTGCCGGCCGCATCGGTGTGGTAGATGGCGACCGGGGCGCTGTCGAGCAGAGCACTGGCAGAAGCGGTATCGGACGACGGTGCGGGTGCGCCCGGCGTGGCGGCGAGCAGTACAAATTCGGATAGTCGCGAACGTAACTCGATGCCGGCCACTGCCTGTTCTACGAGCAGCAACAGCGCCCCGCGCTGTTCCACCGACAGGGTATGAATAGTTGTCCCATAGACGGCCAAGGCGCCAAGCGCCTCGCCAGCGGAGGTGCGTAGGGCGCATCCGGCGTAGGAATGTATGCCGAGCGCGCCGGTCACCGCTTCGGAATCACGAAAGCGATCATCCGCAATCGCATCCGGCACTTCAAACAGGCCCTCGGCCTGCGCAGTGTAGCGGGCGAACGGATCTTGCCGCGGCACGGTCCCGGGTGGCAGTTCTGCCGTCGCAGTGAACCAAGCGTCGCGATAACCGATGACGGTTATCGAAGCGAACGCTGTTCCGCAGGCCCCACAAGCCAGCCGTGCAAGACCGCTGAAGACGGGATCTGCGGCCGGTTTCGGCTGCGCGACGGCTGCGATCGAGGCGCGCTCTATGGGCGTTCGACCGATGGATTGCGAAATCATTAGCCTGGCATTCCCTTCAGCGCTTCCGTCGTTGGGCGCTTGCGCGCCGAATGTCATAAGTTATCGGCACATTTTGTATTAATTGAATATCAGCACAGGTGGCGAATGCGTCACACCTGCCAGCCTAAGACGGCGAATTGCGTCGCAACTATGAGCATCCGGCGGCAATGGGTGGGATGCGTAGGAACGAACTGTGACGAAACGTGCTATGCCTGAGGCTAGCCTAAGAAATCGCAGTAGCCATCGACATGCGCCGCAAGATCCAGCGTGTGCTGCCGAGTAAGTCGTTCGGCGAGTTCAGTGTCGCGCCGCTCTAACGCTTCGATAATCTTCAAATGATCGATAATGGAGCGGGCGGCTCGGTCGCTCTGGGTGATCGTCGCACGGCGAATCGCGCGTACATGAATCAGCAGGTTGTGCGTGGCATCAATGATGGTCTGCGAACCGCCGAGTGCGATGACTGCGATATGAAATGCGATATTGGCATCGGAATACTCATCCAGGTGCTCGGATGGAGGTGAGTTCCGAAACTCATCGAACAAATGCCGCAGCTTTGAGATATCCGCGTCGCTGGCGTGCTGCGTCGCGAGCCTCGCGGCCATCGATTCGAGCGCCGCCCACATCTGAATCATCTCGATCATTTCGCGCTTCGATTTGCGAATGATGTAGATACCCCGCCGGGGGATGGTGCGGATGAACCCTTCCTGTTCGAGCAGCGACAAGGCCTCGCGAATAGGGGTCCGGCTGACGCCAAGCGCCGTGGTCAGTTGCCGCTCGTCCAGCCGCAGCTCCTGGCTCGGATCATATATGTCCGTATCCGCGATCGCGTTCTTCAAAAGCGCATAAGCCTGATCGCGCAGACTCGTCGCATTCAGAGGCGCCAGCGCGAGCGGAGCCGCGCAGGATGTGCGCTGTACCAGAGTTGCGATCGTATTCATTGCGGTCGTCTACTTCCCAACGGTGCGAATACCAGGCTTAACAAAACTTAACGTTCAAGAGATTACACAATGCGCGGGCCTTATATGCAGCTTTGCGGGACAGATATATGATCCCGCAATTGATAGTTACTGCATGAATTAAATGGGCTCATGTATGTGGATTCTCTCGTCTGTTATAAACTCTCTTAATTCAACTATTTACCAGTTAGTTGTGATTATGGGAGCGCCAAACACCCCTATTGAAGCGTCACTTCATCCAGATATATTAAATATAATAGTATCGATGAATGGATCTCCATGAGTTTGAATCTCAAAAATCCGTGGGTGCAACTTATCGTTGGGGTCGTCTGCATGGCCTGCGTGGCGAACCTGCAGTTCGGGTGGACCCTGTTCGTCGATCCCATCGACGCCAAGCATCACTGGGGGCGGGCGTCCATTCAGGTGGCATTCACCATCTTCGTCGCACTCGAAACCTGGCTCATTCCCATTGAAGGCTACTTGGTGGATCGCTTCGGTCCGCGCTGGGTGGTCATCGCCGGCTCGGTTTTGGTGACTGCCGCATGGACACTGAACTCTGCCGCAAGCTCATTGCCGCTACTGTACTTGGCCGCCGCGCTCGGCGGCATAGGCACCGGTTGCGTCTATGGTACATCCGTCGGCAACGCACTCAAATGGTTTCCGCGCCGGCGAGGCCTTGCCGCGGGCATCACCGCGGGAGGATTCGGCGCCGGCGCTGCGATCACCGTAGGTCCGATCAAGGCGATGATCGGTGCCGCTGGCTACGAGCACGCATTTCTGGAGTTCGGAATGATTCAGGGCGGAATCGTGTATTTGATGGCCTGGTTGATGTCGGCGCCTCCCGCACAACTGATCACAGCGAAGGTGCAGCCCAATCAGACGGCGCACGGCTATACGCCTATGGAAGTGCTGAAGAGCCCGGTGTTCTACGTGCTCTATGTCATGTTCGTGCTGATCGCAGCCGGCGGCCTGACCATGACGGCCTCCATGGCGCCGATCGCCAGGGACTTCAAAATCGAAAAGATTCCCGTTGCGCTGTTCGGCATGACGATGCCGGCCTTGGTGTTTGCAATATTTCTGAATCGAATCTTCGACGGCATGGGGCGACCGTTCTTCGGCTGGGTGTCCGATCGAATCGGGCGCGAACATACCATGGCTCTCGCGTTCTTCGCAGGCGCCCTCGCTCTCTACACCCTCGGTCAGTCCGGATCGAACCCGATCGTGTTCGTGCTCGTGACTGCGCTGTACTTCGGAGTGTACGGTGAAATTTTTAGTCTGTTTCCCGCCACCCAGGGAGACACATTCGGTGCGAAGTACGCCGCGTCCAACGCGGGCATGCTGTATACGGCCAAGGGCACCGCTGTGCTGATCGTTCCAGTCGCCGCCATCATCGCGAAATCCCACGGCTGGGGCACTGTGTTCGCTGCGGCTTTGAGCTGCAATGTCATTGCAGGAATCATGGCGCTGTTCGTGCTGAAACCGTTGCGCGCGCGTCATTTCGCCATGGGCCCCGAGACGTTCCCCTCATCGGAGAGCGTGACGGCCGACGATGTACAAGTGAGGTCTGTGGGAGTATTTCATGGGTAAAGCATTGGACGGAGTCCGCATTCTCGACTTCACGCATGTGCAGTCGGGACCGACCTGCACGCAGCTATTGGCTTGGTTCGGCGCGGACGTGATCAAGGTCGAGAAGGCAGGCGTCGGGGATATTACCCGGGAGCAGTTGCGCGATATTCCGGACGCGGACAGCCTTTATTTCACAATGCTCAATCACAACAAGCGGTCGGTGACCCTCGACACGAAGAGTGACAGCGGCAAGCAAGTCCTGGAGAGACTGGTGAAGCACTGCGATGTGTTGGTTGAAAACTTCGCGCCGGGCGCACTCGATCGTATGGGCTTCACCTGGGAGCGAATTCAAGAGCTCAATCCGCGCATGATCGTCGCTTCGGTGAAGGGATTCGGACCCGGACCCTACGAGGAATGCAAGGTGTACGAGAACGTCGCCCAATGTGCGGGCGGTTCTGCGTCGACCACGGGCTTCGATGATGGGCCGCCGCTTGTGACTGGCGCGCAAATCGGCGACAGCGGCACCGGACTGCACTTGGCGCTCGGCATAGTGGCGGCGCTATATCAGCGCAACACCACCGGGCGCGGACAGAAAGTACTGACGGCGATGCAGGACGGCGTGTTGAATCTGTGCCGCGTCAAGCTGCGCGATCAGCAACGACTCCAGCGCACCGGAGTGATGAAGGAATATCCACAGCATCCGAACGGCAAGTTCGGCAGCGCAGTGCCGCGCGCCGCCAATTCATCGGGCGGTGGCCAGCCCGGGACCATCGTCAAATGCAAGGGCTGGGAGACGGATCCGAACTCGTATTTATACTTCATCGCGCAGGCGCCGGTTTGGCGGGAAATTTGTCAGGTGATCGGCAAACAGAATTGGCTCGCCGATCCCGACTTCGCCACACCGGAAGCGCGCCTGCCCCGACTCAATGAGGTGTTTGCGGCGGTCGAGGCGTGGACGGTCACGAAGAGCAAATTCGAAGCGATGGCGCTGCTCAATGAGCACGACATTCCCTGCGGGCCGATCCTGTCGATGGAGGAACTGGCCAATGAGCCATCTTTGCGTAAGAGCGGCACTATCGTCGAGGTGGATCATCCACGCCGCGGCAAGTACCTGACGGTCGGCAACCCGATCAAGATGAGCGACAGCGCGACCGAGGTCACCCGCTCGCCGCTCTTGGGCGAGCATACCGATGAGGTTCTGGCGGAACTGGGCTACGGGGCCGCGGATGTCGCCGCACTGAAAGCGAAGAAAGTCATCTAGCAGGACGAAGTTCTTTGAAGATAGCAATTGTCGGAGTCGGTGCAATCGGCGGCTATGTCGGAACCCGGCTTGCGCTGGCGGGAGAGGACGTCACCTTCATCGCGCGCGGAGCGAATCTCGCGGCGTTGCGCAGCCGCGGCATCAAGCTGCAGGCCTCCGATGGCAGCGAGCAAGCCGTCGCGCAAGTCAAGGCGACCGACGATTACTCCGTTGCCGGTCCGCAGGATATGGTGATCCTGGCAATGAAGGCGCACCAGCTAGAAGCGGTGGCCCGCGAGGTACCGAAGTTGTTTGGACCTGAGACCGTCGTGGTTCCGATGCAAAACGGAATCCCATACTGGTACTTCTACCGCTATCCCGGTGAACTCGCGGGCGCGCGCGTGCAAAGCGTTGATCCCACGGGGGTGATCGGCGAGCACATAGCGTGTGAGCGCGTCATCGGCTGTGTGGTATATCCCGCGGCCCAATTGCTTTCACCCGCAGTGATCAAGCACGTCGAAGGCAATCGATTTCCAGTGGGGGAGCCGGATGGCACGGTCAGCGCACGAGTTACGCGTGTCTCGGAGTGCTTCATCCGAGGCGGCCTGCAGGCGCCGATCCTAGCCGACATTCGCGCCGAGATCTGGCTGAAGCTGTGGGGCAATTTGACCTTCAATCCCATCAGTGCCTTGTCGCGCGCCACGCTCGCCGCCATCTGCCAATATCCGCCGAGCCGTGCCGTGGCGGCAGCGATGATGACCGAAGCGCAGGCCGTCGCCGGCAAGCTGGGCATTACCTTTCGCGTGCCGCTCGAGAAGCGCATCGCCGGCGCGGAGCGGGTGGGACACCATAAAACCTCGATGCTGCAGGATGTTGAGTCGGGGCGCGCGCTTGAAATCGATGCGCTGCTGGGCTCGGTGGTGGAACTGGCGCGATTGACCGGCACGCCGACGCCGCACATGGACACGGTGTACGCGCTGACAAAGCTGTTGGCGCAGTCTCTGCAGGAGAGCAAGGCGTCGGTGTGCGGGTGAACGTGCTGCTCGGGAACGCGAGTTGATTGCGCCTCCGATTCTGCTGCGGCAGATGTTCGATGCCGCCATCGCATCGGCGCAACCGGCGCTGTGTGTTCCGCCGCAACTGCCCACGCCGCCGCGCGGCCGGCTCATCATCGTCGGGGCGGGCAAGGCCTCTGCAGCGATGGCACGCGTGGTGGAGCAGCACTGGGGCGGTCCTCTGTCGGGACTCGTGGTTACGCGTTATGGCTACGCTGTGCCGTGCGATCGGATCGAGATCGTCGAAGCGGCGCATCCGGTACCCGATGCGGCCGGCATGCATGCTGCGCAGCGCATGCTGCAACGGGTAGGCAGCCTAAGCGAGGAGGACTTGGTGCTGTGCCTGTTCTCCGGCGGCGGCTCTGCGCTGCTGCCGTTGCCGGCTGCCGGCCTGACACTGGAACACAAGCAAATTGTGAATCGGGCGTTGCTGGCCTGCGGCGCCACAATCAGCGAGATGAATTGCGTGCGGCGCCATCTCTCGGGCATCAAGGGCGGTCGGCTGGCCGCGGCCTGCCACCCGGCGCGCGTGCTCACGCTGCTCATTTCCGATGTGCCCGGCGACCGACCGGTAGACATCGCATCCGGGCCCACGGTGGCGGACCCTACGACTTGCGCCGATGCACTTGCCATCACGCGCCGCTACGGGATCGAGCTGCCGGATCCGGTGCGCGAAGTACTGGAAAGCGGACGCGGCGAATCCGTCAAGCCCGGCGATGCGCGGCTGGCGCGCTCCGCCGTGCGTACCATTTCCGCGCCACAGATGGCACTCGAGGCCGCGGCGCGAGTCGCGGCAGCTGCCGGCCTGACGCCGCATATCATTGGCGATGCCATCGAAGGCGAGGCGCGGGACGTCGGGAAGGTGTTTGCCGGCATGGCCTTGCAAGTCGCCGAGCGAGGTCAGCCGTTCGCGGCGCCGTGCGTGCTGCTCTCGGGCGGCGAGACCACGGTCACGGTGCGAGGCAGCGGGCGCGGCGGGCGCAATGTGGAGTACCTGCTGTCGCTTGCGATTGCACTCGACGGGCACAAGCGTATCCATGCGTTGGCAGGCGACACGGACGGGATCGACGGTCAGGAAGATATCGCAGGCGGGTGCATCAGTCCGGACTCACTCGCTCGCGCTTGGTCGCTCGGGATCCGCCCCAAGGACATGCTGGCCAACAACGATGCGCACAGCTTCTTCACGGCCCTGGGTGATTCGGTAATCACTGGTCCGACGCTGACCAACGTCAACGATTTCCGCGCCATTCTCATCGAATAGAGTCAAGCAGCGGCTGACCTAACCAGCTGAAAATTAAGCAGAAATGCACAGATACTAGGCGTGCTTTCCAGCACTGAATTGCGTACAATACTGGATATAAACACAGTATCGACGGGGTATCTTATGGATGGTGCATATACGGCGATCGTGTCATCGGTGTCGCTTGCAGAACTGGAAGCGCAAATCACTGAACTTGCCGGACAACTCAACGCCGCCAACTATCGTTGGCTCACCCTGATCGCCGAATACGATCGCCGCAAGGGCTGGGCGGACGGCAAGTTACCGTCCTGCGCTCACTGGCTGAATTTCAAATGCGGTTTGAACCTCGGCGCCGCTCGCGAGAAGGTGCGCGTCGCCCATGCGCTCATCGGCTTGCCCAAAATCGCCGCCTCCATGGCGCGCGGCGAGTTGAGTTACTCGAAGGTCAGGGCGTTGACTCGAGTGGCCTGTGAGGCGACGGAGCAGAACTTGCTCATGATCGCTCTTCACGGCACCGCCCATCATGTGGAGCGATTGGTGAGCGGCTTTAGGCGTGCCATGGACGCGCAAGAACTCTCGCGCGAGGCTGAGCAGCACGCCCATCGCAGCGTGAGTTACTGCCACGCCGAAGATGGCAGCCTGATTGTGAAGTGCCGCCTGCCGGCCGAAGCGGGTGCGATGTTGATCGAGGCTCTGGAGGCGGCCATGGAAACCATTCCCGATCGGGAGATTTCCGCCGACGTGGAAGAAGAACGCTCGATCTCCTACACGGCACGGCGGGCCGATGCGCTCGCCGTACTGGCGGAGAACTTCCTGGCTGCCAAGGATACCTCGTCGACTACCGCCGACCGCTTCCAAGTGGTCGTTCACGTGGATGCTGAGACATTGCAGCATGACGCCGCCGGGCGCTGCGAGATCGAGAATGGGCCGTCCATTGCCGCCGAGACGGCGCGGCGCCTCTCCTGCGATTCCGGTCTGCTGCGCATCCTCGAGAACGAGCACGGCGAACCCCTCGACGTCGGGCGCAAGACCCGCAGCATCCCACCGGCGATCCGGCGAGCACTCAATTCCCGCGATGGCGGCTGTCGCTTCCCAGGCTGCACGCACCGGCGCTACGTCGATGCCCATCACATCGAGCATTGGGCCGACGGCGGAGAAACCAAGCTCTCGAATCTCGTCACCCTATGCCGCCTGCACCACCGCCTGGTGCACGAGGGCGAAATCTCCATTGAAACTCTCCCCGATGGAAGTCGGCGCTTTCTGCACCCGGACGGACGGCCCTTTGAGGTCGTGCGCTGCACCGAGGCCTCGCCCGACGACTGGGAGGATTTCGATGTCGAACCGAACGCGGCCGCCACCCGCTGGCGCGGTGAGCGAATGGACTACGATCTCGGTGTCTGGGTGCTATGTAATCAAGCCTTGCGTGCGAAAGACGCCGCGAGCGGCTCGTCCGAAGGACCCGCGGACGATGCTATTGATGACATTGATTATGCTGACGACGTTGCCGCGGCAACGTCACTGAGCGCGCACGAACGGATCATAGAGGGGGAGGACGACGGTCGTTGGTGGATGCCCGGATACGGCGGCCAAGCCTGGGCTTCGGCTTAATCCGTCTTTTCGATGCTCTCGAATACTCGCTGCATGACGTTCACGCGGGCGACATAGCCGCGCGCCTCGTGATCTCCGCAGCGCTGGCCTTCGGTCAAGCGCAGCCCACGCCGCACGAAGGCATCGCCCGCGCCTGCGCCGCACAGATGAATCACTGCGGCAAGCTCCTGTTCGCGCTCGAGCGGCACTGACTTCACGTGATGGCGCGCGAGTGCGTTCGTCACACTGCGGTCGAGGTATGCCGCGGTGAGTTCCACTGCGTGCGCGGGAATCACCCGCGTGTACAGGCGATTGAACCAGCACGAGTCCCAATCGTTCCAAGGCCCGTCCTCCACGACGACATGATGGCGGATGCAGAAGTGTCGTGCCTCGGCAAAGGTGCCGTCCGTGATCTGGTACATCCCCACCGCGCTGGATGCGGGCCGGTAAACGTCGAAGGGCCGGGGATTGAATGACCAGCGCCAGTAAGTACGCACGATCGGATTGCCCGAGCCCTCGACCTGGGCAAGGGCCGCGAGCAACTCGGGGGACATCACGCCGGTGGAGTTTTCCCGAAACAGGGGTGCGTACTGCCGCCAGGTCTCTGACGGCGTCTTGTTGAGCGTGCCGCTGACTGGAAAGAAGAGCTCAGACGGTTTGCGGATGACTTGAAACATCCAGTTCAGAGCGAACCACAGGAGCACGGTGACCGCGAGGACAATTAAAGCCTGTGCCCACGACGGCGCACGTCGGAATGCACGTGACGCCTTACGCCTTAGGCGCGCGCTCGGCCAGAGCTTTGCAATGCGCCAGCGGCGGCGGGACTTCGCGCTTCTCATTGTCTATTCCAACCGCTCGACGTTGCGCAAAGCAGGAAACAGCTTCATCCACAACAAGGCGATCGCGATGGTGCCCACTCCGCCCAATATGACCGCCGGTACCGTTCCGAACAGCGCCGCGGTCAGGCCGCTCTCGAATTCACCAAGTTGGTTGGAGGCGTTGACGAATAAATAATTGACGGCGCCGACGCGGCCCCGCATCTCATCCGGCGTCGATAATTGCACCAGCGCGATACGAATCACGACGCTCACGGTGTCTGCCGCACCCATGATGGCGAGTGCCAGAACCGACAGTCCGATGCAATGCGAGACCGCAAACACTAGGGTGGCCAGACCGAAAACGATTACGGCCTGAAACATTCGTACGCCCGCCCGCCGCGCGATCGCATGACGGGCGAGCACACCGGACATAATCAATGCACCGACGGCGGGTGCCCCGCGCAGTATTCCTAGACCCCAAGGGCCCGTGTGCAGTATGTCGCGCGCATATATAGGCAGCAGCGCGGTGGCTCCGCCCAGCAGCACTGCGAATAAATCGAGCGAGATGGTGCCCAATATCGCGGGGTTGCGGCGCACGAAGCCTACGCCGGCAAACAGCGATGCGAGAGTCGGCGGTTCTTTTACTGCGACGGATCCGATTAGCGCGATTGCGCCGTACAACATTCCCGACAGCACCCAGAATATGGCCATCACGATGTAGGGCGTGCCCGGCGCCACGATATAGGTCAATCCGCCCAATGCCGGCCCACTGATTGCGGCCACCTGCCACGCAGCCGTCGAGACTGCGGTGCCTTTCTGCAACATGCCAGGCGGCACCACAGCGGGCAGCAGCGCCGCGGCTGCCGGGCTTTCAAAAGCGGTGGCGATGCCGATGACGGCCATGGCGGTAAAGATCTCTGCGGCGTTGAGCCAGCCACCGAAGGTACCCCATGCCAGGAACCCGGCGGTCAGCGCTTCGACGAATTGGCAAATTTGCACCACGCGCTTGCGATCGTAGCGATCGGCGACGTGGCCCGAGGCGAATACCAGAAGTGCGCTCGGAATGAACTGCACCAGTCCCACCATGCCGAGAGCGAACGCGCTGCCGGTCAGCGCATAGACTTGCCAGCCGACGGCAACCGTGCCGATTTGATACGAGAATTCCGAAAATCCGCGCGCGGACACATAGAAAATAAAGGGACGCGCAGCCACAGGTGGTGCAAATCGGTATGACGGGGCTGCGGGAAGGATGGCCTAGGGATAATCCAGCAGCAGAACGTCGACCCGGGCACCGGTTTGCGCTGCGGCCGCCTTTGGCGGGCGGCGTATCAATGCATTCGCTGAAGCGAATACCGAGACCAAGGAGCTGTCCTGGTTGCCGAACGGGCGCGCGATCAACCGACCATCCTCCGTGACACTAACCACGGCTCGCCAGTAACGTTCGAAGTCGCCGCTCTTGTTGATTTCGCCTTCGAGCACCGCGGGAACGCAGACCAAGGATGCGTCTCGCGTAAGAAATCCATCGATTAGCGACCGCAAGAAAAGGTAAGCACAGACAAAAGCCGCCGCAGGATTGCCGGGCAGTCCGAGGAGCGGCTTGCGGCCCACGGTGCCGAACCAGGTTGGTTGGCCCGGCCGCACTGCAACCTTGGGTACGGTGATGCTGAGGGCACGATTGGCGAGCGATTGCTTCACGATGTCGTAGTCGCCTACCGAGGCGCCGCCGACGATGACAACGAGATCCGCGCGCTCCATGGCTATATCAATTGCGCTCGACACGTCCTCTTCATCGTCGCGGCTGATCGGGCCATGCACCGGTATTGCGCCCCAGCTCTTGATCATTGCGGCCAGCCCGAAAGTTGCCGAATCGTAGATCTGGTACGGGCCCGCAGGCGTACCGGGGGTTGCAATTTCGTTGCCGGTCGCAATCAACGCAATCCGCGGCCGAAGACTTACTGTCACGGTGGCTACGCCCGCTGCTGCCAGTAGCGCGATGTGACGAGAATGCAAGGATGTGCCTGCCCGGACGAGAGGAACTCCTGCTGCAAAATCGACGCCGGCTTCCCGAATGTTTTGCATTGTCTCTGCCGCCGCACTGATGGAGACTCTCGAGCCGTCCCGCACCGTGCGCTCCTGCGGGATCACGGAGTCGGCTCCCGGCGGGACCGGAGCGCCGGTAAATATCCGTACAGCCTCACCGGCACCCAAGGCGCCTGCATACGCGGCTCCCGCGGCGGATTGCCCGATTACTGTGAACTGGCTGCAAGCCAAATCCGTCGCGCGCACGGCGTAGCCATCCATGGCCGACGAACGGAACGGCGGCTGGTCGCGGGTCGCGACGATGGTTTCGGCGAGAGTGCGGTCAGCGGCCTCATGCAGCGGCATGACTTCGCTCCCCAGCGGCTGCAGCGAGCCCAGCATTCGCGCGCGGGCCGATTCAACGGTATCCATGCAGACTCCTGCCTTCGACCTCAGGTTTCCTGAAAGCGGGGCATGACCTCGACGATCGAACACGGACGGTGCCGACTGTCGACTTGCAGGCTGATTAATTTATCCCAGCCATCTCGGCAGGCGCTATTCGAGCCCGGTAGTGCGTAGATAACGGTGTTGCCGGCTATGCCGGCACAGGCGCGCGATTGCATGGTCGATACACCCACCGACTCGTATGAAATTAGGTGCCACAGCACCGTGAACCCTTCGAGTTCTTTGTCGAACAGTTCACGCAGCGCCTCCGGACTCACATCACGGCCGGTGAGACCCGTGCCGCCAGTGGTCACTATCACGTCGATCTCGGGATCATCGATCCAGGTTCGAGCTTGTCGTTGGATGGCACCTTTGTCGTCGCGCACCAACGCGCGAGCGCGCAAATTATGACCCGCCGTTGTCACGCGTTTCGCAAGTAAATCGCCTGACGAGTCGGTGCTCGCATTGCGTGAGTCCGAAATCGTCAGAACAGCGATGCCCAACGGCGTGAACGCATGATTGGTATCGATTTTTCCACCCGGCATTGTCAGTTCTCCTCAACTCAATTTATCGCGAACGATTTTGTATACCGCCTCGCTCTCGGCGCCGCAGAAGCGGAGCAGCTTTTCCAGTTCGGCGGTCGCGCCTTCGGCAAACACGCGATCCTTGAGGGCCGGCGCATTGATGTAGACGTTGAGCGCGGCGCTGCGTAGTCCGGTAAATCCCGCCAATACGCCCACGCCGCCGTCGCTGATCACATTGAGATATCCCTGTTCGCTGGCGCGCCGCGACAGCGCGATGACTTCGGCGCATGCGCGCGCGCAGTCCAAAGGCACTTCCGTGGCGCGGCGCAGACCGGCCTGGATGGCGGCGGCGCGCACGGCCTTGGCCTCCTCAGTGGCCTTGGGCATCTTGTATGCCGCCAGGATGCTGTTGAAGGCGGCGATGTCTTCGGCCACCATCGCCGTCAGCCGCCGGCGCACTCTTTCGGATTCGCAGAGGACCGATCTCATTTCTGCCTCGACTGCTTCGTAGCCCTTCTTGCCGATGGTCACGTTGCACACCATGGATACGAGGGCAGCGCCCATGGCGCCCATAATGGCCGCCGCGCTGCCGCCACCCGGTGTCGGGTTGCCGCTTGCGAGATCATCCAGAAATTTATCGACGGAACTCTGAGTCATCATGATGGGTTCGCCCAAGGCGCGGAGCTAGCCGACCATCGTTTTGGCGATGGCGTATATTTCTTCGGCGTCGAGCAGCAAATCGTTCTGCTCGAACAGGCGCGAGACGCAGGCGCGGTGCAATGCCAGTTTGAGCGAGCCGAAGCCGAGCGAACCGAAGAGTATCTTGCCGTGCTTCGGTAAACCGCGATCGCTCTGGCCCACCCCTTCGATGCCTGCCGGCGGCGAGGCGTTGGCGTCTGCGATCAGTTCCAAGGTGGGGCTGTCCTGCCACTGTTTCTCGTCCAGCAACGTAACACCGGCGGCGCCCGTGGCGAGCACGATCTGTGCGCCCGCGATGGCCGCGCCGCGCTCGACATTGGTCGGCGCTTCGATGGGCTGCACCACGATGCCGAAACGCGCTTGAATCAAGTCGCAGGCAGACTGAACCACGTCGCGCCGGCGGCCGGTAATGGCCACCGTCGCACCCTCGCGCGCCAGCAAAACTGCGGCGCGCTGACCGACCGGACCTGAACCGCCGAGCACGACGGCACGCTTGCCGGCGAGTGTGCGACCATGCGCGAGCCATGCAACCGCAGCCGACGCCGTGGTGTTGGAACCGTTGCAGTCGAACATCACCGACACGCGGAATTTGGCGAAGAATTTCTTGCGGACCGCGGTGAGCACCGCTTCGCCCTCGAGCATGTTGCCGCCGCCGATGAAGATCGCCGTGTTTTTCTTATCCTTGAGGCCTCGGGTGAAAATTGCGCCCTCGACCAGACCGCCGACATTCTTGGCAGTGACGCCGCCATAGGCCGAAATGTGGTCGGCCCCGCCGTCGTAACCCACGACGTTGTCGAAAACCGAGGGCAGGGCGTCCGTATCGAATTGGTAGAGCAGTTTTTTCATGGTCAAGTGACGAGATTCTGCGGCTTGCCGGCCGCCCACTGCTCGATATTGTCGATCAATTGGTCGGCCAGGAACTGCATCGCTCCATCCGAGGCCCAGGCGATGTGCGGTGTGAGAATGAAATTCGGGCGGCGCACGTCGAGCAGCGGGTGGCCATCTTTCGGCGGCTCGACCGTCAGCACGTCGAAGCCGGCGCCGGCGATCAGCCCTTCATCGAGCGCCTGTATCAGCGCCGTCTCGTCGACCAATCCGCCGCGTGCGGTATTGATGAGCAGGGCATTGCGCTTCATCTTGCGAAAAGCGCCGATGTCGATCAGATTGCGCGTGGACGGCAGCAGCGGACAGTGCAGGGAAATGACATCGGACTGCGCCAGCACCTCGTCATGCGGCGTGAAAGCGACGTCCGGCATCTTCGGCGGCGGGTGATCGGCGAACAGCACACGCATGCCGAAGGCGCGCCCAACCGCCGCCGTGCTCCGGCCGATCGCGCCCTCGCCGATGATGCCGAGCGTGCTGCCATAAAGATCGCCGATATCGTGCGTGAAAAAACAGAATTGATCGGACTTGTTCCAGACACCTTTCTCGACATCCTGCCGGTACGCGAGCAAATTGCGCCGCAAGGCCAAAATCATTGCGAAGGCGTGTTCCGGCACCGTGTGCACCGCGTAATTGCGGATGTTGGCCACCGCGATGCCATTTTGTTTGCAATACGCCACATCCACCACGTCATAGCCGGTCGCCGCCACCGCAATCATCTTGAGCTGCGGCAATTGGCGCAAGCTGTCGGCGCGCATCGGCACCTTGTTGATGATGGCTACGGCCGCCTGCGCAAGGCGCGGTACGATTTCATCGACGGAGGTTTTTGCATGTTCGATGTATTCGGTCGCAACGACGGGCTTGCGCACCTTGGCCTTGAGCGAGGCGCGATCCAGAAACACCACGCGCATGGTCATGCGGCCGCGCCGGAGGGATCCTTGGCCGCGATCACCGGTGAATGATTGAGCCAGTAATTCTGCGCGGCCGCCACGCCGCTGCCGGGTTCGAGCTTGACCCCCGCATCGAGCATGGCCATTTCGGATCCGGCAATGGCCCCAAGCAGCATGAGTTCATTCAGATCGCCCAAATGGCCGATACGGAACAACTTGCCGGCGACCTGGGCGAGACCGGCGCCCAGCGCCAGGTTGTAGCGCTTGAAGGCACGCGCGATGACTTCCGCGCCATTGATGCCATCCGGCACCATGATGGCGGACACGGTATCCGAGAACCATTGCGGAGCAGTCGCGCACAGCTTGAGCTTCCAGCCCTCGAACACCGCCGCACGCATGCCGCCCGCGAGATAGCGGTGGCGGTGGAATACATTCTCCAACCCTTCCTCGGCCAGCATGGCCAAGGACTCACGCAGGCCGTACAGCATGGGTATGGACGGCGTGTACGGAAAATATCCCGAGGCGTTCGAGGTCACCATATCGCCGTAGTCGAAATAGCAGCGCCGAGAAGTGGCGCTCTTGGCCGATTCGAGCGCCTTTTGGCTGACGCAGGTCACGCCTAAGCCGGCGGGCAGCATCAGACCCTTCTGCGAGCCGCTGACGCATACATCCACGCCCCATTCGTCCATGCGAAAGTCGATGCTGCCAAGAGCGCTCACGGAGTCGACGAACAGCAGAGCGGGGTGCCCGACACTGTCCATGGCCCGCCGGATCGCGGCAACATCGCTGGTGACCCCGGTGGCCGTCTCATTCTGGCAAACCAGCACGGCCTTGATCTTGTGCTGCTTATCCGCGCCGAGGGAGGCTAAGTAGCGGTCGACGGGAGCGCCGTCTCCCCAGGGCGTCTCCAGCAGTTCCACCTCGAAGCCCAGGCGCGTACACATATTCGCCCAAAGATGGCCGAACTGGCCGAAGCGGGAGGCCAGAACCTTATCCCCGGGGTTCAGGCAGTTGGTGAGCGCCGCCTCCCAACATCCGGTACCGGATGAGGGAAAGAGAAGGGGGCTGGCCGTGGCGGTCTTGAATACAGGCTTCAGTCCCTCGAGGCAGGCGCGAGTCAACTCGGGGAAAACGAGCGAGCGATGGTCTTCCATCGCCACCACCATGGCGCGCAACACCCGATCGGGCACATTGGTGGGTCCCGGAACGAAAAGAAAATTGCGGCCTGCCATGGATGCTCCTCTAACCGCCTACGGAGGTGAAAACGAAGTGTAGTGGCCCTGTCACTGCAATATCAGGAGATTCGTTTGATAATATATTAGATGTCAAATGTCCTCCCGCGGCTCCCGGGTGGCTTGGTGGTGCGGAGCCGTGAGGCTGCGCACGGCCGGGGCTAGAACAGGCCGACTACGCGTCCCTGTGCGTCGATGTCGATCTTATCGGCGGACGGCACCTTCGGCAGTCCGGGCATGGTCATGACGTCGCCGCACACCACCACGATGAACTCCGCGCCGGCGGCAAGCCGCACCTCGCGGATGTTCACCATGTGACCGCTCGGCGCACCGCGCAGGCCCGGGTCAGTAGAGAAGGAGTACTGGGTCTTGGCGATGCACACCGGATAGTGCCCGTAGGTTTTCTGCAGTTCGTCGAATCGCGCACGAATCTTCGAGTCGCCCGAGATATCGGAGGCGCCGTAGACTTTGGTCGCGATGGTCTTCACCTTGTCCCACAGCGTCTGCTTCTCGTCGTAAACGAAACGGAAGTTGGGACCGCCCTTGTCGGCGATTTCCACGACCTTGCGGGCGAGGTCCGTTGCGCCCGCGCCGCCCTCGGCCCAGTGGCGCGCGAGCACCAGCGGCACGTCGAGCGACGCCATTTTATTCGCGAGCAGCGTGTGTTCGGCGTCGGTATCGGCCGTGAAATGATTGACCGACACCACACAGGGCAGGCCGTACTGATTGCGTACATTGCTGACATGCCGCTCGAGATTCGCGATGCCCTTCTCGAGCGCAGCGAGATTTTCCTTATTGATCTCCTTGAGATCGGCGCCGCCGTGAAATTTCAGCGCACGCACGGTGGCGACAATGACGACCGCGGCCGGGCGCAGCCCGGACTTGCGGCACTTGATGTCGATGAACTTCTCCGCGCCCAGGTCGGCGCCGAAGCCCGCTTCCGTCACCACATAATCGGCCAATTTCAACGCGGTCGTGGTCGCGAGCACCGAATTGCAGCCGTGCGCGATATTGGCAAACGGACCGCCATGGATGAACGCCGGATTGTTCTCAAGAGTCTGCACCAGGTTGGGCTTCAACGCTTCCTTGAGCAGCACGGTCATGGCGCCCTGAGCCTTGAGGTCGCTCGCGTGGATGGGTGTCAGATCGCGGCGATAGCCGACGACGATGTTGCCGAGCCGTTCCTTGAGATCGACCAGGCTGTTGGCCAGGCAGAAAATGGCCATCACTTCGGAGGCCACCACGATGTCGAAGCCGTCCTGGCGTGGAAAACCATTGCCGGGGCCGCCCAAGCCGACAGTAATGTCGCGCAACGCGCGGTCATTCATGTCGATTACACGCTTCCAGGCAATGCGCCGGACGTCGAAACCCAATTCATTGCCGTGATGGATATGATTGTCGATCAGCGCCGAAAGCAGGTTGTGCGCCAGGCCGATCGCGCTGAAATCCCCGGTGAAATGCAGGTTGATGTCTTCCATCGGCACGACTTGGGCGTAACCGCCGCCAGCCGCGCCGCCTTTCATACCGAACACCGGACCTAAGCTCGGCTCGCGCAGACAGATCACCGCTTTCTTGCCGATCTTGTTCAGCGCGTCGCCGAGGCCCACGGTGGTCGTGGTCTTGCCTTCGCCCGCGGGAGTGGGGCTCAACGCCGTGACGAGAATGAGTTTGCCGTCGGGCTTGTCCTTCAGGCTGTCGATGTAGTCGAGCGCGATCTTCGCTTTGAAGTGGCCGTAATTTTCAATACTGGCAGCCGGGATACCCAAGCGAGCGGCAATCTCGCCGATGGGTTTCATGGTTGCATTCTGGGCGATCCCGATATCGGAACTCACTAAGTACTCCCGGTATTCGCGACGATATGTCGCATGCTGGACCCGGCCCGCATCGAAGCTACGGCCGAGGGAATTATTTCTCGAAGAACTATAGCACCTAACCTACGCGCCTTGGATGCATCGGAGCGACGCCCACTTGTCCATCCGCGGCATGCTTTTTCTAGATCGTCAGGACGATTTTCCCGATGTGATTCGACGTCTCCATCAACCGGTGTGCTTCGCTGGCCTCAGCCAATGGAAATGTGGCATGAACGACCGGACGAACCCGGCCCGCGGTCAACAGCGGCCAGACGTTCTTTTGCACGGCGGCCGCCACGGCGGCTTTCTGTGCGACGGTTCGGGCACGCAGGGTCGAGCCGGTGATCGTCAGCCGCTTGCTGAGCACCAGCCCGAAATTCACCTCAGCCCGCGCTCCGCCGAGCAGGGAGATCACGACGATTCGGCCCTCGAGCGCCGCAATGTCCAGATTGCGTGCGACATAGCTGCCGGCCACCATATCCAGTGTCACATCGACCCCCCTGCCGTCGGTGGCGGCACGCAGCACTTCGACGAAGTCCTCGGTGCGGTAATTGATTCCTCTGACGGCGCCGAGCCGCTCGCAGGCGCGCGCCTTGTCATCCGAGCCTGCGGTGGCGAACACGCGCGCGCCCCAGGCGCTGGCCAACTGGATGGCAGTGGTGCCGATGCCGCTGGTGCCGCCATGAATGAGCACCGTATCGCCCGCCTGACAGCGGCCACGATCGAAAAGATTGGTCCATACCGTAAAGAAGGTCTCGGGAATTGCGGCCGCTTCCACCATGCTGATGCCGGCCGGCACGGGCAGGCACAGCGGTGCGGCGGCGACCGCGTAGGCTGCGTAGCCGCCTCCCGGCAGCAACGCCGTCACCTTGTCGCCGATTGATAGCGTGGAGACCTTGGCTCCCAGGGCGACGATTTCCCCGGCGATTTCCAGGCCCGGCAAATCCGAAGCGCCCGGTGGGGGCGGGTAGCGGCCTTGACGCTGCATCACGTCCGGCCGGTTGACACCGGCGGCTGCCACGCGCACCAGCACTTCCTCATCGCCGGGCCGTGGAACCGGCCGTGACGCAAGTTTCAGCTGTTCCGGTCCGCCCGGCGCTGCGATTTCAACCACGGCCATTTCGAGCGGCATGGACATCAATTTCTCCTGGATCTGCGGGGGCGCCTTGGCGGTGGCACAATCTAATCGCTGCGCCGCCAATGGGCAAGAATCGGAAGCTTTACGGCGTGCGGCATTTCGAGCAATCTGTCCGCGCCCGCATGTTCATCCGCCAACTCGAATATCTCGTCACCCTTGCCCGCGAAAAGCATTTCGCGAAGGCGGCCGAGATTTGCCATGTGTCGCAACCTGCACTGTCTTCGGCCATCCGCAGTTTGGAGAAGGAACTCGGCGTGATGATCGTGCAGAGGGGACGGCGATACTTGGGCCTGACCGCTGAAGGTGAAAGAGTGCTGGCATGGGCGCAGCAGACGCTGGCGTCGCTGTCCTATATGCGCGCGGACGCGTCCGTCGCGAAGTCCACGATGACTGGAACGCTGCGCCTCGGCGCGATACCGACGACGATGACAGTCGCTGCCTTCTTGACGGGTCCGTGCTTCGCGGCTTATCCCAATATCCGCTACACGCTGTCATCGCTGACCGCCGACGCCATCGTCGCTGAGCTGGATCGTTTCGAACTCGATCTCGGCCTGACTTACCTGGACGACACCGTGATCGAGGGATTTGAGAAGCTGCATTTATTCGATGAGCACTATGTGCTGCTGGCCGATCGCAGGGTCTCGCTCGAATCGACGCTGACCTGGGAACAGGCGGCGCGGCTGCCGCTGTGTCTGCTGACCGGCAAGATGCGCAACCGGCAAGTCATCGAGGCCGCCTTTCGGCGGGCCGGCGTGCAGCCCAGCGTGGTACTCGAGACTGATTCGCTGTTCTCGCTGTATGCCCACGTGAGCGAGGCAGGGCTATGCAGCGTGGTGCCCCACAGCTTGCTGAATTTTTTCGATCTCAAGAATCGAGTCCAAGCCAGGCCGCTGCGGCCGCAGTTGACCCGCGCCATCGGCTTGATCGCGCGCAACCAACCAGCGCTCGCGCCTATTACGGGCGCGGTATGGGAGATCGCGCGCGGCCTGAATCTGCAGGCCCGATTCGATTTGGCGCTGGCTTGATTCGGGACCTACACTACGGACGCGCTATGAACACGGCCTACATCACCCACCCCGATTGCTTGCGCCATGAAATGGGCACTGGCCACCCCGAATGCCCCGCCCGTCTGGCTGCGGTCAACGAACAGATGCGCGCCTCCGGAATGATGGACGAATTGCGTTGTCTGGAAGCGCCGCTGATCGACGCCGACGACCTCAAGAGAGTGCATAAGCCGGCCTATGTTGATCTCATATTCGAGAGCGCTCCGACCGAGGGATACATGCAGCTCGATCCCGATACGGCGATGAATCCGTATTCCCTGAGCGCCGCGCGCCGCGCCGCGGGTGCGGGACTGATGGCCGTCGACGAGGTCATGGACGGACGGTCCGGGAATGCGTTTTGTGCAGTACGCCCCTGCGGGCATCACGCAACCCAGGGGCGGTCGATGGGCTTTTGCATCTTCAACAATGTCGGCGTGGCGGCGGCCTACGCCCTCGAGAAAAAGGGCCTGGAACGGGTTGCCATCATCGACTTCGACGTCCATCACGGGAATGGCACCGAGGACATGTTCAGTCAGCCGCAATGGCGGGACCGTGTGCTGATGGCGAGTTTTTTCCAGCACCCGTTCTATCCCTATAGCGGCACTGCTGACCCTGCGCCCAATATGATCAACATCCCGCTGGCCGAAGGCAGCGGCGGTGACGCGGCTAAGGAGGCCATCGCAAGCGCGTGGCTACCGGCGCTCGAGAACTTCAAGCCGCAGATGATATTCATCTCCGCGGGGTTCGATGCGCATCGCGAAGACTTATTGGGCGGCATGGCGCTCATCGAAGCTGACTACGCATGGATCACGCGTGAAATGATGACGGTTGCGGCGGAGCACTCGAAGAGTCGCATCGTCTCCATGCTCGAGGGCGGCTATAACCTATCGGCACTGGGGCGCAGCGCCGTGGCGCATGTCAAGACCCTGGCCGAACACTAGCCATCCACGGCAATCTTCACCTTGGGTCTAACGTAACGCCACCAGGGCAACGCCTCCGTCATCACCAATACTCTTCCCGGCATGACAGCCGGCTGGTATCCCGGAAGTTTCGCCAGGATGTCTTTCCATGCTGCGCCGGCAAGCACTGCGCACAGGCGTTGAACGGCGGCATGCGCGAGGTTCGGCTTTAGGCAGGCGAGAAAATAATTCTCTTCAACCAGGGGTACGAAGTGCAGGCCGAACTCCAGCGCGGCGGCCTCGACGCCGACGCCTGCGTCGGCCAGCTCGCTTGCCACGCACGCTGCCACCGCCACATGCGTCTCCTCGGTGGGACCGTGGTAGTCCGGCACGGCGGATGGATCCAGCGAATGCTCATGCATGAGATGGTCGATCAGCATCCGCGTGGCGGAGCCCAACTGCCGATTGACGAAGCGCAGGCGGTGGCGCATGACATCGGGAAAAGTACGAATCAGGCCAGCATGCTCGTGACGCAGGATCAATCCCTGCATACGCCGCGAACAGCCGATGAGTTTGTGCAGACCCGGTTTGAGCAGCGGTTTGAGTGCTTGGGCGAATACCGGCGCGGCACCGCGCAGGGCAGGCACATGAAAGCCGGCGATCAGGCATTGACGGTCGTTCAGCGCACGCAGGCTTTCCACGCTGCCCTGGAAGTGAATGTCCAGGTGCAGGTCGGCGCTTTCTTCCACATGTTGTTGCAGGACAGGAAGCGCAATGTCGTGGCTGGCGCGCATGGTCAACAATTGATGGCGCTGATCGCGCGCGTCGGCGAGCACGCGGGCCAGATCGGCACGCAGGGCCTCAATGTGCGGCTGCATGCGTGTGCGGGCGCGGCGCTCGGCCCATAGCAGTCTTTCCGCGAATTGCGTCGGTCTCGCGCGCTGTCCCTGCGACCAAAGGATCAACGGCTCGCCCAGTGCCTGCTCCCACTTTCTGAGTGAACCCCAGACATAGCGGTATGAGCAGCCGAGCGCTTGAGCGGCGTGACGAATAGATCCACCTTCGAAGACCGCGCTCAGCAGATCGAAGAGTGGGTTGCCGAGATCGGCGCCGCGCTGGGCGCCGGGCTCCAACCCATAGCGCAGGTGCAGGCCCAGAGGAGTCGATTTTTCGTTCGGCATGCTTACACTGTACCGCGTACCGGCTGCTTCATGCGCCGGCGTCGCCGGCATTGGGATAGAACAGCTGCTCGCCCTTGATTTTGTAGCTCGCAATGGTGCGCTGGCCCTGCGGTGAAATCAGCCAATCTATAAATTGTTGAGCTAATTCCCGCTTGACGGTTGGATACTTCAACGGGCTTACCAGCATCACGCCATATTGGTTGAATAGATGTTTGTCACCTTCCACGACAATAACCAAGTCGCCCTTGTTGTTGAACGCGAGCCAAGTTCCACGATCGGACAGGACGTACGCATTGTCCGCCGACGCGGTGTTGAGCGCGGCGCCCATCCCTTGGCCAATTTCCTTGTACCAAGGGCCGCGATCGGCGGCAATATCGATACCTGCCAGCCGCCAAAGTTCGAGTTCGGCAATATGTGTGCCCGATCTGTCGCCACGCGAGATGAATGTGGACCCTTTGCGTTTGATGGCGGTGAACGCGGCGAGGATGTTTTTTGATCCCTTGATGGTCGCGGGATCGCTTCTTGGTCCGATCAATACGAAGTCGTTGTACATCACCGGGTATCGCTTCACCGCAAATCCTTGGGCGAGAAATTTCTCCTCTGCCGCGCGCGCATGCACAAATACAACATCTGCATCGCCGCGCCGGCCGGTGTCGAGTGCCTGACCCGTGCCTTGCGCGACCACTTTCACATCGATACCGGTCTTTGCTTTGAAGGGCGGCAGAATGAAGCCAAACAAGCCTGAATCCTGGGTCGAGGTGGTCGACGCGACGACGATCGACTTTTCCTGCGCGATGGCCGCGGTGATCAGGAAAATGCTGACCATGGGGGCAATGACTAGATGGCGTATGCGCATATCCATTCTCGCGTGTTGTGGGTCAGACCAGCAGTTCTCCGGATAAGAACTTCCTGCCCTCTGCGGTTTGCGGCGCGCTAAAAAAGCCGGCTGCCGCGGAAGCTTCCATTATTCGGCCCTTGTGAAGCAAGACAATCTCCCCTGCAAGACGCCGCGCCCCACCCAAGTCGTGCGTCGACATTACTACTTTGATGCCATTCTTGACTATTGTGCGAACCACATCCTCAAAGGCCTTGGTCGCCGCCGGATCTAGACTGGCAGTAGGCTCGTCGAGGAACAGTACGTGGGGGTCTCTCGCGAGGGCCCGCGCGAGTGCGAGGTGCTGCTGCTCGCCGCCGGACATTCGTTGCGCAGGTCGCTCTGCGAGACCCTCGAGTCCCACTAAGCTCATTAATTCTCTTACCCGATCAGCATGCAGCTTGCGGGGGACGGATGCAGCCTTGAGCGCATAGCGAAGATTGCTCGCGGCGCTGCGCCTCAACATGATTGGCCGCTGGAACATGAACGCTCGCCGCGTCGGCGGACTATATGTCCGTCCGTCCCAGGTGACGCGCCCCTGTGTGGGGGCGAGAAGACCCATGGCAAGCCGCAACAGAGTTGTCTTGCCGGAGCCGTTGGGTCCGATAAACACCGTGGGCGGGCCGGGCCGTAACACGAGGTTGATTCGATCGAGGATGGTTACGGTGTTGGCGATGAACCATACTTCTTCGAACGCTATGGGAAGGTCCGAATGCGGGGGAATGGTGGTCACTGCAGCAAGGGCGCGTCGAAGCCGTGTTGCGCGAGTATTTTTTGGCCGGTCGGCGACAGAATAAAGAGCGCAAATTGGGCCGCGCGCCCCTGATCTGCTGCGGCCAATAGTGTCAACCCATAGCCAGCCTCGACGGCCAGGGCCGGGGGCATGGAGACGGCAGTGACGCCGGGCGACTGCGCAACGACGACCCGCGCATTGGTGCAATAGGAAATAAATACATCCGCTCGCTTTTCCTGGAACATCCACAGGACTGCATTGCCGGCGCCGGCCGGGACCGCGAGCGATCCGGGCACATTGCCTATCTTTATCGCCTTGGCCTCGAGCACTGCGCGGCTGCCGGGTCGCTCGGTATCCGCTTTCTTGAACATCTGCCAAGCGTAATCGCCGCCGGGATCGCTTTTGGGCGTGGATGTTGCGATCTTGACGGAAGGCTCGAGCATCGTAGTAAGTAGGGTTGCGGGAGTGGCGCCAAGTCCTGGACGCAGGATGGCGCATAGGCGATTGCGGGCGAACATCACGGTCGGTCCCGCCTTTCCAGTTTGGGTCAGAGCCTGCGGGTTGCCCATATCGGCGGACGCAAATACATCTGCTGGCTCGCCCTGAATTAGCCGATCTTTGAGAGATCCCGACGCGCCGAAAACGGCGTCGACTCGTATGCCGTAAGTCTCAGAGTATGCCTTGGCGATCTCCGTCATCGCGACCCGCAAGCTGCCGGCGGCGTGAAGGCGGACGGCCGGAGCCTGCGCGGCGCCGGTTGCCGACAGCGCGGGCAAGATGGCGAGCAAAAAATAAAAGCTGCGAATCACGACAAGTCTCCTTGGGATCAACCAACCAGCCGTTCACCTGCGCGACGCGCCATCCAAGCGAGCGCGTTGACTGCGACAATGATGGACATGAGCACGATGCCCAAACCGACTGCGAGCGACAGATTTCCCTTCGACGTCTCGAGCGCGATGGCGGTCGTCATGGTGCGGGTGAATCCGTCGATGTTTCCGCCCACGATGATAACTGCGCCAACCTCTGCGGCGGCGCGGCCAAAGCCGGCGAGCAGCGCGGTCACGAGACTGAAGCGCGCTTCCCATATCAACGTTGCCACGCGGCGGATCGGGCGGACGTTCATGGCGGTAAGTTCGTCCCGATATTCCGTCCACAAATCCTCGACTGATTGTCTTGTCAGAGCCGCGATAATCGGCGCAACCAATACGGTCTGAGCGACGAGCATTGCCTGCGGCGTGAACAAAATACCGAGAAATCCGAGCGGACCGGAGCGCGACAACGTGAGATACGCCGCCAGGCCGATCACCACCGGGGGCAGGCCCATCATCGCGTTTATCGCGACGATGATGCCTTCGCGGCCGGGGAATCTGGTAAGTGCGATGAGTGCGCCCAGCGGGATGGCCATCAGCGCGGCACACAGCACCGCGCCCAAACTGATGGCGAGCGATAGCTTTACGATGGCAAACAGCGCGGGATCCGCCGAGAAAACCAGATGAAGCGCTGAAACGTTGTCAGGCATCTGCGTGAATACTACCTCGCGAACCGGCGGCATTGCGCGCTTTTGCGGTGCGCGTCTAAAAGTCGACGCTCGCGGACGCTAATACGGTGCGGGGTGAGCCGAAATGCGCGAGCAAGTTGCCGGTGTTGGCACCCGTGAGGTTGCTAGGTCCGACTGTCGACCAATAGTGACGGTCGGCGATGTTGTCCACGGCCAGACGCCAGGTGACCGATGTGCCGAGAATATTCGAGCTATAGCGCGCACCCAGATCAAACAGGTTGTAGCCCGCCACGAAGAACGAGTTGGTATCGTTCGCCGCGCGCGGACCCGAGAACTGGTAATTGACGATCGCCAGCAATCCTGCAACGCTCGGTATCGTGTATTCGAACAACATATTACCTTTGACCTTGGGCGCACCGACATAGATCCTGTCGTTGGTCGTGGGCAGCGGCGTGTCCTCCAAGCGGGCATTGAGCAACTGGACACCGCCATAGAGAGTGAGACCCGCCGCGATTTCTCCGACCGCCGAAAATTCCAATCCCTTGTTGATTTGCTCGCCGCTGATTTCAAAGGTATTAGTGGGGGCGAAAACTTTCGCAAACGGACGTTCGATGCGAAACACCGCCGCCGTGACATCGATTTTGCCCAGCGTCGCCTTGTAGCCCAGCTCATATTCCTTGCTGCGATAGGGCGCCAAGCTCTCACCCTGATTGACAGTGCCGGCAGGCGCCAAATCGCCGGCCTGTAGGCTGCTGGCGTATGTGAAATACGTGGTCAAGTTGCCCGCCGGCTTGAACAATATGCTGCCGGTGGGACTTACGCCATGATTGGCATACTGGGTGGAGCGCACGCCGGTGTTCTTAAAATTGTTGACGTGGAACCAATCCTGGCTTACGCCTGCGCGCAGTCCCCAATAGTCATTGAAGAACACGCTGTCACTGATGTTGAGCCCTTGTTGATAGGTATCCGAAGAATCGAAGTTCGCGTTGGTGTCGGGCACGCCTAGGGCTGGATAGGGGTATTGCATCGGGGAGTCGATGCTTGCCGTGCCCAATAGCAATCCCGCCGCAGGCCGCGGAGTGCGCAGGGAGTACGAGGACGAACGGTAGCCGGCGGTGCCGATAGTCAGATCATGGGAGATGCCGCCAGTAGTGAAATTGCCGTTCAAATACGCTGTATCGCTGGTGATGACGAAGCGCGGCGCAAACGTCGCGCCCATGGATGAGGTGTAGGCGCCGGCATTGTTGGTCAGATTGTTGACCTGGGTGTTGATGTTGCGGGTGGCATCCTGGTTCAGCACGCCTGCCACCAGGTGCCAGTTCGACGACAGGTCTTGCTTGAGGCGTGCCACCGAGATCTGGGTCTTTAAGTCGACCCCCAGATAATCCTGATTGAAACCTTGCGTTTTAGGATCGGGGGCCGCCGGCAGAGCGATCTTTTCGCCGTAGCTAAACCATCCTGGGAAGCCCAAGTCCGTGAGTCGGTAGTTGCTGTAGTTGAGTTCGAGCACGGTACCGTCCCTGGGATGCACATCCAACCCCAGGTCTCCCAACTCGCGCTTCTGATGGCTGCCGTCGACGAAACCGCTGCCTTCGCCGAACACGCCATTGAAGCGATATTTGACCACACCGTTGGAGTCGATGGGTCCTCCCAAGTCGACATGCAGGGTTCCGATGCTGTCGCTATTGTAGGTGACGGCGACCTCGCGCAAGGGAGAGTCCGTCGGCCGTTTGGACACGAAGTTGAACATTCCGGAAGGATTGGCGGGACCGTACAGGGACGCCGACAGGCCGTTGACCACTTCGATCTGCTGGAATTGTTCCATCGCCGTCGCCACGGTGATGAACATTGTCATGCCGTCGAGCCGCGAATTTTGAAAGTTGCCGCCCTGCATGCCGCGGGTCTGCGGCCGCAAAATGTTGGGACCCTGCTGCTCCTGATAGGCGACCAGCGGCAGATACTTCGACACATCTTTGAAATTCACCGCTTGTGAGTTCTGAATCAAATCGAGCGGCAGGATGCCGACGGTATAGGGAATGTTCTGGATCGGCGTGCTGCCCAAGGGTCCCAGTGCATCAACGGTGGCGACCCGGTAGTTTTCCTCGGGGGTTTGGGTGCCGAACACCGTGATGCGCGGCAGCGTCGGCTGCGAGGGCTTGGTGTCTGATTCGTCGGCATGCGCGAGGGCCGCAACGCCTATGGATACAGCCGCCAGCAGCGCCGTGTAGAGGGTCGATCGAGTCATTGTGTCACGATGGGTGAGTTCGCCTACCCGGCAGGGGTGAGAAAACTAGCACGCATGATCGGCGCCACCAATATGAACGCGGACGCATAGGTTGCGAGGCAGCCGAGATCCACTATCAGGGAGTATCGTCGCGCGTCTCGGGCTCCATGTCGAAACGTTCGGCACCGGCATAGCAAATGAAGCGTCGTCTGACAGCCCGGCCGATCAGCGACATTCCGAGCTTGTTCGCTACTTCATAGCCCATGGCCGTAGCGCCGTTACGCGAAACGACGATGGGCACGCCGATCTGGGCCGACTTCATGACCATTTCGCTGGTCATGCGTCCGGTGGTGTAGAAAATCTTGTCGCCGCCGGCGACTCCGTGCAGAGCCATCCACCCGATGATGGTGTCGATAGCATTGTGACGACCCACATCTTCGACGAAAACCAGCAATTCAGCGCCGTGAAAAAGCGCGCAGCCGTGCACCGAACCCGCGCTGCGGTGCAGACTCTCCAGTTCGCGCATGGTTTCGAGCAGCTGATACAGGGTACGCTGGCGGATGCGCGCCACAGCCGCCGCCGGCAGGTCGATTGCAGCGATTTGATTCATCAGATCGCCGAATACCGTACCTTGCCCGCAGCCGGTGGTCACGACCCGGCGCGCGGTCTTGGCTTCGAGATCCTGCACTCCGGTGCGAGTCGTGACCGCAGCGGCGCTTCGCTGCCAATCCACCTCGATGGACTCGATATCGGCCACCGCGCCGAGCAGGCGCTGATTATGCAGATAGCCCAGCACCAATAGCTCCGGGCGCGCGCCCAAAGTCATCAGTGTGACGAGCTCGCGCCCGTCGATGTAGATGGTCAGCGGGCGCTCGGCGGGGATAGCGAGTGGCCGCCGCTTGCCGTACTCGTCGATGATCTCGATTTCTTGCGTAAGGTCGCAGCAGGCAGCACTCAGCTGCGGCGCGCCGGCGACCGGTTGCAATGTAAGCGCAGCGGGCGCGACCAGCATGGAGTCCGGTTTAATCATGGTGAGTGCGCGCCGCTCGCGGTACGCTTGGCCTCATGAACATCGAACTCGCCGACATCACCGGCCTGGTGCTTGCAGGAGGGCGCGGCAGCCGCATGGGTGGCGTCGACAAAGGGCTGCAGGATCATCTGGGGATTCCTCTGGCGCTGCATGCGCTTAGGCGATTGAGCCCGCAGGTCGGAAGGGCGATGATCAATGCCAATCGCAATCTTGCGCAGTACGAGTCGATGGGCGCTCCCGTTTGGCCGGACGAGATTCCGGATTACGCCGGGCCGCTCGCCGGGATGCTCGCAGGTCTTGCTCATTGCCACACACCTTACCTGGCGACGGTACCCTGCGACTCCCCGAATTTTCCTGGCGACCTGGTCGCGCGGCTGGCGCGCGGTCTCGCCGACATCGACGGCGAGGTGGCGATAGCCTTCACCCGCGAAGAAGGTGTGCCGCGCCGGCAACCGGTGTTCAGCTTGATGAAGATCTCGGTGCGCGAAAACTTGCGGGCCTACGTGGAGAGCGGGCAGGGCAACGTCGGCTACTGGACCAGCCAGCAGCGTTGCGCCCAGGTGGTATTCGAGGACGGCAGCGCGTTCTTCAACGCCAACACGCTTGCCGATCTCGCGCAGCTGCAGACCGGCTCGCGCTGACGGATTGCAGGTCAATTCCCCTCTACACCGCCGCCAGAATCTGTCCCCCACCGTAGCTCGCCTGCACCGGCTTCGGTCCTCCCAGGGTTACGCGCACCGCGCAGTACTTGAACTCGGGGATTTTGCCGAACGGGTCGAGAGCGGAGTTGGTGAGCTTGTTGATGGCGGCTTCGTAATAGCAGAAGGGCACGAATACAGCGCCGTGCGGCGAGCTTTCGTCGTTTCGCGCGTACAAAGTGACTTTGCCGCGGCGCGATTCGATGGTAATCAAGTCGCCTGGCTTCGCGCCGAGTGCCGTCATGTCGAGCGGATGCAGCAGCGCCACGGGATCGGGCTCGATGGAATCGAGAACACCTGAGCGGCGGGTCATGCTGCCGGTGTGCCAGTGCTCGAGCTGTCGCCCGGTGATCAGCACCATGGGGTAGTCGCTGTCCGGGCGCTCGTCCGCGGGAATGATGTCGGCGGGCACAAACTGCGCCTTGCCGGTGGGGGTGGGAAAAATCTGGGTGAACACCACCGGAACGCCCGGGTCGCCTTCATTTTCGCATGGATAGGTAACGCTGTGCTCTGCCTCCAGCCGCTCCCAGGTAATGCCGCCGATGCTGGGCATTGTGTGGCGCATTTCATCAAAGACGGCCGCCACCGCCGCAGCACCGGTGCCATAGTCCCAGTCCAGGCCGAGATGACGAGCCATGTCAATGATGATTTGCAGGTCCTGCCGCGCGCTGCCCGGCGGGTTCAGTGCCTGACGTCCCATCTGCACGTAACGGTCGGTGTTGGTGAAGCTGCCGGTCTTTTCCGGGAAGGCCGATGCAGGCAGGATGATGTCGGCAAGATAGGCCGTCTCGGTGAGAAAAATATCCTGCACGACGAGCATTTCCAGCTTTGCAAGGGCATCACGCGCGTGATCGGCGTCCGGGTCGCTCATCGCCGGATTTTCGCCCATGATGTACATGCCCTTGACCTTGCCTGCGGCGATCGCCTTGATCACTTCCACCACAGTGAGGCCGGGCTCGTCGTCGAGTTTGTCCAAGGGCACTTGCCAGGCCCTGGCGAATCGTTCCCGCGCCTGCGGATTGTCCACTCGCTGATAATCGGGATACATCATTGGAATGAGGCCGGCGTCGGACGCTCCCTGAACGTTATTCTGCCCGCGCAACGGGTGCAGACCAGAGCCAGGCTTGCCGATCTGTCCCGTCATCAATGAAAGCGCGATAAGACAGCGTGCATTGTCGGTGCCATGGATGTGCTGACTGATGCCCATGCCCCAGAGAATCATCGAGCCGCGGCTAGTGGCGTAGAGCCGCGCCACTTCGCGGATGGTCTCCGCAGGGATGCCGCAAATAGGCTCCATCAGTTCCGGGCTGTAGCCCTTCACATTTTCCACCAGCGCCTCATATCCCTGGGTGCGATCCGCGATGAACCGAGCATCGACGAGATTCTCTTCAACGATGACATGCATCATGGCGTTGAGCAGCGCTACGTCGGTGTCCGGCTTGAATTGCAAGTAGCGATACGCGGTGCGGGCCAGCTCGCTGCGCCGAGGATCCATCAGGATCAGCTTGGTGCCGCTGCGCATGGCGTTCTTGAGCCAGCTGGCTGCCACCGGATGATTTACAGTCGGATTCGCACCGATCAAGATCACGACTTCGGCCTTGGTCACGTCCATGACCGGGTTGCTCACCGCACCGGAGCCGATACCTTCGAGCAGCGCCGCTACGCTTGAAGCGTGGCACAGTCGCGTGCAATGGTCGACGTTGTTGCTGCCGAAACCGAGCCGTACCAATTTCTGAAATAAATAGGCTTCCTCGTTGCTCCCTTTGGCCGAACCGAACCCAGCTAGCGACTTGGGGCCATGTGTATCGCGCAGCTTGCGTAGCGATCCGCCGGCCATCGCCAACGCCTCATCCCAGGTAGCCTCGCGGAAAATCTGCATGACGTTGTTCGGGTCCATCACGAAGTCGCCGCGCTTCGGCGCGTCTTTGCGGCGAATCAGCGGCACGGTCAGGCGCTGCGGATGGCGCGCGTAATCGAACCCATAGCGGCCTTTGACGCACAGGCGTGAATGATTGGCCGGACCATCTCGTCCCTCCACGAACAGGATGTTGTCGTTCTTGACGTTATATGTCAGCTGGCAGCCGACGCCGCAGTACGGGCACAACGACTCGACCTTCTTGTCGGGGACCGTCAGCGCAACTTCGCGTGCGGGCATCAGCGCGCCGGTCGGGCAGGCCTGCACGCACTCGCCGCAGCCGACGCAGGTGGACGCGCCCATAGGATCGTCCATGTCGAACACGATCTTCGCGTCCTGCCCGCGGAAGGCCAGACCAATCACATCGTTGACCTGTTCATCGCGGCAGGCCCGCAGGCAACGCGTGCATTGAATGCAGGCATCGAGATTAACTGCAATGCCGGCGTGCGTGAGATCGGGGGCGACCGCCCGCCGCGGCGCGAAGCGCGGCTTGCCCACGTCCAGACGTGACGCCCAATCGTCGACCTCATTGTGGCGGGTGTACTCCTTCTCCGGCATGTCCGATTGCAGGAGTTCGATCACCATCTGCTGCGATTTTCGGACTCTCTCGTTGTTGGTCGTTACCTGCATGCCGACCTGGGGCACACGGCAGCAGGCGGCGGCGAGTACGCGCTCGCCCTTGATTTCGACCATGCAGGCGCGGCAATTACCTACGGCGTCAAGACCCGGCGCGTAACACAGCCGGGGTATTTCGATGCCCTCGCGATCCGCGATTTCGATGAGGGTTTCGCCGGGCAGTCCGCTGACGGCGCGGCCGTCCATGCTGAAGGCGACCGTCGGGGTTTCGAATTGCGCGCGCTCTGCGCGGGTGATGGCGTTCATCGTCTATCCTTCAAGCGATTTCGTTCGGAAAATACTTCACGACACAGTCGACCGGATTCGGTGCCGCCTGGCCCAGGCCGCAAATCGACGCATCGCGCATGACCTGCGAGAGATCGGCGAGCAGAGGCTTGTCCCACTTGTCGTGCGCTATCAACAGATTCGTCTTGGCCGTGCCTACCCGGCAGGGCGTGCATTGGCCGCAGGACTCGTGCTCGAAGAATCGCATCATGTTGCGTGCCGCGTCCTTGGCCTTGTCCTGGGAGGAGAGCACGATCACCGCCGCGGAGCCGATGAAACAGCCATGCACCTGCAAGGTGTCGAAGTCCAGCGGTATGTCGCCCATGGCCGCCGGCAGGATGCCGCCGGAGGCGCCGCCGGGCAGGTAGCCGTAGAACTCGTGGCCCTCCTGCATGCCGCCGCAGAATTCGTCGATCAGCTCGCGGATGGTAACGCCGGCCGGGGCGAGCTTCACACCTGGATCTTTAACGCGACCCGAGACGGAAAAGCTGCGCAGTCCCTTGCGGCCGTTGCGGCCCTGCGAGGCGAACCAGGCGCCGCCTTTTTCCAGCAGTTCGCGCACCCAGTACAGAGTTTCGAAGTTGTGCTCCAGGGTTGGCCTCCCGAACAGTCCGACCTGTGCAACATAGGGCGGGCGCAAGCGTGGCATGCCGCGCTTGCCTTCGATGGATTCGATCATGGCCGACTCTTCGCCGCAGATGTAGGCGCCGGCGCCGCGCCGCAGTTCGATCTTCGGCAAGGGCGACATCGGCGGATGCGCCGACAGCTTTGCAAGCTCGGCCTCGAGCAGCGCGCGACAGCCGTGATACTCATCGCGCAGGTAGATGTATATAGCCGAGACGTCCGCCGCCCAAGCTGCAATGAGCATGCCTTCGAGGAAGCGGTGCGGGTCGCGCTCGAGATACCAGCGATCCTTGAAGGTGCCGGGCTCGCCCTCGTCGATGTTCACAGCCATCAGCCGCGGCGCACGCTCGGCGCGCACGATGCGCCACTTGCGCCCCGTCGGAAAACCGGCGCCGCCCAAGCCGCGCAGGCCCGAATCCTCCATGGTCTTCAGTACACTTTCGAGGTCGCGCCGGTGTTCCATGCAGTCGCGCAACACGGCGTAACCGCCCTGCGCGAGATACGCGTCGTAATCGATGTAGGCGGCGGGAGTGTGGCGGATATTTCGCGCCATGACTTCGCTATGAACCGAATCGAGCGAGGCGCGTGGGATTGGGTTCTGATGCACCACGGCCACCGGCGCCTGTTCGCAGCGCCCAACGCAGGGCGCTGGAATCACCCGCACCGCTCCGCCAAGCAGTGCCGGCAATTTTTCCAACAGGCGCTTGGCGCCCGCCATTTCGCAGCTTAGTCCGTCGCAAACGCGCACCGTCAACGACGGCGGGGCGGCCACGGTGCCGTCCGGGTTTTCCTTGACGACATCGAAGTGGTGATAGAACGTCGCGACCTCATATACTTCGGTCTGCGCCAACCCCATGAGTTGCGCCAGCGCAGCCAGGTGCGGCGCGCCGAGCTGGCCGTGGTGGTCGTTGATTCGATGCAGGTATTCGATAAGCAGATCACGCCGCACAGGCCCGTCAACCAGTGCCTTGACCTCGGCCAACGCCTTTGGTTCGACGCGGCGACCTTTGGGGCCTTGGCGCTTGCGCTGCTTGGTCACACCTGATGGGGCAAGAGGAATGGCCGAATTGCTCACATATGCACTCCGCTACATGGGTCTACAAGTATGGTGCCCGGTGTGCGCTAGTGTCCAATTTGATCGAAAAAATAGTCCGATTCTTGCGACTTATCATTCGATACATGGGAGTTATTGCTAAACGTAATGCCGCGCCACCGATTCGGCCACACACACGGGTTTCGAGTGACCTTCGCGCTGCGAGGTTACTTCAACGACCACCTGCGCTCCCCCGGGAATGGAGTCGAAGGCGATGAGTTTGAAGTGACCGCGCAGCCGGCTTTCCGCCGGTACGGGTGCCGGGAAGCGCACCCGATTGAGGCCGTAGTTGACGGTCATGCGCACATCATCGATCTTGAACGCCGTCCGCAGCATGACGGGCAACAGGCTTAAGGTGAGATGCCCGTGCGCCACGGTGGTTCCGAAGGGCCCAGCTACTGCTCGCACCGGGTCGAGATGAATCCATTGATCATCGCCGGTAACCACCGCAAATTGATCGATGCGAGCCTGATCGACTAGGATCCAGTCACTGGCGCCCAACACAGTGCCAACCAGTGCCTGCATATCCGCCAACTTTTCATAGGTGTTCATCCTGCCACTATCATCGCACGAGATGGAAAAGACGGTTTCCGCACCCATATAAGTGCATATAGTTAAACAGAGCGAACTTCGGGGGTTGTCAGTGAAAAAAGCGGTATCAGGGGTTTACCCAAGCCCGAAAGGACATTGGGTCGGAGATGGTTTCCCCGTGCGCAGCCTGTTTTCCTATGACGGTCTGGGACAGCAATTAAGCCCTTTCCTGCTCCTGGACTACGCGGGCCCGGCGCACTTTGCGCCTGCAGCACGGCCGCGCGGGGTGGGGCAGCACCCGCACCGCGGCTTCGAAACAGTGACCATCGTGTATCAAGGCGAAGTAGCCCATCGTGATTCGGTCGGCAACTCGGGGCTGATCGGCCCAGGGGATGTGCAGTGGATGACCGCGGCGTCCGGAATATTGCACGAGGAGTTTCATTCCCCTGCGTTCACGCGCAGCGGCGGCGCCCTGGAAATGGCTCAGCTCTGGGTCAATCTGCCTGCCAAGCAGAAAATG
>JBDUEQ010000004.1:0-11826 GCA_040002315.1 Gammaproteobacteria bacterium
CCGCGACTCGCCGCAGCGAGCGCCTGCAGGACGTGCCGATCAGCGTGACCGCCTTCAGCCAGGAAAAGCTCGACGCACAGGGTCTGCGCAGCATCGACGATGTGACCCGATTGACCCCGGGCGTCGCGTTTTCGCGCAATGGCACAGGGTCTTCCGCGAACTATAACGATGAGAGCTCGGACATCAACATCCGGGGTATCGATTCCGCGGCCGGAGCCTCGACCACCGGCATCTACATCAACGACACACCCATTCAGAGCCGCCATATCGGATTCGGCGCGGTCAACGCCTTTCCGGCATTGTTCGATCTCGATCACGTCGAAGTACTGCGCGGGCCGCAGGGAACGCTGTTCGGCGCCGGCGCCGAAGGCGGCGTGGTCCGTTTCCTGACCCCCTCGCCCAGTCTCGATAAGGATTCAGGCTATATGCGCTCGGAACTCGCGACCACCAAGAATGGCGATGCCAGTTACGAACTGGGCGCGGCCATCGGTGGGGCGATTATCGACAATGTGCTCGGGTTTCGCGTCAGCGCTTCGTTCCGCCGCGACGGCGGCTATGTGGATCGCGTCGCATACACGCGGGCGACGGCCTCACCCGCTACCGACCCGCTGACTCCGCCCACTTATTCCAGCGACGTGTATGCGAATTCAAACTGGCAGCAAACCACGACCTTGCGCGGCGAATTGAAGTGGGCGGTCAACGACGCTGTCAGCGTCAGCCCCTCCTTCTACTACCAGGAGCTGCACATCAATGACACGGCCATCTATTGGCCGAACTTGTCCGACCCCGGCAACGATGTGTACCGGAACGGCAACCGCTTGGCCAATCCGAGCACCGATCCTTTCTCGCTCGTCGCGATCAAAGTGGACTGGGATTTAGGATTCGGGCAATTGACGTCCAACACGTCGTACTACTCCCGGAACCAGCATTCGACCTCCGACTATACGCAATACCTGCGTGCTTCATTTCTCGGCAACACTTATCCGACGTCGCCCCTCGACGGCGGCTACGCGCCGTTCAGAGACAAGCAGAATAATTTCTATCAGGAAATTCGCGTGGCATCGAAGGACACTCAGTCGCGAGTGTCGTGGAATGCCGGATTGTTTTATGCCCACATGAATGAGAACGTCGCCGAGGACATCTACGATCCGACGATCGACGCCGAATTCACGCCGGTCACCGGAATCCCGGGCGGATTGTGCGGACCCAATTTCCTGGGTTACCCCTGCCCGAATGGCCTGTTGTTCGAAGGCCCCGTGCAGCGGGTGGTCGACAAGCAGATTGCGATATTCGGCGAAGTGGGCTTCAAATTCACCGACACTTTGAAACTCACTGTGGGAGTGCGCGGATCCAAGGTGGATTACACCGGCGTCAGCGTCGCCGGCGGGGCATTCACCGGCGGCCCCACCACAACGTTCGAGGCGTCCGGGTCGGAAAAGCCCGTCACTCCCAAGGGTGTATTCGCCTGGCAACCGGATCGCGACAACATGTTCTACCTCAGCGCCGCCAAGGGCTATCGCGTCGGCGGCGTCAACGTTGGCGTAGGCACGATTTGCAACGGTGATCTGGCAAGCATCGGCGTGCCGCTCGGCGCGGACGGCAACCGGCATGTCCCCGGCCAATACCAATCCGACACATTGTGGAGCTACGAAATCGGCGGCAAGAACTCGTTCTTGGATCATCGCCTGCAGATCGACTCCAGCCTGTTCGTCATCAACTGGAAGAATATCCAACAGAACGTGTATCTGCCGAGCTGCGGCGAACAGTTCGTCGCAAACTTAGGACAGGTGCAGAGCCGCGGCGGCGACATCGACGTGCAGTACCGCCCCATCGAGCCGCTCACCTTCGGCGTCACCATTGCCTACACGGATGCGCGGTTCACCAAGAGTTCCTGCGCAGGGGTCCTGCAGTACTCCGGCACGCGCTGCGTGGATCCTTCTTCGGGAAGTGATTTTGCTCCGATCGTCAGCGACGGTAACCGGCTGCTCGGCGCGCCCTGGTCGTTCGTCGGCTCGGCCGAATACGTGTTTGGGCAATGGAGAAATCGCTCGCCCTACCTACGGGCCGACTTCCAATATCAAACTGCGCAGACGGCATTGCTGCCGGGTCAGGACTCCGCCAATGGACTCAACGACACGACCGTTCCGGGATTGCCGATCAATAAGAACTTGAATCTGCGCGGCGGCATGCGCTGGGATGGATTCGATGTATCGGTGTTCGCCAATAATGTCACCGACACTCATCCGCAATTGTTCCTGTCACGGGACATCGCGGCGGATTTCGACCAGCAGTACTTCGCACGCGGCATCCGTCCGCGCACCGTCGGAGTCACGGCAACTTACCGCTACTAGACTGCTCCCTGGAGGCGGGGAGTTACTTCCCCGCCTTGTCCCGCCACACTTCCATCATGTTCGGCGAGCCCTGTGCCCGGACGCCGTTGTCGGTCAGGATGTCATCCGTCGCTCCCAGCATCGCCGTACGAGAGAACACCAGCGCCTCATTGCCCTTCTGATCGAATTCAATGGTGACGAAGGGGTCCTTCAGATCGCGCAGCAAAGTCACGAGGTGCTTGAGACTGCGCACATGCGTGCCGTTGATGGAATACACCACCGATCCTTGAGGATTCGAGTAGCCGTTGACGAGTTTGTGCGGAAAGAAAGGCGAGGAGACCACCACGAGTTCTTCGTTCTCCGCATCCGGCGGATCGAAGGCGCGCGTTATCAGCGGGTTCTTCACCGCGCCCAGCATCCGTAGCAGGGCGGCGTTTTTCTCGAAGCTCGACACCATCTGCCACGTCGCCGTCGAAAACGCCATCGGTCCATAGATGAAATAGGACGGGTAGCTGCCTTGCAGGTCAGTGACCAAAGTGGGGTGCTGCGCTGACACGGGCAGCAGGATCTGCATGCTCTTGCCCGCTCTCACGATGGTCATGGGCACGGTGCCGTTGCTGGCCAGGTGCTGAATCATGTAGGCGAAGCTCACCCGCAAATCCCGGTCCAGCTTGATCATCCCCTGATTGTCGATCGGCGTGTCGCCGATGCGGCTGATGACATCCCATTCCTTGAGCGGATAGGCGGCATCGGTCTTGTCGGGACGATGAACCACCATTCCCTCGACGGATTTATCCAGCTTCAGGTACTCGCGCAATGCCGGGTTTTCCAGCGTCTGCAGCTCATCGTACATGGCGGGCTTGCCATCGTAGCGGCCATCGGCAATGTCCTTTAGGAACAATTCGACTTCTTCGTTGGGGATGATGTAGCCGATGTTCTGCGAGTCGCCGCCGAGCTTGCTGAAGGCGAGTCCCACCATCTTCTCGCCGGCAATGGCGGGGCCACCGCTGTTGCCGGGATTAATGGCAGCATCGACTTGGATGCGCAGCCCCGAGACCGGATAGTTGTAAGCCACGAATTCTATGCGCGATACGATGCCCTTGGTGATCGATAGCGAGCTGCCGCCGGTAGGGAAACCGTAGGCCATGACCGCATCCTTGATCTGCGGCAGTTTGCCGGCGCGCGCCACCGGTGGATGCGTATCGAAGAACGTGGCGTCGTCGAGCTGCAGCACGGCAAGGTCAATGCCGGGGGCAACCGCCACGACGCTGGCCGACATCTTGTCGCCTGCGGCGTTTGCCTGAATTTGTACCTGCGTGGCGTACATCACCACATGCGCGTTGGTCAGGATGCGCTTGCCTTCGATCACCACGCCGGAGCCCGTCACTTCGCCCGGCGCCTGCTTGGTCCAAGGCTTGAAGGGGTCGGGGTAGCGCATGGTGGCGAAGACCTTCACCACCGAATTCTCGATGGCGGAAGCGCGATCCGCTTCTGTCGAACGAGCCGCGGCGCCTGGCGATGCGGCAACAATCAAAGCACCGCATAAACAAAAACCAGTCAACGCCAGCCGCCTAAAGGTTGCCATGTCTAACTTTCGACTCCTATTTACCTTCAACGGAGAAGGCGAGCAGCGCGTTACCCGAATTGACGTAGACACTGCCGTTCACGATGGTGGCCCCGCCGCGATCCAATGAGCCGCCGTTCGCCTTGATACCGTTCTTGGTTTGAAATTCCTTTGCCGTGTCGAAGTCCCACAGAATCTTGCCGTCGATGGTCGAATACGCGCGCAGATGCCCGTCCATCGACCCCGAGAAGGCGCCGCCCGGCATAACCGTCACGGCCTGCGCCAGGCCGTGCGAGCAATTGTGCTCGCCCCAGGTGCAGGCCGGCTCCGGTGCAGCTCGATGCCAGCGTGCAATGCCGGTCTTCATATCGAGTGCCGTCAGACTGCCGGAGGAATTCGCAGGCTGCGCCAACGCACCTGAGATGGCGACATACAGATTGCGGTGATCCGCGGCGATGCCCCACGCCACTCCGCCCGGGTGGCCCGCGACGCCGCTGCTCGCCATTCCCGGGCCGGCGCCGGCCGCAGCGCCGGCAGGGTCGCCGATTCTGGTCTGCCACAGGATCTCGCCGCCATGATCGGGATCCAGGCCGAATACCATTCCCGATTTTTGTCCCGCGAACAGTATTTGATTGCCGCTTGCCAGGCTCCGCAATACGGGGGAGCTCAGGAATCCGGCCCCGCGCGGCCCGGCATCCGGCCGTGCCAGCTGCTTGACCCAGCGCAGTTTGCCGTCGGCTAAATCGAAGGCGGCGACGGCGTCCGTCAGCGACTGCTCCCGACCGCTGCCGGAGCTGCCGGTGGCGACGTATACGACGTGCCGCGTTTCGTCGATGGTGGGCGATGAGGAAATCGCTGCGCCGGCGGGGCCGAATTCCTGGACGCCGAGGCTGTTCTTATGGGTGGGCTGCGGCTCTTCCAGCACGGTGTAACTCTTCCACGCCATCTTGCCTGTGGCGATGTCGAGCGACGCCACGCTGCCGCGAAAGGTGCAGCAGCTGTAGCTCGGATCGGCAGCCGCGGCCTCCTCCGTCGACGACACGGTCACATACAGATGATCTTCGAACAGCACCGGGGTGCCCACGATGCGCGCCAGCGGGTGCGTGTCCACCTGGGTCTTCCACAGCAAAGTTCCTTTTTGCGCGTCCAGGGCATACACCGCGCCGGTGTCGTCGCCGAAGAACGCAGCGCTCGGTGCCTTGATCACGTCGAGATGCGCCAGGGTTCGCTTCAATCGTCGGGGCAGCGCCGCCACTCGTCTGCGTGCCAGTTCGCCGATGACAACCGCCGTGCGGCTGCCGGCCGCGGCATCATACGTCCAATAGGTACAGCCGGTTTTCGCGTCGAGTGAATAGACACGTCCCGCAGAGCTGGTGACGAACAGACGCTCATCGACGAAGGTGGGCTGGCCGAACTCCGTGCCGTTTGAGTAACCGAACGCCCATTTGAGCGCGAGCTTGCGTGTGTCGCTGGCGCGAATCGCGGGCTCCGGCTGGTAGCGCGAATTGTCGAGACTCCGGCCCCAGCCATTCCACTGCACGCTGCCGAGAGCGACCGGACCCGCCGCATTCGGGCAGGCATCTGCCAGCGCGGCATTCGCGGCCAGCCCAAGCAGCAGCGCTGCGGCTGCGCTCAAACCGGCGTGCGCGTGACGTGGCATCGATCAGCGCTTTTCTAGAGGCTGGTAGTCTCGCTGCGTGGGCCCGGTGTACAGCTGACGCGGCCGGCCGATTCTCATGTGCGGATCGGACACCATTTCCTGCCACTGCGCAACCCAGCCGGCCGTGCGTGCGATCGCAAACATCACCGTGAACATGGAGCGCGGGATACCCAGCGCGCTGTAGATGATGCCTGAGTAGAAATCCACGTTCGGATATAGCTTGCGCGACACGAAGTACTCATCCCTGAGCGCGATCTCTTCCAATTTAAGCGCCAGTTCGAACAGCGGATTGTTGGTTTTGCCGAGCTTTTCCAGCACGCGGTAGCACATGCCGCGGATGATCTTGGCGCGCGGATCGAAATTCTTATAGACGCGATGGCCGAATCCCATCAAGCGCACGTGATCGCTCTTATCCTTGACGCGTGCCAGAAACTTGTCGATGTTGGCCACGGAACCGATGCCGTCCAGCATGTTGAGCACCGCTTCATTGGCGCCGCCATGCGCAGGCCCCCACAGGGCGGACACGCCCGCTGAAATCGCGGCGTAGGGATTCGCGCCCGTGCTGCCCGCCAGGCGCACCGTCGAGGTGCTGGCATTCTGCTCATGATCAGCGTGCAGGATGAACAACAGATCGATCGCCTCGGCCGCGACCGGATCTATGGAGTAGGGTTCGCAGGGAACGGCGAAGAACATGTTCAGCATGTTCGCGCAGTAGCGCAGATCGTTGCGCGGGTAGATGAACGGCTGGCCGAGTGTGTGCTTGTAGGCTGCGGCGGCGATGGTCGGCAGTTTTGCGATGATCCGATGCGAGAAAATTTCCCGATGGCGCGGATCTTCGATGTCGGTGGTGTCGTGATAGAACGCGGCCATCGATGCCACCACCGCCGAGACCATGGCCATGGGGTGCGCATCGTGATGGAACCCCTGGAAAAACCGCAGCAATTGCTCGTTCACCATGGTGTGCCGCATGATGGAATTCTGAAACGCGCACAGCTCCGCCTTGGTGGGCAAGTTGCCGTTGATCAACAGATTCGCCACCTCGAGAAAGCTCGATTTCTCGGCGAGCTGCTCGACCGGATAGCCGCGATACAGCAGCATGCCCGCATCGCCGTCGATATACGTGATCTTGCTCTCGGTGCTGGCGGTGGCCATGAAGCCCGGGTCGAAGGTGAACACCCCCTGTTCCTTGGTCAGGCTCGAAATATCGAGTGCCTCGGGCCCAATGGTTCCCGTGATGGCGTTCAGCGGGGTCGTCTTTCCGGTAGCGAGGTTCTTGAGTTCGTATTTCGTGCTCATGCGCAATTCCGACGGGTACACGTTTGGGACCCGCAGCCTTGCACGGCCTCACAGCGGAATCAAGGGAGCACTTCTTAAGCGCGAACGAGCTCACGCGCGGATCCTGAGTCAGATCCGCGCGCGCTGGTAGAATCTCGCGAAGCCTTGCGGCCGGCGGATGGCTTAAGCTTTCGCCGCCGTCGCTGCAGCTGTGCCGTACTTCTTGCGGAATTTGTCGACGCGGCCGCCGGTATCCACAATTTTCTGCTTGCCCGTGTAGAAAGGGTGACAGTTGGAGCAAACTTCGACCTGCAAATCCTGGCCATTGGTCGAGCGCGTCTCGAACTTATTGCCGCAGGTGCAGGTCACCGCAATGACTTTATATTCGGGATGAATGCCGGCTTTCATGGGAACCTCGTTTCGCTAGCGGCAGAATCGACGAACCCTAAAATGGTGCTCGGCGCCACGCCTGAAATTGCCCCGGCGTTCGCGTGTCGGCCTAGGGACCAACCCTCAAAACCGGGCCGATAATTATAACGGACGTTTCTTCGCCTCACAAGATCTTTGACATAAGGCCTTGTGCGACAACCGCTTGCATGTTTGTCCACAATAACTGTGGATAAGTCTGTGGATGGTCGCGAAGTCGCTCGTTACAGACGGCGCAATTTCGAGTAATTGTTAACTTGGTCAAAAAATAGACAAGTCGCTTTATTGTTATATATCAATGCATTAAGAAGCGCATCTGACCTACGTTGACCGCAATGTGCTGTAGGTACCCCTTTGTGCGAGGTCCGAGCCTCGGTGTGCATAAGCTTAAGGAAGGAAACTTGACTGCAGATCATTAAGGAAGCGCCGGCCCAATTCCGTGGGGCGCCAGCCCTCCCGCCGGGCTGCAACAAGGCCGCGTTGCGCCGCGGTGCCCAGTTTGACCTCTATGGTCTCCATCGGCAGCCCCGTCTGCCGCTGATAATCGCGCAGCGAGAAACCCTCATTCAGACGCAAAGCGTTCAGCATGAATTCGAACGGCAAGTCCTTGGGATCAATGAAAGAACTCTCGCCGATGCTTGCTGACGGCGATGCGCGGCGCACCTGTTCCTGATAGTCGCGCGGCTGTTTAGGCTTGGTGGTGCGCAAGATGCGTTGCGGGAGCGCGAGACTCAGCTTGCCATGCGCGCCGGCGCCGATCCCCAAATAATCCCCGAACAACCAATAATTCAGATTGTGCCGGCAGCGTGCACCCTCGCGCGCGTACGCGGAGACCTCATACTGCATATACCCTGCCTCCGCCAACTGCGCCTGGCCCGCGGTTTGTATCTGCCAGGCCATGTCCTCGTCCGGCAGCGGGGGTGGCCGTGAATGAAACACGGTGCCCGGCTCGAGCGTGAGCTGGTAGTAGGAAATATGCGAAGGCTGGAGTGCGCAGGCGGTCCTGATGTCCTCGAGCGCGTCCTCCAACGTCTGCTGCGGCAGGGCGTACATCAAGTCGAGGTTGAAGTTGCCGAGCTTTGCCGCGCGTAATTCCGCGACCGCCCGATGCGTGTCCTCCGCCGAATGAATCCGGCCGAGCGCCTGCAGCGCGCGCGGCGCAAAAGTCTGCGCTCCCAGCGATACCCGATTGATGCCCGCATCGCGATAGCCGGCGAAGCGGCCGCGCTCGATGGTGCCCGGGTTGGCCTCCAAGGTCACTTCCGCGTCATCGGCAAAGGCGATTCGCTGCCGCAACTCGCCCAGCAGCCGGCTGAAATCCTCAGGCTGGAACAAGCTCGGTGTGCCGCCGCCGAAGAACACGGTGTCGATCCTGCGGCCCGCAAGCCGCGGCAATTCCATGTCGAAATCGCGAACCAATGCGTCGATGTACGAGGCGTCAGGCGCCGCCGACTTCAATTGATGCGAGTTGAAATCGCAGTACGGACACTTGCGCACGCACCAAGGCATGTGCACATACAAGGCCAGCGACGGCGCTACGACAGCCGGCGGCTCCTCGATCACGCGCGCGCCGCCGGCCGCTCGACCGCCATCAACAATTCGCGCAACGCGCGGCTCGCAATGCCCCGATGGCTGAGCCGATTCTTCGCCGCCGCATCGAGCTCCGCGGCCGTGGTGCCCAATTCCGGAAGGAAAAAATACGGGTCGTAACCGAAGCCGCCCGAGCCTCGCGGCGCATCGAGAATCCGCCCCTCCCAAACCCCCTCCGCGATCAACGGCGCCGGGTCCATCGGCCCGCGCACGAATACCAGGGCACATCGATAGCGCGCTTGGCGTTGTTCCTGGGGTGTCCCCGCAAGCGCGCCCAAGAGTTTGGCATTGTTGGCGGCGGCATCGGCGCCTGACCCTGCGTAGCGCGCCGAATAAATGCCGGGGGCTCCGCCCAGGGCGTCGACCTCGAGTCCGGAGTCATCCGCGATGGCCGCCGCGTGCTGCAGCGCTGTGCCCTGAAGTCCCATGCTCGCCGCCGCGGCATGCCTTGCCTTGAGCATTGCGTTGTCGAGAAAGCTGGCGCCGGTCTCCTCGGGCGCCGCTATGCCCAATTCCCCAAGAGCGTGCAAATCGAAGGGCAGGTCCTTCAGCAGCGCAGCGAACTCACGAAGCTTGCCGGGATTACTGGTGGCGACGATGAGCGGCCTACGCAGCACGTGCGCTGAGCTGTGCGGCATGCAGCCGCGCTATCCCTGTGCTCGCGAGATCGAGCAGCCGATCGAGTTCGTCACGGCGAAAAGCGTGGCCTTCGGCGGTGCCCTGCACCTCAACGAAGCCACCCCCGCTGTTCATCACCACGTTCATGTCGGTCTCCGCGTTCGAGTCCTCGGCATAGTCCAGATCGAGCACCGGCGTGCCGCGATAGATACCGACGGATACCGCCGCCACCTGGCCATGCAACGGATTGACCGCGATGGCGCGTCGCTTGAGCAGAGTGTCGATGGCATCCGCCAGCGCCACGAACCCGCCGGTGATGGCCGCCGTGCGCGTGCCGCCGTCCGCCTGCAGCACATCGCAGTCGATGGTGACGGTGCGTTCACCCAACGCTTTGAGGTCCACCACTGCCCGGAGCGCGCGCCCAATCAGACGTTGAATCTCCTGGGTGCGGCCGGTTTGCTTGCCCCGCGCAGCTTCGCGCCCCGAGCGCGTGTGGGTGGCGCGCGGCAGCATGCCGTACTCGGCGGTCACCCAACCCTGAGCCTGGCCGCGCAGAAATGACGGCACGCTGTCCTCTATACTGGCGGTGCACAGCACGCGGGTCGCACCGAATCCCACCAATACGGAGCCCTCGGCATGCTTGGTGAAGCCGCGTTCGAAGCTCAAGTCGCGCAGTTCGTCGGCTGCGCGGCCGCTCGGACGAATGCTCATGCGGCCTTCCAGCGCAGCGCCGCCGCACTGGTATTGTCGCTGTAGGGCGCAGACGCCTCCACAGCTTGCGTACCAAGATCGGTGAGCGAGTCGCGCAATGGCTTGCCGGCGGTCTGCGCGAAGCGCACGAAATCCTGATCGCGCAGGTTGGCCCACAGGCCATCCGTGCACAGCAGCAGCACATCGCCGGATTTGAGCTTGCGCCGCGTCGAAATGCTCATCTCCGGCAGCGCCGCGTCGCCCCCCAAACAGCACTCGACATAATTGCGCATCGGATGGCCGTGAACTTCGGCCTCGGTGATCAATCCTTCGCGCAGCAGCACTTCGACGTGGCTGTGGTCGCGGGTGCGTTCCAGCACCTGAGCAGCTCTCAGCTGATAGACGCGGCTGTCGCCCACGTGCGCCCAATACGCTGCAGAGTCCTGCACCAGGCACAGTGCGCAGGTCGCGCGCGGGCGCGCCTCGACGCTCAAGCCGACGCCCAGCTTCACCACTTCTTCATGTGCCCGGCCCAGCGACAAGTGCAGGAATCCCAGCGGATCGAAAATCGGGTGCGGCGTTTGCCAGAACGCTTCGAGCAAGGTCGCCAGCGCGGTTTCGGCGGCACGCGCACCTTCTGCGTGGCCGCCCATGCCGTCGATCACGACCAGCAGCACGGCGTTATCGGCGGCCGCTACCGCGACCCGATCCTGATTCTCTTCGCGGTGGCCGATGAGGCTGACATCCGCGGTCTCGATCTGCAATGTCGGCTCCCAGGCATCTGTTAAACTGATGCCATCGATTATGGCCGATTTTAGCGCAGACCCCTATGATTCGTAGTATGACCGGCTTTGCGCGACGCGAGCGCCAATTCCCCCACGGCTTATTGGCTTGGGAATTGAAAACGGTCAATCACCGCTTTTTAGAGGTCAGCTGCCGGTTGCCCGAGGAATTCCGTATCGGTGAAGCGGAATTTCGCCAGGCCATCGCTGCCGCGGTGCGTCGCGGAAAGGTTGAGTGTTCGCTGCATTTTCGTCCGCTAGTGGCGGCGGGTTCGCTCGAAGTCGACGCCCAATTGCTAAGTTCACTGACCTTGCGCGCGCGGGAGATTGCCGCGCAGGCCGGCGTGGCCGCCCGAATCGACGTCATGGACTTGCTGCGCTGGCCCGGTGTGATCCGCGACGCCACGCGTGACCATACGCCGATGATTGCCGCCGCCCAGGTGCTGCTCGGCGAAGTACTGACGGAGCTTGCGCGCTTTCGCGACAGCGAAGGGGCGAGGTTGTGCGAGGCCCTGGAGCAGCGGTGCAGCGGATTGCTCGAATTCAGCACGCGCGTCACGGAGCGGCTGCCGGAAGTGCGTTCGCGTATGCGCACCAAGCTGCTTGACCGCATCGCGCAGCTGGTGAGCGACGTCGACCACGAGCGGCTGGAGCAGGAGCTGGCCATCCTGGCGCAACGGCTGGACGTGGATGAGGAAATCGACCGCCTGCGCGGCCACGTAACCGAAGTTCGCAAAACCTTTGCCGGCGCAGAACCCGCGGGACGACGCCTGGATTTTCTAATGCAGGAACTCAATCGCGAGGCAAATACCCTGTCGTCGAAGTCTCAGGACATCGAAACCACTCGCGCGGCCGTCGATATGAAGGTGTTGATCGAGCAAATGCGCGAGC
>JBDUEQ010000005.1:0-22503 GCA_040002315.1 Gammaproteobacteria bacterium
TATTGAACGGCACGCCGAGCAGAGCATCGGCGCTGCGCTGGTACAGCTGACAGGACAGCCTGCCGCCGGCGACATGGAACTGAAACAGCGCGTGACACGGCAGTAACGCCATCTGGTCCAATTCACCGACATTCCATGCGCTCACCAGGATGCGGCGCGAATTAGGATTGCTCTTCAACTGTTGGATCACCGTCGCCAGCTGATCGATGTTGCGGCCGTCGGCCGCGGGCCAGCTGCGCCACTGCTTGCCGTACACGGGGCCCAAATCCCCGTCTTCGTCCGCCCATTCGTCCCAGATGCTGACGCCGTGCTCATGCAGATACCGGACATTGGTGTCGCCGGTGAGAAACCAGAGCAGTTCGTGGATGATGGAGCGCAGGTGCAGTTTCTTGGTCGTCACCAGCGGAAATCCGTCGCTGAGGTCGAAGCGCATCTGATAGCCGAATACGCTCAACGTGCCGGTGCCGGTACGATCGTCCTTGCGGGCGCCGTCCTGCCTGATGTGGCGCAAAAAATCGAGATACTGCCGCATCAGGCTTTCACTGCACCCAAATTGCCGCTCACCGCATTGCGCCGATAGGCATACAGCATCATCCCGAAGCCAATGAATATCATCGGCGTCGTCAGCAGCATGCCCATGGTCAGCCAGTTGCCTGCCAGGTATCCGATATTCGCATCCGGCAGCCGCACCCACTCTACGACGAATCGAGCGCACCCATAAACCAACAAGAACAGGCCGGTGGGCGCCAGCCGCGGCCGCGGTTTACTGGTAAACCACCACACGATCAAGAACAGCACCAGTCCCTCGAGACTCGCCTCGTAGAGCTGTGAGGGATGCCGTGCAATCAACACTCCATTGGCGTCGGGTACACCGAAGCCCCAGGGCAAGTCGGTGGGCCTGCCCCAGAGCTCGCCATTGATGAAGTTGCCCAACCGCCCGGCCAGTAGTCCAATGCCCGGCAGGGGCGCCAGGAAATCGAGCACATCGGCAATGCGCTTGCCCTTGACCCGCGCGAAGAGGCAGCCCGCCGCCAGCACTCCCGTCATTCCGCCGTGGAAGGACATGCCGCCATCCCATATATGAAACACGTTCAACCAACTCTCGGCGATCACGTCATGGCCGTAGAAAATGCACCAGCCCAAGCGACCGCCGACTATGACGCCGATGGCGCTGTAGAAAATCAAATCGTCGATATCCAGAGCCGTCCATGTCGAACCGGGCTGCCGTGCCCGGTATCGCGCCAGCCACCACGCCGCGACGAATCCGATGAGGTACATGATTCCGTACCAGTGCACGCGCAAGGGCCCAAATCCGAATACCGGCCCGATCGAGATGGCAATGGGATTGATGTGCGGGTAGGTCAGCATGGCATTACTACTTTAAACCGTCGTTCACTCGACAGAAATAGGCTTTCAAATATCGGGTCTCGGGAATGGCGGGATGCACCGGGTGATCCGGCGCCTGCCCCCCCATTTCCAGGATCTGCAGGTGCTTGTCCGCCGCCCTCGCCGCCTTGGCTATGGCATCCTGCAAATCCTCCGGACTCACATGATAGGAGCAGGAGCAGGAAACCAAAATCCCCTCAGGGCCGAGCACTTGCATGGCCAACTGGTTGAGGCGCTTGTACGCCGCCAGCGCCTTCGGCAAGTCCTTCTTGCGCTTGGCGAATGCCGGCGGATCGATGATGACGATATCGAATCGCTCACGCTTCTTGACCAAGTCCTCCAGCACGTCGAAGGCGTCGCCCTTCACCGGGGTGATTCGGGCACCGTTGCGCTCGGCGTTGCTCGCGGCCAATTCCAGCGCGGAAGCGGAGCTGTCGACGCATAGCACCTCTCGCGCTCCGGCCTGCGCGGCACGCACGCCCCAGGCACCCACATAGCTGAACACATCCAGCACCCGCGCACCCTTGCGCACATACTGGGTGAGCGCCCGGCGATTTGCGGCCTGATCGAAGAACCATCCGGTCTTCTGTCCCTCGGCCAGCGGCGCCTGAAATTCCAGACCGTCCTCACAAATTGTGTTCAACCCGTCGAACTTGCCCTTTGCCGCCTCCACATAGCTTGGCAGGCCTTCCATTTCGCGCGACGAGCTGTCGTTCTTGAAGAGCAGCGCCTCGCTGTGCAGGACCTGCTCCAACGCCAGTTGAATTTGCAGCTTGAGCCTTTCCATTCCGGCGGTGCCGATTTGCACCACGCATACGGGCCCGTAACGATCGACCACCAAGCCCGGCAGACCGTCGGACTCGCCGTACACCAGCCGGTAATAGGGCTTGGAATACAGCCTCTCACGCAGCGCGAGCGCGGCGCGGATGCGGCCGGCGAGCCAGGCAGTGTCGGGAAGCTTCCAGGTACCCAGTACGCGCGCACTGATCAGCGACTGCGGGTTGACATAGGCCAAGCCCAGCGCGCGGTCGTTGTGCGCCAGCACGCGCACCAATTCGCCCGGCTTGAACTTGGACAGTGGCGTCTGGTCCGTGTCGACCTCGTTGCTGAAGATCCACAGATGCCCCGCGTGCAGACGGCGATCTTCGTTGCGCTTCAGGCGCAGGGCAGGCAGTTCTGCCGCATTACTGGCGTCGGACATGGGAGGTACTTCGGCTATATTGGCGCGCATTCTAACCGACGCGGAGCTGTAACATGCAGCGCAATCGCCTTGCCGCAGAAACCAGCCCCTACCTATTGCAGCACGCAGAGAATCCCGTGGATTGGTATCCGTGGGGAGAGGAGGCTCTGCTCGCCGCCAAGCGGGATCACAAGCCCATTCTGCTGTCCATCGGCTATTCGGCCTGCCATTGGTGTCATGTCATGGCGCACGAATCCTTCCAGGACCCCGCCACGGCGGCGCTGATGAATGAACTATTCGTCAACATCAAAGTGGATCGCGAAGAACGCCCCGACCTCGATAAAATCTATCAGGTCGCGCAGCAACTGATCACGCACGGCTCCGGCGGCTGGCCATTGACCATGTTCTTGAGCCCCGAAAATCAGGCCCCTTTCTTCGGCGGCACTTACTTTCCGAAAGAGCCCCGCCATGGCATGCCGGCACTCAGCGATCTGCTGCGCCGCGTCGCCGAGTACTTCCACGGCCACGGCGCAGAAATCGCCGAACAAAACGCACGGCTGACCGCCGCGCTTGCGAGTCTCGAGCCGTCGCCCGCGGCCGGCGCCGCGCTCGGCCTCTCGCCGCTGCGCGAGGCCCGCGCGGCCCTCGAGCGAACATTCGATGCGCAGTACGGCGGCTTCAGCCAAGCCCCCAAATTCCCGCACCCCGGCAGCATCGAGCGCTGCCTGCGGCATTGGTACGGCACGTCGGCAGAGCCCAGCCCCGACCTCAAGGCACTGTACATGGCGAGCCTGAGCTTGACGCGTATGGCCGAAGGCGGAATTTACGATCAGTTGGGCGGTGGCTTCGCACGCTATTCGGTGGACGGCCAATGGATGATTCCGCACTTCGAAAAAATGCTCTACGACAACGCGCAACTACTGTGCGAGTACTCTCGAGCCTCACTTGCCACCGGCGAGGAACTGTTTGGCCGCATCGCGAGCGAAACTGCCGACTGGGTGCTGCGCGACATGCGTTCGCCGCAAGGCGGGTTTTACTCCAGCCTCGATGCGGATTCGGAAGGTCATGAGGGGAAATTCTATGTGTGGACCCCCGGCGAAGCGCAAGCGCTGCTGACTGCGTCGGAATATGCCGTATTCTCGCGCCGCTTCGGCCTCGACCGCAGCGCCAATTTCGACGGCGAATGGCATTTGCACACCTATGAATCCATCGGCGTCATCGCCGCCGGCGTGGATCAATCGCCGCAAGCCGTCAATGCGCTGCTCACATCGTCGCGCGACACTCTTCTGCGCGAGCGCAACCGGCGAGTGTGGCCGGCGCGCGATGAAAAAATTCTTACCGCTTGGAATGCGCTCATGATCAAGGGTCTGGCGATCGCGGCCCGGGTGCTGCGCCGGCCTGACTTGGCCGATGCCGCCGCTGCGGCCGTGGACCTCATACGCCACCAGTTGTGGCGCGACGGGCGCCTGCTCGCGACTTACAAGGATGGGCGCGCGCACCTGCCGGCCTACCTAGATGACTATGCCTTCCTCATCGATGCGCTGCTCGAACTACTGCAAACCCGCTGGCGCAGCAAGGACTTGGAATTTGCGATCAGGCTGACCGAAGTTCTGTTGGCGCAATTTGAAGACCACCAATCCGGCGGCTTCTTTTTCACGGCGGCCGATCACGAGCAACTCATTCATCGCAGCAAGACATTTAGCGATGATTCGATGCCGTCGGGGAACGGCGTTGCCGCATCGGTGCTATGCCGTTTGGGGTACCTGCTCGGCGAGCTGCGCTACCTGGCTGCCGCCGAGCGCACCTTGCAAGCAGGATGGCCCCTGCTGCAGCAATACCCGCAGGCACACATGAGCCTGCTCAACGCGCTCGATGACTTTCTGGCATCCACGCAAATTCTCATCATTCGCGGCGACGCCGCCGGGGCCGCACGCTGGTCCGCAGAAATCGGCGCCCTGTACGCGCCCGGCCGCATGATATTCGCCATTCCTCGCGATGCCGATGGCTTGCCGCCGGCGCTCGCGGCAAAGAGCCCCGTTACCGGCACCGTGGCCTACGTCTGCACCGGGATGACCTGCTCCGCCCCCATCAGCGACTTGGGTGCGCTGGCGCGCGAATTGGCGCTGCGCATCGACTCGCGTGGAAATAATGTCGTTTGACGCAAGCGCCGACGCGACGCTTGGCGAGTGCTTGCCTAGCCTCGCTGCCACGCCGCGAGCAGCGCAGCCAAGCGGCGCTTCAGCTCCCCATGCGCCGCATCCGAGTACAGCGGCGCGGCATTCCAGTCGAGCGCCCAGGGTTGTGCCGTGCGCGTCGCCTCGGGCTCCGTGACGAGGCGCGGAAAAATATGGGCGTGCAAGGCCGGGTCGACATTGCCGTAGATCGCATAATTGATGCGCAGCGCCGCAGTGACGGCGAGCAGTGCATCGCCGACCGCCGCCATGTCCGCTTGAAATTGCGCGCGCAGTTCGGGTGGCAGCGCATTCAAATGCGGCACCACCGGATCCGGCAGCAGCAGGCAATAGCCCGTCAACACCTGGCGCGCGCCCATCACCACCCACCCCGAGCGCATGCGCGCGACCGCCGGCGGATAGTCCGCGGCGCGGCAGCGATCGACCATGCCATGGATGACCGTGGGTGGTGTCATTGACCGAGTGCCTTCGCCACCGTTGCGGCATCGACCGGCGGCAGCGAATTGCCGAAGTTAGAACGCAGGTAAGTGAACAGCGCCGCCCCGTCCGCGGGCTTCATCCAAGCGAATTGCAGCATCTGAGTGGAGTAGCGGCCGGCCGGTATGGAGGCAGGTCTTCGTCCCTTGATCACCCACAGCGCGAGTGCGCCCGAATCGCCCACGACCACGGGCGACCCCGCCATGCTCGGATACACCCCGGGGATCCCGGCGCCGTTTTGCTGATGGCAGGGGACGCAGTTGCCGTTATAGATGCGCGCGCCCACCTCCGCTGGGGAGGACGCTGCGCCCACCGAAGCCGGAGTGCCGGCGCCGACGGCCGTCGCGGGGGCTGGCCCCCCCGGTGAGCTGGGTGATTGCGGGGAGCAGGCACTCATGGCGGCCGCCAGCAACCCTATCGACAATACGTTTCGCGACCACATATGGTAAATCTTACCAGCTGGACAATGGGGGCGATCATGGCACGACACGGTCCGACATTTCGACTTCGCGCGATACTGCGGCTCGCTTCCGTGCTGTTCGTCACGGCCGTATGGGCTTTAGCACCGGCGGCGCCGACGCAAGCCCAGAGCATCGCGCCGGCCGCAGACGCGCTGAAGCAAATCATCGAAGAGGGCAACCCCGCCTATCTCGATTGGTCGGCGGCATCGAGTGATCGCGATCAAATCGGCAAATTGTACGAAGCCAATGGCTATCGCCTGCTGTGGAGCGATGGCGAGAAGCCGACGGCGGCGGCGATCTCTCTGCTGCAGCAGCTGCGGCTCGCCGGCGACCGCGGCTTGGACCCCGAAGACTATCCGGGCAACAGGCTGGTCTACTTGCTGATTGATTTGATCGATGCGCCGCACGCGGGCATTGAGCAATGGGCACTGTTCGATGCAGGCCTGTCCCGCGCCGGCGTCCGATTTCTGTCGGATGTGCACCTAGGCAGGATCGATCCGGCAACCATGGGACATGACTTGAGCGTGGGCAGGATCAAACTCGACATTCCCACCACCCTCGCCCATCTCGCCACAGCGGTCGATGTTGCCGCCGCCGTCGACGCACTGGAGCCGCAATTCAGTCACTTCGCGCTGCTGAAAGGAAAATTGTCGCAGTACCGAGCACTGGCGGACGAGGACGGGCTCACCGACTTGCCGCCGTTGACTGCGAAATCATTGAAGCCCGGCGAGGATTATTCCGCTGCCGCGAAACTGCAACAGCTACTGGCCGCGCTTGGCGACGCCGCACCGCCGGCGCCGGACGCGCCGCCGCCGACAAACTTATCGCCGTCCATCGTGGAGGCCCTCAAGCACTTCCAAAGCCGGCATGGCGAGAAGCCCGACGGGGTGCTCGGCGCTGCGACCTTCTCCCAGCTGACGCGGCCCCTGAAGGACCGCGTGCGCCAGATCGAACTCACCATGGAGCGCTGGCGCTGGCTTCCTTCGGAACTCGTGACCGCGCCCATCATCGTCAACATTCCGCAGTTTCGCCTGTTTGCGTTCGAGTCCACGGCCGACTCCGAAGCGCACATTCGTCAAATGGACGTCATCGTCGGCAAGTCCTTCGACTCCACCCAGACGCCGGTGTTTGCCGCCGACATGAGCTACCTGGTCTTTCGGCCCTACTGGGAAGTGCCCTACAGCATCGCGCTCAACGAGGTGGTGCCGACGGCGCGCAACAATCCCGCCGACATCGAGCGGCGTCAAATGGAAATCGTCAGCGGCGGCGGCAACTCCGCCATGGTCATGGCGAATACGCGGGAAAATGTCGAACTTGTTGCCAAAGGCACATTGCGCCTGCGCCAGCGTCCCGGACCCAACAACTCACTGGGACTCGTTAAGTTCATGATGCCCAATCAATACAATGTGTACCTGCATTCGACGCCGGCGCAATCCCTGTTCGCAGAATCGCGCCGTGATTTCAGCCATGGCTGTGTGCGGGTCAGCGATCCCGTGGGATTGGCGCAGTACGTGCTGCGCGACGCGCCCGAATGGACCCGCGAGAAAATACTGGCCGCCATGAACGGATCTTCCCCCCAGACGGTCACGCTCAAGAACCGCATCCGCGTGTTCATCGTCTACGGCACGGCCATTGCCACAGAGAAAGGAAATATTCTGTTCTTCGACGATATATACCGGCACGATGAGCGGCTGCAAAAGGCACTGGAGGCACGGCGCGTGCCCAGCGCTGCAAACGTCAACGACGGGCTCGATCGAGCATCTCCTCCCTGAGCGGCGACGGTGGATGGAGTATCTCGATCGCCGTGATCCTGCCGAAGGGATCGGTGTCCAGATTCACCCAGTATTGACACTCGACGGGGATCCTGCGCCCGTGAGCGGCGGCGAAAACATTTCGCCTGACGGCGCGCGGCGAACTCGCCGCAACCAAGCCAATACTGCCGGCGTCGGCGTCGAGATCGAAGTTGATTCCGCGCAGCCGTGCGCCCTGCAGCTGCTTGACCAAGTCTTTCTGATCTATCGCGCTCAACCCATTGATCAGCGCCCGCATCAATTCAGGAAACGCGTCGGCCAGTTTGTCCGCTGTCGGCGGTTGCGGCAGTGCAACGTCGCTGCGCACGGCGGAATAGCACTCGCACGCGGCAAGCTCCAGCTTGCGCCGGTCCGCCACGGCCAAGCGCTCTGGATCGCGCTGAATCACGCCAAGAGAATCGAATGCCTGCAGCGTTTCTGCCACGTGCGCACCGGACGCACCCATTACCTTCTCGATGACTTCATGTTTGATGGGCAATTGGTTCGACGACTGGCGATCCAGGGTCAGCAACAGCCAGCGGCAAAGGCGCTGCTCCAATGAGTGATTCGTGTTGCACAATACGGTCTGCGCCATTTGCGCAATCAAGAGCTGGCTATAGCGCAGCAGCAGGGTGTACAAATGGCCACTGCGGGCACATTCCCGATGCAGCACCGCTCCGCTGAGCCTAAAGGCGTAACCCGGACACTGCACGACGGTTTGTGCCAGTGCGGCCTCGTCACCGACCAGCAGCGAGCATCCCGCCATCCCCTCATTGCCGATCACCGCGATTTGCGCCGTCCGGTCGTTGTGCGCCACGTGTAGCGGCGCGAGCACAGTGTTGATCGGGAAATGTACATCATGGAGCGGACCGCCGGTGTCATAGAGCACGTCCCCCACCGGCATCTCCACCAGCTCCAAGTGCGGATACACGCGTCTGCGTGCCTCGGGAGGCAGCGCCCGAAGTATGCCATTCTGCTGTGGGAGGTGCACGGCGGACATACTCTGTCTCTTGTTATCGACCTAAGTGCCCGTACTTCATCACCTAGACAGCCTATCGAAGTCCGCGCGATAGATATGTACGGTAACGCACATATATTTCATGCCATGCGCTGATGACTGCCGTTTGATGCGTCCGCCGGCGAGCGTTCGTTCAACGAAGGCATCGCTCTTGCCTAGCCCTTCCACGTCCGAAACGCGCCGGTATCCAAGTGCACGAAATTGGACGCGCGATAGTATCCCACCCCACCCCATTTCAAATCCTCGGCATGGGCGGCCAGGCTGGCGCAATCGACGCCGGTCATGCGCACATCGATGGCCCTGCCCTCCATATGCAGACTATGTTGAGCCACGCCCGCGCTCTTCTCATGCAAAACGGCATTTGTTTGAGGAGATCGGTAGCCTGAGATCACGCTGAATGACGGATCGGCGCCCACCGTGTGCGCCACTTCCACCAAGTAATCCAGGAGGCTCGGGTCGATGACGTGGCGCTCGCCGCTGCGAAAGTCCCGCAACAATACTTCGATCGCTGACAGGGCCTCGGGCACATAGGTGCCGTCGTGCGAGTATTCGAGTGCGAGCCGCTCCTCGGTGTTCAGATTCAGCAGGGCAATCCGCCTGTCCCCTGACCCAGCCGTGCTGCGAACCGCGCGCAGAGCGGCGGCGGTGTCTGCACCCATCGACCTGCCCCCCAGCAACGCGGCAGCCGACATTCCGGCCAACGCGCCTCCCGCCCGCAACACTCGGCGCCGGTTCCAGCTCATCGGCGCCCCCCGTCGGTCAGCACGCGGCCGTGATCCAATGCCAGCACGGTGGCGCGTGGAAACAAATTAAATTCCGATGCCGAGGCCCAGGTGTAGGCACCCATGACGTGCCCGAGCACCAGATCGCCCATGTTGAGCAGCGGCAACTGCAAGTGCTCGTTGATGACGTCGATGCTGTCGCAGGTGGGACCGGCCAGTACCGATGGATGGGTCGCCGCCAACGGCACCAGCGCCTCCAGCGGATAGCTGGCGTGATCGTATACCTGCCCGCTGTAGCTGCCGTACAAGCCATCGTCGAGGTAGTACCACCAGCGGCCGTCGCGCTGCGCCCGGCCCATGACGCTCGCCACCGCGACCGCGGCGGGCGCGGCAATGAATCGGCCGGGCTCGGCAATCAAGCGCATTGACGGCGGCAATTTTTGCAGCGCAGCGCGAATCGGCGCGCAGAACTCCTCGATGGGCATGCTGCGCTGTAGATAGTCCACCGGGAAACCGCCGCCGATGTCCAAGATGCCGGGCGCGTGGCCCAGCTTCTCAGCGGCGTGCAGCAGCTCGGCGCAGCGCGCGATGGCCTCAACGAACATCCCGGGGCCGGCCGCCTGCGATCCCACATGAAACGACAGGCCGTCGATCTCGATGCGCAATTCGGCCGCCAGTCGCAACAGCTCGATCACGGCTTGCGGCTCACAGCCGAATTTACGCGACAGATCGACCCGGGCTTCGGGGCTGCGGAATGACACGCGAATCAGCACCGACGCGCGGCTGCGGTACTTCACGAACTTACGCAGCTCGTCGGGGTTGTCGACGACGAAGCGATTGACGCCGTAGGCCAAGGCGGTGCGAATATCGCTGTCGCGCTTGATCGGATGCGTGTGTATACAGCGCTGCGGCGCTATTTTCAGGCGGCGCACCAGTTCGACTTCGCCGTTGGTCGCCAAATCAAAAAAGGCCCCTTCGGCATGCAGCGTGGCGATAACCGAGGCGTGCGGCAGAGGCTTCAGGGCATAGTGCAGATCCACGCCGGGCAGCGCGCAGGCGAGGCGCCGATATTGCCGGCGCACGCGCTCAGCGTCGATCACCAGCAGCGGCGTACCATAGCGCGCCGCCAGATGCCGGATGGACGCGTGCGAAAAAGGATCCGCCGCCGGGTTGAGCTCCAGGGATTCGCCGGCAGCAGAACGCGGTTTGCGTAGCGACTCGCCCACTAGCTCACACTGAGTTCGAGGGAATCATCGCCCATGCCGCTGGCACGTTGCAGCCGGTCGAGGATCGCTGCCCAGCGTTCATCCGCAGGCAGGCTCTGGACGAAGATTCTCACGCAGCCGGCGCGGTCCAGCGTGCGCAGATGGTTGTAGAGGTTGTGGGCGTAGATATCCGGCCTCTTTCCTGCGTTGATCCAGGTCATATGACGCTGTGTCTGCAGCGGCGGGCGCATGGCGAGCACGGCAACCTTTTCCTCGCGCGCAGTTATTTCACCGGCCCGCACTTCCAGATCATCCGACGGCACGATTTCGAGCGGCGTGGACGGCGCATAGTGCAGGGCCCGGTCTCCGGGTGTGCGCGGAGCGAATCCACCGATCACCAAGGATCCGACCACTTGCTCCAGCTGCGTGCGGGTGATGAAGCCGGGCCGCAGCAGCCGCGCCTGATTATCGAGGCAGGAGACGATGGTGGATTCCAGTCCGATGGGCGAGTCCCCGCCGTCCAAGATGACCCCCACCGCATCACCCAGTTCATCACGCACATGTTCAGGCTTGGTAGGGCTCAATCGCCCATAGCGATTGGCGGACGGTGCCGCGATGCCGCCGCCGAATGCGTTCAGCAGCTGTTGCGCCATGGGGTGCGAGGGTACGCGGATCCCGATGCTGTCCTGCCCGCCCGTCACGATGTCGTTGACGTTGTCCGCCTTGGGTAAAATCAAGGTCAGGGGCCCCGGCCAGAACTTCTCAGCCAGCTGTTCGGCGACGGGCGGCAGCGCCGACACCCAGCGGTGCAGATACCGCGGATCGTCCAGATGCACGATTACGGGATGATCGGGCGGCCGACCCTTCACCTCGAATATCTTGCGCACAGCGGCCGGATTGGAAGCATTCGCTCCGAGTCCATAGACGGTCTCGGTCGGGAACACCACCAAATCACCCGCGCGCAAGGCTTCGACGGCTTCTTCTATTTCAGTCTGTGTAGCTCTTACCACACCCCATGATATCAAGACTGCGACGGCAACAAAGCTCGCTTAACGGCCAGAGTCGCTCATCCGTGCGTCAATACCGCTTTTCCAGAGCCGGTGAGGTCTTTGCCTTACGTCACAATCAGGGCATTGTCGGCGAAAGGATACATTCCATGAATACCAAGTCGAGCCAGCGCCCGAACTTGAATCCCACTTCATGAAAATGGCCGACGGCGTTAAATCCCAGACTGCGATGCAGCCCGATCGACACCGCATTGTCCGCATCGATCCCTGCAATCATGACGTGCTTGGCGCCGGCGACGGCCCGCGCCAATAGCTCAACCACCAGCGCTCGCCCCACACCCTGGCCGCGGCGGTCCACGCGCACATGCACGCTATGCTCTACCGTTTGCCAGTAGCAGGGCCACGCCCGGAACTCGCCGAAAGTGCCGAAACCCGCGATGCCCGCGACATCCCGGGCGACGATCAGGGGAAATCCATTGCCCGCCTTGGCGTCAAACCACGCCTCGCCGCGCGCCGCCGTGAGCTCTTCCTCCGAATAGACGGCGGTCGAGTTACGAATGACCTCATTGTAGATCGCGAGGATCTGCGGCAGATCCTGTGGGGACGCATTGTCGATCGCTATTGCCACGGCCGTTCAGTCGAGATAAGCCGGCAACTTCGGCAGCGCTTGGAAATCGAGCGGATCGTGCTGCACGACGAAGCGCGCCTTGGTGTTCTTCACGATGGTCTCAATGCGGTTCATCGACGCCAGAGTCTCCGCGCGGCTGGCGTTGCCGGGAGGTACGCGCATGAATTCGCGATTGCTCCGTAGGTGGTACAGGTCTCCCGACAGAATCACCACGCCGCTTTTATGTAGTTTTAGCTGGAGCACCTGATGCCCGGGGGTATGTCCCGGCGCCGCCAGAATACGTACCGTCCCATCGCCGAAGACATCGTAATCGCCGTCGATCAATTGCGTTTTCGCCGTCTTGTAGGCGCTGAACGTCGCCGGGTCGATGCCGTCGGGCGGCGGCGTGACGATCGCCGCGGCGAGTTCGCGTCGGTTGATGATCCAAGTCGAGTCTGGAAATTCATCGGCATTGCCGCTGTGATCCCAATGCAAATGCGAGAACGCCACATAGGTTACATTTTGGGGTGCCAAGCCCAGCGACTTGAGCTGGGCTAACAGCGTTACAGGGACCGACAAGTGCACCGTCGACCCCATGTCGGTGCCGTTCTTGCTCGCCGCAAATTTGTCGCCGAGCCCCGTATCCCACAGCAGCACCCCCTTCGGGTGCCGGATGACGAAACACGGATCCGCGATGTCCCCCTGCTTGCCGTCGTATTCGCCGGTATCGGAAAACTGACCCATGTCCTTGAACGTGGCGTGCCCGCAATCGAGCGTGTACAAGCGTAGATCGGCTCCCACTGCGGCACGCGCGCCGAGGAGCCAGGCTGCCCCGAGAACTAGCAGCGCCAATGAAATGGGATTGGATTTTATGTCTGTCACAATTATCACCTGAGCCTTTGCCGCGTTTCCCCGTTTGCGCGCAACCAACAACTCTCAACGAGCCAGCGGCACTGAAGGCGCCAGCGACGCCGTCACTTCCTGCGGATCGAGCGGCGTCCGCGTCCAGGAGCCGTCTTTTTGCCGATTGAGTTCGTACGCGGGCCAGTAGTGCTTGTCGAGTTTCAAAGTAATCACATCGGTCTGTCCGTTCCATGCCACGGTCTTCAGGCGCAGCGAGGCACGATCGGACTTGCCGCTGACCGCTTTGATGAAGGCATCGAGATCCGCCGTCGGCTGACCGTCGACTTCAGTGATGCGCCTGCCCGCATACAGACCGTAGTGCGTCGCGGGTGAGCCGTAGAAAAAGAACGACACGAACACGCCATAGGGCGCGATCCCGCGCTGCGCCGCCATCGCCCGATGCGGCGCCTGCAGCGTGGCCCCGGCCCAAATCAGCACACGATCGATGTCGCGGCCATCGAGTGCCACCGTTTTCATCTGCAAGGTCTTTTCGCGGCCGTCGCGCCAGACGCTTAACCGGACTTGCGGATTCTGCACGGCGCGCTCCACCTCGCGGAAGCGATTCACCACCTTGCCGTCGATGGCGAGCAGCAGATCGCCGGGCTCGAGCAGAGTAGCGGCCGGAGAGCCGGCCACCAAACGGTCGATGCCGAGGACCTGCCGGCGCTGCGGGTTATGCTCCTCCAGACGCCGCACCCATTCATCAGGCAAACCCAGCTCGCGCGCACCGGCCAAGGACTGCACGTTGAACTCTGCTTCGAAGGAGTACAAAGGCTTGCCGTTGGCCACCACGCCGAGCATCTCCGCGACCAGTTCCGCCGGCATGCCGCGGTTGACTTGCTCGAGTTCGCGCTGCGATTCGAATGCGAAACTCGACCACAGCGCCAGCACATTGCCCTTCACGTCCGACAGCACGCCATCGTAGTCGCCCGGCGGATTGATGAGACTCACGGCCTCCAGGTTGCTGTCGCGAAAGCGCAGCGTGCGCGACAGCGGAAACGCCACCACGTCCACGCTGGATACCTGGGTCTTCTGCGACAGCAGCTTTGAATCGGCGCGCTGGCCCACCACCCACACATCGTCGCCCGCGGCCAGTGGCGTGGTCAGCAGCTTGGCAGCCCGCACCGGCGTGGTGCCGATCGACTGTGGATCATAGGAGACCACCGCAAGATTGTGTTGTGGGTGGATGAACACCACTTTGCCCGGTACCTCGACCGTGCCGGCGAAGGTGATTCGCACGTCCCCCATGGAGATCGGCACCGTGTTGCGGTCGATCGCCACCAGCCCGCGCTGCGCGTCGACGATGACGCCCGTGCCGTGATAATTCTTCTCGGTGACGCCGGAGGCGGAATACGGCATATCGAAGTTAACCATCACCAGCGACGGCGCGAGGGCGTCGATGCGCGGATCGCCGGTCTTGGTGAACTGCGTCGAGGCCGGCGTCTCGCTCTTGGCACTCGGTCCGTGACTGATGCCGGTGCAGGGCCAGGTGCCCAAGGCGTCATCGCGCTTGCATTTGCGCGCCGGAAACCAGCGCCTGTCCATGCGAATGACCTTTAACTGTGCGGCGCGCGGATCTTCCAAGGTCACATAGCGAACCGGCGCGCTCGCGCCATCGGCGAGATCCGCGAGAGCCGCTTCGAAATCCTGGAGGTTCTCGACCTTCTTGCCGTTGAAGGAACTGATCAGGGCGGCGCGCGGAATACCGGCGCTGGCAAACACATAGCCGGGGTTTGCGATATACACACCCTTGATGGGCAGGTTGAAATGCCGTGCCTGTTGGTAGGACAGCGTGTGTACTACCGCCTCGCCGAATTCGATGTACTCATCCGCCGTGATGGCGCTCAATGACTGCACATCGAACTCATGTCGAAGGGTCTCGCGGCCACGCTGGACCTCAACGGCTACTGGTTGACCGACATGACCGTCAAGCACGTCCTCGAGGGCGAAGAATTCAGGGATGGGCTTGCCGTCGATAGCCACTAGAATATCCCCCGGCGCGAGTACGCCGTCGGCTCCCGATCCCGGCTGTACGTCTTCGACCACCAGCATGCCGGTCAGCTTGCCGTTTGCGCTGCGCATCCGCGCCTCGGTATCGGGACTCAAGCCTAAGCGCCGGAGTTCATCGTAGGGGGTGTACTTGAAGACGACTTCCAATGTGCCGCGGGGCACGGGCTTGCCGGCATCGATGTACTTCAATGCTCGTGTCACGGCCGTCAGCGGCAGGTAAAAGCTCGAGGCTGCGCCCGTCGCGCCGCCCGCATTCAGTGCCACCACCCTGCCCTCGATGTCGATGACCGGCGAGCCGGAAGAGCCGCCCGAGGTACCGGAAGCCGCCTGATAGTAAAACGTGTTGAAGTCGTTGTACTTACCGTAGCCGTATTCGGGCGCTTCGCGATCCAATCGTGCCAACGTACCCGCGAGGATCGACAGCTGCTCGCCGGCGTCGTTGCCGACCACTCGAATTTCGCGGCCAATCACCGCGCCCGCCGGGTACAGAGGCAATTCCGCGGGTTGGATGAATTTAAGTTTCGCCGGATCGTAGCGATAGATGCCGAAGTCATGAATGGGATCGCGATATACCGGAAATAGCTGCACTTCCTCGCGGTTGAGGAATATAGCCTGCGCGGTGACCGGTCCCGGCGTCACCACATGCCGATTCGTCAGGATCAACCCGCGCTTGGCGTCAATGACGAAGCCGGTTGCCTGCGCCGTCACGTTCCACTCCGTGTCGAAGGCCCGCGTGCTGTCTATTTGAATGGTGACCACCCCGCTGGCAATTCGCTCCAGGGTCTGAGCCCAATTGGCGGGGGAGCTGGGAATACCGGGCGCCCGCAGGGGCGCGGGCACCGGCACCCGCAGGGGCGCAGGCCCGGGCGGGGGCGAAGGATCTGTAACCGAGGCGGCCGGCGCGCGGGTTGCGAACAGTATGAATAAAGTCAAAAGCAGCGCAATGCGGGGCATGCCAATCCTAGGGTGAGAATGTGTTGGAGTGCCCGTGGTCGGACAAGACCAGGAGCCATACGGTTCCTAACAAGGCGAAACTCAGCATGACGGCGGCAGAGCCCATGTCCTTGGCCATGCCGGCGAGGGGGTGGCGCTCGGTGCCGGAACGATCGACCACGGCTTCGACTGCGCTATTGAGAATTTCCACGACCAAAATCAGCAACATCGGACTCACCAGCATGGCGCGTTCGACGCCCGACTGGCCAAGATACAGGCCTGCGGGGATGATAAGCAGCGACAGCATCACTTCCTGGCGAAACGCCGCTTCTTCGCGCCAGGCGTGGCGAAATCCCTGAAAGGAGTAGCCGAAGGCGCGCAGCAGCCGCGTTATTCCGCTCGGTTTGTTTCTATCGCTCATTCAAGCGGCGGGTTTCCATGCCAAATCCAACTGTTTCGCTGCGCGTACGTCGTCGAGCCGCCGCACCGGCATTGTATGCGGAGCCGAGGACAGTTTCTCGGGCTCCTGCTCCATTTCGCGCCGGATCGCGATCATGGCCTCGCAGAAGCGATCGAGGTCTTCCTTGGCCTCGGTCTCTGTGGGTTCTATCAACAGACATTCAGGCACCAGCAAGGGGAAATACGTGGTCGGCGCGTGAAAGCCATAGTCGAGCAGACGCTTCGCCACATCCATGGCCGTTACCCCATACAGGCGATTTTCGCGCTTTAACGTAATAATGAATTCGTGGCTGGCGCGCCGCGTGGGATAGGCCGCTTCGAACCCAGCCGCCTGCAGCCGCTTCATCAGATAGTTGGCATTCAGCGCGGCGAATTCCGCGACTCGCACCATGCCTTCGCGGCCCAGCAGCCGCATATAGATGTAGGCGCGCAGATTGACGCCGGCGTTGCCCATGAAGCCGGACAGTCGGCCGATGGACTGCGGCAGATCGCGCTCGGTCAACCAGCGATATCGTGCACCGTCACGGCCGACGATGGGAATCGGCAAGTACGGCCGCAGCCGCGCGCCGACACCGACCGCGCCCGACCCGGGACCGCCGCCGCCGTGCGGCGTGGAAAATGTCTTGTGCAAGTTCATGTGAATGACGTCGAACCCCATATCGCCCGGACGTACCTTGCCGAGAATGGCGTTGAGATTGGCGCCGTCGTAGTACAAAAGCCCACCAGCCTCATGCACGATGCGCGCCACCTCGGCAATTTTGTGCTCGAACACGCCGAGAGTGGACGGGTTCGTCAACATGATGCCCGCCGTCGCCGGGCCCACGGCCGCCCGCAGCGCCTCAATATCTACATCCCCGTTTGCATCGCAGGGGATTTCCTTGACGCTGCAGCCGCACATGGCGGCGGTGGCGGGATTGGTGCCGTGCGCGGCCTGCGGCACGATGATTTCAGTGCGGCCCGGGTCATTTCGCGCCCGATGGTAGGCGCGAATCATCGCGACGCCGGCGAACTCGCCCTGCGCGCCGGCCATCGGTGTGAGGCTGACGCCCTGCATACCGGTGATTTCCTGCAGCATTTCCTGCAGCTCGTACATGCAGGCCATGAACCCCTGAGGCTCGGGCCCGAGCGGATGCAGCGCCAGAAATTCCGGCAGCATGGCGAAGCTATTGCATGCCTTCGGATTATATTTCATGGTGCAGGAGCCGAGCGGATAGAAATGCGTATCGATCGAGAAGTTCATCTGCGAGAGGCGCGTGAAATGGCGCACCGCCTGCAGCTCGGACACCTCGGGCAGCGCCGGCGGCGCGGCACGGCGCAGGTGCGCCGGAATCTCCGCAGTTCCGGCTGCGTGCGGCGGGAACTGCGTCACTGCCTGCCGTCCCGGCTTGCTGAGTTCGAATATCAGCGGTTCCCTGGCACGTAACTCAGTCATTGGTCTTCTCCTCAATTCTCTGCTTACTCATGCCGCGGCGCGCGAGACGTGCATGACGTCGGCGAGCGCAGCGGCATACGCATCGATATCGACGTCGAGTTTGGTTTCGGTCGCGCACACCAAGAGCGCGTGGCCTAGTTCAGGGTAACGGTCGGTGAGGTCGAGTCCGCCCAAAATGCCGTGCTGCGCCAGAGCGCTCAGCACCGGCGGGACCGCACGATCCAGCAACAGCACAGCCTCGTGAAAGCGCGGCGTTGTGAACGCGGCCTTCACCCCTGCGACCGCGCTCAAGCGCGCGACCAAGTCAGCGGTGCGCTGCAAACTCGCCGCCGCCACGCGTTGCAAGCCGGCGGCCCCCAGAAGCGACATGTAAATGGTCGCGGCAGTCACCAGCAGTCCCTGGTTGGTGCATATATTCGACGTCGCCTTGCTGCGCCGTATGTGTTGCTCGCGCGCCTGCAGAGTGAGGCTGAACCCCGGCCGGCCCTGTGTGTCCACGGTGCGTCCGACGATTCGACCCGGCATTTGCCGCACGTATTGCATGCGCGTGGTCATGAATCCGAAGTAAGGACCGCCCGAGGACAGAGGCACGCCCAGCGGCTGGCCTTCGCCGCACACGATGTCGGCACCATGGCCCGCATCGGTCCGCGTGCCCCATTGTCCCGGCGCTTTCAGCACCGCGAGCGAAATGGGATTGACCACTGCAATCACCAGAATCTTGTTCTGATGCGCCCAGTCAGTGAGTTCATCGACTTCTTCCAGGCAGCCGAAGAAATTCGGCTGCTGAATGACCAAAGCCGTTACATCCTGCCCGCTATAGGGCTGCACGGCGGCGAGCGCAGTGCGCCCCGTCGATCGATCGAACTCCACGGATTCAAAAACCATGCCTTGATTGCCGGCGATCGCATGCGCCACCTGGCGGTAGGTGGGATTCACGGTGCGCGGCACTAAAACGCGCCGCGAGCTCGAGCCGCGATTGGCACGCACCGCCATGAGACAGGCTTCCGCCAGAGCTGAGGCGCCGTCATACAGCGAGGCATTCGACACTTCCATGCCCGTGAGCGCGCACATCATCGATTGATATTCGTAAATCAATTGCAAAGTGCCCTGGCTGGCCTCGGCTTGGTATGGCGTGTAGGCCGAATAGAACTCACCGCGGGTCGTGATGGCCCACACCGGAGCCGGAATGTGATGCTCGTAGGCCCCAGCGCCGATGAAATTCACCGGCCGGCCGTCGCCCATTGCGCGTTCGGTGAGCAGGCGCCCCAATTCCATTTCGCCCATCGCAGGCGGCAGCTTGAGCGCGCCGGCTCGCAACCCGGCAGGAATTTCGTCGAATAAATCGTCAATCGACTGCGCACCGATGTACTCCAGCATGCGATCGATGTCGTCGGCCGTGTGAGGTATGAATGCCATGAGATTCCCTACTTGGCCTCATCGGCGAGAAATTGCGCGTAGGCCGCGGCGCTCATGAGGGAGTCCTCGTCGAGGGGCGCATGGGTCTGCACGCGGAACAGCCATCCCGTGCCGTACGGGTCCTCATTGACCAGTTCGGGTTGCGCCGCCAATTCGCCGTTCCCGGCGATGACTTTGCCGCTCACCGGGCTGTAGACATCGGAAGCCGCCTTGACGGATTCGACGACTGCACTGGCCTCGCCGGCTTTCAAATTTCGCCCCACCTCCGGGACCTCGACAAATACTAGATCCCCGAGGGCGCTCTGCGCGTGTTGGGAAATCCCGATCTCGACCACGCCGTTAGGCGCCCCGCCAGGCACCTTGCGCATCCACTCGTGGCTCTTGGTGTATCGCAAATCATTGGGTATGTCGCTCAAAATAAATCCCCTCATGGCTAAAGTGAAATCAATGCCTTTCCATGCCGCACGAACGGCGGCTTGACGATGCGAGCGGCATGCAGCTTGCCGCGAATTTCGACCTGAACTCTCGCGGCCGTGGTCCGTGGCACACGCGCGAGCGCTATGGAGCGATTCAAAGTGGGAGAAAAAGTACCGCTGGTGACTTCGCCGCCGCTGGACGCCGGCGAAGCCGCGTCGGCCGAAGATTGACCGGAGTGCTGGTGAGCCAGCGTTTGCTGGTCCATCACGACCTTCTGGTGACTGCGCAACACTCCGCGCTCCTCGAGCAGCAAGCCCACGAGTTGCGGGCCGCCCGCGTTTCGCAGATCCTCTAAGGCTTGCCGGCCGAGAAAATCTCGCTCGCCGGGCTCGAAGGCCACAGTCCACGCAAGACCCGATTCCAAGGGATGATGATCTTCATCCATGTCGTTGCCGTATAAGTTCATGCCGGCTTCCAGCCGCAAGGTATCCCTGGCACCCAGGCCCGCGGGCGCAACCCCCTGCGCGCGCAGCGCACGCCAGGTTTTGTCGGCGTCAGCGGCCGGCAGCATCACTTCGAATCCGTCCTCGCCGGTATAACCGGTGCGCGCGATGAACCAGGAATCGAAGGGCGCGCCGTGGAACGGTGCTAGTTCAAGAGCGGCGGCGCGCTGTGCCGGTTCAAGCACCGGCAGCGTCTTTTGCCGGGCATTCGGTCCTTGAATGGCAATCATGGCCAAATTCCGGCGCAGGTTGACGCTCACGCCGAAGGACTGCGCGTGCTGCGTAATCCACGCCAGATCCTTGTCGCGGGTGCCGGCGTTGACCACCAAGCGAAACAGATTTTCCGACAGGAAGTAGACGATCAAATCGTCCAGCACGCCGCCGTTGGGCAGCAGCATGCAGGAATACAGTGCCTTGCCCGGGATCTTCAGCCGTCCCACGTCGTTGGCCAGTAGGTTTCGCAGGAACTCGCGAACCCGGTCGCCGGTCAGATCGACGACCCCCATGTGGGACACGTCGAACATGCCCGCATCGCGGCGCACCGCGTGATGCTCTTCTATCTGCGAGCCATAGTGCAGCGGCATTTCCCAGCCGCCGAAATCAACGATTTTGGCTCCCTGCACCACATGGATATCATAGAGCGCTGTCTTCAGACCCATCGCGACCTCTCGGCAAAAGAATTAAGAGACACGCACCCATGTGCCCTGCCCCTCTGTCCTTTGAACCTGAGAGATCGCGCGCCTTGCAGCGCTGCTCCCCTTCGGTGGATCGCCTCAAAGCGCGATCGCTCTCCAGAGATCGCGAGAGTCTGCCGTTCATGTGCCTGAGCGTTTCCGGGCGGTTGCGCCTTCGGCGGTCCTACGAAAGGACTCTCTCCAGACAGCTCTTATCGCGATGCCCCATGATACACCATCGGCTGTCGAGCGGCTAAGCCGGGGACGGTGGCGGTTGCCGCCTATCCTCCGGATTTCTTTGCCGCCCATCCGAGCTTGATCAGCTCCGCGACGATGACATCGCGATGATCGCCCTGAATCTCGATAACCCCCTCGCGCACGGTGCCGCCCGATCCGCAGCGCTTCTTGAGCTTGGCGGCCAATGAATCGATGTCGGACAGCGACATCGGCAGTCCCGCAATCGTCGTCACTCCCTTGCCCGCACGACCCTTGATCTCCCGGCCCACGCGCACCGCCGTGGCCTTGGCGGCACCCGGAGCACCCTTCGGGCATGCACACACGCGTACCGGCCGGCGGCAATTCGGACACAGCGCGCCGAGCCCGGTGGAGTAAACGATTCGCGAGGTCATGGCTGCATTATGCCGAGTGGCGTTGCTGTCCCGCCATCTCCATAATGCGCAGCCATCATTCTCCCATCGACGGGGTGAAAAGTGAGCCTTACAGATTTTGTGTCGCTGCACGGGCGGCACGTGTCGCTTGTGCCGCTGTCGCAGTCTCATCACGACGACCTGGTGGAGGCTGCGAAAGACGGCGAGCTCTGGACCTTGTGGTACACGAGCGTTCCCAGCCCGGATAAAATGCGGGCGGAGATTGAGCGGCGCCTGGGTCTTCAGGCGCAGGACTCGATGGTTCCGTTTGCCGTCATCGAAAAATCCACGAACACGGCGGTGGGCATGACCACGTACATGAACATCGATGCGCTCAATCGGCGCGTGGAGATCGGTTCCACATGGTATAGAAAGCGCGTGCAGCGCAGCGCATTGAACACCGAGTGCAAGCTATTGCTCTTGAGCCACGCGTTCGAACGGCTGAACTGTATCGCCGTGGAATTCCGCACAAACTTCTTCAACTGCCAGAGTCGAACGGCCATCGAGCGCTTGGGTGCCAGATTGGATGGAATACTGCGCCAGCATGTGGTTGCACCCAACGGCACTCTGCGCGACACCTGTGTCTACAGCATCCTCGACCGCGAATGGCCGGCGGTGAAGGCAAATCTCAGCCATCGGCTGCAGCATTCCTGAGCGCGGCCCCAGGCGGGTTTCCGGCCCCGTTGAGCCTGGCAGCGTTGCGGATGCATCGCGCGCGAAGCAGCGGCCGTATCATCCGCTTGCGTCGCAGTACTGCAACTTTTTCCGGTCGGCGGTGTTTTGGGCCTAAACGAACACACTCCAGTGCATCACTCAACCCCCGAGCCAGACCGCTCAACCGAGTTCACGACCTTTATGCGTGCGTATCAGGACATGGTTTTCTCGACCGCCGCCCGCCTGTCGGGAAACGACGGCCAGGCCGAGGATATTGCGCAGGAGGTCTTCCTCCGGGCGTTCCAACATTTCCCGCAGCTGCGCGCCAGCCCTATGGCGGGCGGCTGGCTCAAGACCGTGACCACCAATTTGACACTCAATCATTTGACCCGCTATCGCAAGCGCTGGCG
>JBDUEQ010000006.1:0-9809 GCA_040002315.1 Gammaproteobacteria bacterium
TGCGTGTCTGCCGCGAGATCGGTGCGCAGCGGTCCGCACAATCCGAGATCGTAATAGCGGCGGTCCGCATTCGCCGGAATGGCACGGTTGCGCGGCGCGCCGAGCGCGGCATAACCGAAATCCGTGAACTGCGGGAAGGCGCCGTTGCGCATCCCGCTCGGATGACAACGGTTGCAATTCCCCCTGGCCGGATCATTGAAGGCGGCCAGACCCCGCAATTCACTGTTGCTCAGTGCGCTCTGATGCCGCAGCCAGGCATCGTACTTGCTGCTGTACGCAAAGAACTCGGCGGGACTTTGCTGAAATGTCTCCAGGGCCATCAGCACGGCCTTGAATGCCGATGCCTCGTCATCGAGCACATGATCGCCGAAGGTGTCACGCAGCAGTGTCGCGTAGCGCGCACGTCGCACTTTCTCAACCACCGCCGCGGCGTTCGCATTCGCCATCTCGAAGGGCGAGAACAGCGGCAGCCGCGCCTGGTCATGAGCCGACTGTGCGCGGCCGTCCCAATTGCGGCCTCCCGCCGGGCCTTGGTCGATACTGTCGTCGCCTTCATCCTCAATATAGTGTTCGGTGAAGGGCGGTATGTTTTGGCTATAGGTGAGCGACGGCACGGCACGCACCCCGGGGCGCCGCCCATCGCTGCCGCCGCGCTGCACCGGCAAGTCATTCGGCGGTCCAAAGGCTCGCTTGGGATCATGGCAGGTCGCGCAGGACACGTTGCCAGACGCCGACAAGGAAGGATCGAGGAACAGGGCGCGGCCAAGCGCCGTCATGGCCGCGCTGGCCGGAACCTTCTCGAAGGTGTTGGCGTAGAAGGGCGCGTCATCGGCAAGCGCGACGCTGCAGGCCAAGCATGCAGCGGTGACAGTCCATGCGATGCTAAAGGCTGCAGCACGCGGCAAATGCATAGCCCGCTAATGCACCAAGCTGCCGCCCCCGCCCACAACGCCTGCATTGAACAAACGGGCGACGTCTACTGCGTCGAAGACATAGGCACGGTTGCAAAAATCGCAGCGCACCTCGACGTCGCCGCGCTCCGCCAGCACGGAACGCGTTTCCGCTTCGCCCAGGCCCTGCAGCATGCCGCTCACCCTTTCGCGTGAACACCGGCAACGAAAATACACGGGCGATGGTTCAAACAGGCGCACATCATCTTCATTGAACAAGCGGTGCAGAATTTGCGCGTCGGCCAAGGTGCGCATTTCCTCCGGCGTGAGCGTCTCGCCGATCAGCTGCACCCGCCGCCACGCGTCGTCCAGCGCCGCCACGTCAACCTCCGGCTTGGCGTCCGATGCAGGAAGTTTCTGCATCAGCATCCCGCTGACTCCGGCCGCATCGGCATGCAGCCACAGCCGTGTCGGCAGTTGTTCGGAATTCTCGAAATAACCTTGCAGCGATTCGGCCAGGTGTTGGCCCGCTATGGGTACTATTCCTTGGTAGCGCCGCGAGCCGTCGTCGGTCTCCAAGGTGACGGTGAGATTGCCGCTGCCGATCAAGTCGGCCATCCGGCCCATGCTCGTAGATTCACCCTCGCGATATCGCGCCAGACCGCGCACTCCGAGACCGCTGGTGCATTGTGCCAGCATGAGGTGCATGGGTCCGTCGCCCTGCAATTGCAGCGACAGCACCCCTTCGAACTTGATTGTCGCCGCCAACAGCAGCGAGGCCACCACCGCTTCGCCCAGCGTATCGCGAATGGCCGCCGGGTACTCGCGATGCTCGATCAGCGCACGCCAAGAGGCATCCAGGTGCACCAGGTGTCCGCGAATCGGGTATTGCTCGAACATGAAGCGATGCAGGCAGTCGCGATCATGCATTACGAGTCCAGCTTGGCTTTGAGCAATTCATTGAGCTGCGCGGGGTTTGCCTTGCCTCCGGTGGCCTTCATCACTTGGCCGACGAAGAAGCCGAATAATTTGTCCTTGCCGGAACGGTAGTCGGCGAGCTGTTTCGGATTGGCGGCCATCACGGCGTCGATCACGCCTTCGATGGCACCGGAGTCGGTGATCTGCCGCAGGCCTTTGGCCACGATAATGTCGTCCGCGGTCTTGCCCTCGGACCACATCGCCTCGAAGACCTCTTTGGCTATCTTCCCCGAGATGGTCGCATCGACGATCCGCAGCAGCAGGCCGCTCAAATGCTGCGGAGAGACGCGAGAGAACACAATATCGACGCTATCGCGATTGAGCGCGCTCGACAATTCGCCCATCACCCAATTTGCGGACAGCTTGGCGTGCCCGGCGCCCAAGGCCGCAACCACCGCCTCGAAATATGCGCCGAGCTCGCGGCTGGCGCAAAGCACGCCGGCGTCATAGGTGGACAAGCTGAAGTCCTGAACGAAGCGCGCGGCCTTCTCGTCGGGCAGCTCCGGCAGGGTAGCCCGCACGGCCTCGATGAACGCTTCGTCGATGTGCACCGGCAAGAGGTCGGGGTCGGGAAAGTACCGGTAGTCGTTCGCTTCCTCCTTGGAGCGCATGGAGCGGGTCTCGTCCTTGTCCGAATCGTATAGACGCGTCTCCTGCAGCACTGTGCCGCCGCTCTCGAGCAAGTCCACTTGACGCGCCACTTCGTAATGAATTGCCTTCTCGACAAAGCGAAAGGAGTTCAGATTCTTGATCTCGGCGCGAGTGCCGAATTTTTCACGGCCCCGCGGCCTTACCGACACATTGGCGTCGCAGCGAAACGATCCTTCTTGCATATTGCCGTCGCAGATCTCGAGGTAGCGCACCAGGGTGTGGATCTTCTTCATATACGCCACCGCCTCCTTGGCGGAGCGCATGTCGGGCTCGGACACGATCTCGAGCAGCGGCGTGCCGGCACGATTCAAATCGATGCCGCTGGCATTGGCCAAGCCCTCATGCAGTGACTTGCCGGCATCCTCCTCGAGATGCGCGCGGGTCACGCCGATGGTCTTGACGGTGCCGTCATCGAGCATCACAGCAAGCTTTCCCTGCTTGACCACCGGCAGCTCGTACTGGCTGATTTGATAGCCCTTCGGCAAATCGGGGTAGAAGTAGTTCTTACGCGCGAACACAGAACGGCGCGCCACCTCGGCGCCGATGCTGAGCCCAAACTTGACCGCCATGCGTACCGCTTCGGCGTTGAGCACGGGCAGTACGCCGGGGTACGCCAAATCCACGAGATCGGCCTGGGCGTTGGGAGGCGCGCCATACGTCGTCGCCGATCCGGAGAAGATCTTCGATTTGGTGGCGAGCTGCGCGTGTATCTCGAGCCCGATGACTACTTCCCAATCGGTCATCATTCGAACCCGCGCGGCGATTGCTTGTGCCAATCGGTCGACTGCTGAAATAGGTGCGCCGCATTCAGCAGCTTGGCCTCGGCAAAATGCGGCCCGATCAACTGCAAGCCCATGGGCAAACCATCGATGAGTCCGCAAGGCAGGGACAACCCCGGCAGACCCGCCAGATTGGCGCCGATGGTGTAGATGTCGTTCAAATACATGGTGACCGGATCGTCGATCTTGGCGCCGATGGCGAAGGCCGGCGTCGGCGTGGTGGGGCCGATCAATAGATCCACCTGTCCGAATGCCGCGCGGAAATCGTCGGTGATCAAGCGCCGCACCTTTTGGGCCTTCAAATAATAAGCATCGAAATACCCGGCCGACAGCACATAGGTGCCCGTCATGATGCGGCGCTTGACTTCGGCGCCGAACCCCTCGCCGCGAGATCGCTTATACAGATCCAACAAATCCTTCGGTGCCTCGCAGCGATAGCCGAAGCGCACGCCGTCGAAGCGCGATAGATTGGAGGAGCACTCCGCCGGCGCCACCACGTAATACGTGGGCACCGACAGGGGCAGGTGCGGCAAACTGACCTCCAGCGTCTCGGCGCCGAGATCCGTGTACACCTTCAATGCGTCATGAATCAGCGCCGCGTTGCGCGCTTCCAGACCATCGAAAAACTCGCGCAACAGGCCAATTTTCAAGCCCTTGAGCGGCGCATTCAAGGTCGCCGGATAGTCGGGAACGGGGGTGTCGATACTGGTCGAATCGCGCGCGTCGAAGCCCGCCATGGCCTTTAAGACAAGCGCCGCGTCCTCGGCGCTGCGCGCAAACACGCCGGCCTGATCGAGGCTGGAAGCGAAGGCAATCATGCCGAACCGCGACACACGTCCATACGTCGGCTTGACACCGGTCACGCCGGTCAATGCCGCGGGCTGGCGGATCGAGCCCCCGGTATCCGTGCCCGTGGCAAATGGCGCCAGACGCGCGGCCGTCGCCGCCGCCGACCCACCCGACGACCCCCCGGGGACTTTCGTCGTATCCCAGGGATTCTTGACGGGCCCGTAATAGCTGGTCTCATTGGACGAGCCCATGGCGAATTCGTCCATATTGGCCTTGCCCAGCATGACCGCGCCCGCCGCCTTGAGGCGGCCCACCACAGTCGCATCGTAGGGTGCGATGAAGTTGTCCAGCATGCGCGAGCCGCAGCTGGTGCGCACCCCGTCCGTGCAGAAAATGTCTTTATGAATGAGGGGGATGCCGAGTAGCGGGCCCCACTCCTCGCCGGCGGCGCGGCGGGCGTCGGCACGCGCCGCCGACTCCAGAGCTTGGGTTGCGGTCAGGGTGATGAGCGTATTCAAAGCCGGGTTCAAGCGCTCGATTCGCGCCAAGAAGTGCCGCGTGAGCTCCACGCTCGAAATCTGGCCCGAATTCAAGCTACGGCTTAGCTCGCCAATGGAAAGGTTGTGCAGCACCCTACTCGATCACTCGGGGCACGACGTATAAACCGGCTTGCACGGCCGGTGCATTAGCCTGGAATTTCTCATGATGGTCGCTCTCGGTCACCACATCCGCGCGCAGACGCTGCTGCTGGCCGTCGAGAGGATGTGCCATGGGCAGCACGTCGCCGGTATGTACCCGCGACAGCTCGTCGACAAAATCGACGATGCTCGACAAGCTGGTCACATAGACCGGCATCTCTTGTTCGGTGATCGACAGGCGCGCGAGGTGCGCGATTTTTTCGACGTCTTGACGGCTTAGGCTCATAGAATCGCTCAAAAGTGCGTGTCATCTCACGCAAAATAAGCGTTATGAATGATACACGTTGCCTTGCTGAATGTCGTGTCGGTTGTTACATTAGCGCAAATTTTTAACCCCCTCTTTTCATAGAAAAAATACCCCATGTTCAAACGCCTTAGAGGTTATTTCTCAAATGACCTCTCAATCGATCTTGGTACCGCCAACACCCTGATATACGTTCGCGAGCGCGGGATTGTGCTCAACGAACCCTCCGTGGTCGCGGTGCAGGATGAACCCACGCGGGGCGGCAAGATCATCGTTGCAGTCGGGATGGAAGCGAAAAACATGCTGGGGCGAACCCCGGGGCACATTACGGCCGTCCGCCCGATGAAGGACGGCGTCATTGCCGATTTCACCTACACCGAGAAAATGCTGCAGCACTTCATCAAAAAGGTACACGGCAATCGGTTCCTAAGCCCGAGCCCCCGGGTGCTGGTGTGCGTGCCGTTCGGCTCCACCCAAGTGGAAAGGCGCGCCATCAAGGAGTCGGCTGAGGGCGCCGGCGCGCGCAGTGTGGATATCGTCCCCGAGCCCATGGCGGCGGCGGTAGGCGCCGGCTTGCCGGTACAGGAGGCGCGCGGCTCGATGGTGCTCGACATCGGCGGCGGTACCTCCGAAGTGGCGGTCATTTCCTTGAACGGCATCGTGTATGCGGCCAGTGTGCGCATCGGCGGCGACAAGTTCGACGAGGCCATTACCAACTACGTGCGGCGTAACTACGGCATCTTGATCGGTGAGGCCACGGCGGAACGCATCAAGCTGGAAATCGGCTCTGCCTATCCCGGCCAAACGGTGCGGGAGATTTCCGTCAAGGGCCGCAACTTATCCGAAGGCGTACCGCGCAGCTTCACTTTGAACTCGAACGAAATATTGGAGGCGCTGCAGGAACCTCTGCAGGGCATCGTCGGCGCGGTCAAACAGGCGCTCGAGCAAACTCCGCCCGAACTGGGAGCCGACGTCGCCGAGCGCGGCATCGTTCTCACCGGCGGCGGCGCATTGTTGCGGGACGTCGATAAATTGCTCATGGAAGAAACCGGCCTTCCTGTGGTGGTTGCGGACGATCCGTTGACCTGCGTGGCGCGCGGCGGCGGCCGGATCCTCGAACTCACCGAGGAAAACGGACCGGGCATATTCGGACTGGAGTAATGCACGCGACTAGGGAATTCTGAAGCCCATGGTCGCCTTTCGTAGCACCGACGTCTCCGGTCGAACGACGGGACTGCTGCTCCGGTGCGTGTTGTATTCCCTGTTCGCCCTTGCGCTGATCATCGTCGACAAGCGCTACGATCATCTCGGCAAGATCCGCCGCGTGCTGTCGATCGTGGCCTACCCCGTGCAAATTGCCGTCGCCGGCCCTTTCGAGGGTTGGGACTGGTTTCGCGAAAGCGTGTCGTCGCGCGCGGCTCTGCGCGCCGACAAGTCCAAACTAGAGTCGGACCTGCGCCTGGCCCAGTTCCGGTTGCAGCGCTATGAGGCGCTGGAAGCCGAGAGCGAACGTTTGCGCGCCTTGCGCGACAGCACTGCCGGAATAACCGACCGCTTCATCATCGGCAATGTGATGGACGTGGACTTGGATGCCTTCCGCGAAAGAGTGCTGGTGGACCGCGGCGCGCAGGACGGAGTATTCGTCGGGCAAGCGGTTTTGGACGCCGGCGGAGTGTTCGGGCAGGTCGCGCGCGTCGGTCAGTTGACCGCTGAAGTCATTCTGGTCAGCGACGCGACACACGCCATCCCGGTGCAGGTCAATCGCAACGGGCTGCGCACCATCGCAGTGGGCACCGGCGACATGGGCCGGCTCAAGCTGCCGTATCTGCCCACCAGCGCCGATGTCATTGCCGGGGACCTATTGGTGACTTCCGGGCTCGGCGGCGGATTTCCCGCCGGCTACCCGGTCGGCTCCGTGGCGGAGGTCAAGCGCGATCCCGCTCAGTCTCTCGCCGACGTCGATGTGAAGCCGGCCGCCGCGCTCGATCGCTCGCGCGAGCTGATGTTCGTTTGGTTGAAGCCCCAGGCCGCCGCACGCGCCGCATCCGCTCCGCCCGGATCGACGACCAGGCCGCCGCCGGCGGGAGCCAGCGACAAATGATGCGCGACACTCGAATCCGCCGATTACCCATGGCATTGTCGTCACTGGTTGCATTGGCGCTGGCGATACTGCCGCTGCCCGCAGTAGTGCAGCCTTTTCGTCCTGACTTCTTGGTATTGGTGGTGTTTTACTGGTCCATTGAATCGCCCCGGGCCGGCGGACTTACCCTGGCGTTCATGGCCGGCCTTGCTCTCGATGTGATCCAGGGCGTAGTGCTCGGACAACATGCACTCGCCCTCACGTTGATGGCCGCTTGGGCCACGCACCTGCGGCTGCGCCTGCGCGTGTTCTCGATTCTTTCACAATGCTTGACCATCTTCGCCCTGCTGACCGGCTACCAGTTCGTGCTGTTCTGGGTCGACGGCGCCACCGGCAATCCCGTGACCACGTTCGGCCGCTGGCTCGCGCCCGTGATCGGCGCCTTGCTCTGGCCGCTGCTGGTCGGCATCTTGAGCCGCTTGCATGAACGCTAATCTCCGCCGCAGCAGATACATGGGTCGCCTATGATTTTCGATGAGTTCTCGCCGTCTCGAACGCGCCGCACGCTGACCGCAGGCGGCCGCACGCTGCGCGCCCTGGGGCTCGATGGTCCGCTGACCGGGGTTTTGGCCATCATCGTGTGCATCGGCATCCTGGTGGTGTACAGCGCTTCCGGGCAAAACTGGAAGATGGTCGAGCATCACCTGGTGAACATCGGCATTGCGGTAGCCGCACTGCTCGCACTCGCCAGGCTCGCCACTCCGCAATACCTGCGCTTGTTTGCGCCCATTGCCTATGTGATCGGAGTGGCACTGCTGATCGTGGTCGACGTGACCGGCCACATCGGCAAGGGCGCGCAACGCTGGCTCGATGTCGGCTTCATGCGCTTCCAACCTTCCGAGATCATGAAACTTGCCGTGCCCATGATGTGCGCTTGGTACATGCATGAGCGTCCTCTACCGCCGACGTTCAAGGATCTGCTGGTGATGGGCATCATGATTGCCATTCCGACTGCGATGATCATCACGCAGCCGGATCTTGGCACGGCGCTGTTGATTGCAGCTTCCGGGCTCATAGTCATGCTGCTGGCCGGACTGCAGATCCAGCTCATCCTGATTTCCATACCGCTGCTGGGCGGTGCCGCGTGGGCCGCCTGGCATTTCATTCATGATTATCAGCGCCAGCGGATATTGACCTTCTTGAATCCGGAGACAGACCGGCTCGGCGCCGGCTACCACATCATCCAGTCGCAAATTGCCATCGGCTCCGGCGGCGTATTCGGCAAGGGGTATATGAACGGCAGCCAGGCGCAGCTCGAATTCCTGCCCGAGCGATCCACCGATTTCATCTTCGCAGTCATCGGCGAGGAGTTCGGTTTGCTCGGCCAGCTGCTGATCCTGTCGCTGTACGGAGTCGTCATCGGACGCGCGCTATACCTTTCCATGCAGGGCCAGGACACGTTTGCGCGCTTGACGGGCGGTGCCATCGCGCTCAGCTTCTTTGTCTATGTGTTCGTCAATTCCGGCATGGTGAGCGGCATACTCCCGGTGGTCGGGGTGCCTCTGCCGCTGATCAGCTACGGCGGCACCTCCATGGTCACGCTGTTGGCCGGGTTCGGCATATTGATGTCGCTGCATTCGCATCGCAAGCTCATCGGTTCGTAGCCGCGTGCCCATATTATCCGCCTCGAAGTGTCTGTTCCTGGCCGCAGTGGTGTCTACGGCCTGTGCTCCCGCCGCCGCGCTCGACGTCAAGCGCGCCGACGTTAAAGACTTCATCGCGCACATGGCCGCCACCAGCCCTTTCACCAAGCACCAATTGCGCAAACTGCTGAAGGCGGCACAGAGCCAACCCTCCATTATCGACGCGATGGACCGGCCCGCGGAAAAGGCCAAACCCTGGTTCGAGTATCGTCCGATCTTCATCACCGAAAGGCGCATCCGTGAGGGCACGGAATTTTGGATAGCGCACCGTCAGGCGCTGGATCAAGCCAGCATTCGCAGCGGCGTCGCACCGGAATATCTGGCCGCCATCGTCGGCATCGAAACCTACTATGGGCGACTGACGGGGTCGTATCGAGTGCTCGATGCCCTGGCGACGCTGGCCTTCGATTACCCCGCGCGTGCGAAATTCTTCCGCGATGAGCTGCAGCAGTACCTGCTGCTGACCCGGGATTTGAGCGTCAATCCCTTGAGCCTGAAAGGATCCTACGCCGGGGCGATGGGCGCGCCGCAATTCATGCCCTCCAACTACCGGCGCTACGCGGTCGATGCGGATGCCGATGGGCGGATCAACTTGTGGACCAACTGGGACGACGTATGCGCGAGCGTCGGCAACTATCTCAAGGAACATGGCTGGAATGCCGGCGAGCCCGTGCTGAGCGAAGCCAGCGTCGATGAAGGTAAATCGGCGGACCTCGATGGCCGCAAGCTCGCACTGTCGGAAACGGTGCAGTCGTTGCACGCAAAAGCTGTGAATTTTGATAGTACACTGCCCCCGGATGCGCCCGTCCTGCTGATCGCCGCAGATGAGGCCGACGGAGTGCATTGGCGCGTGGGCTACAACAATTTCTACGTGATCACCCGCTACAATCACAGTGCTCTGTACGCCATGGCTGTCTTTGAACTGGCGGCCGCCGTCAAACAGCAAGTCTTGCTGAGTGATGCGGCACGCCTCGCTTCACCCGCGCCGGCACCGGCA
>JBDUEQ010000007.1:0-13747 GCA_040002315.1 Gammaproteobacteria bacterium
TTCCGACCTCCTGGGCACCTGAAATCGTGTATTGGCCGTCGAATACGAAGGTTGGAACGCCGGTGATACCCAGCACCGTGGCGTGGCGTTCGGCGGCAATGACCCCATCCTGACCGGCGCGCAGAATGAGCGCGGAACGCGACTCATGCTCCACCAGGCCGGCTTCGACCCCCAGCCTGACCAATTCATCGATGTCCCCAATATCGCAACCTTCCTCGAAATATGCCCGCATCACCCGCTCCTTGACGACGGACTGGCGACCCGAACGTGCCGCATGGGCAATCAAAAGGTGCGAGCGGCGGGTATTCGGCACCCGCTGAATCAGATCGAAACGAAATTCGATGCCGGCGGCCTGCCCCTGGCGTTGCAACTCGGCATGCGCCTCCGCCACGCGCTCGGCGCTCCCCAGCCTGGCCTCGAGGTAGCTCGTACGGTCGACTCCGTCAGAGGGTAGCTCGGGATTAAGCTCAAATGGCCGCCAGGTCACCCGCGGCTCATATTGCGGGCGCGCGGCCACCGCAAGCTCAAAGCGTCGCTTGCCGAGATAGCACCAGGGACAAATGGTGTCGGAATAGATGTCAATGCGCATATTTCGCGTCCATCTGCTGGGATTGTACCGCGGTCCCCCTATGAGGTTTGTCGTGAACGAGTATGATTAAGCTGGGATTCCACAGGTGTTGGCAATGGCGCGAAGCCTTAAAACCAAGTATTTGCTTCTAGCTCTGGCGGTAGGCGCCGGACTGTCGCTGATTTTGACCGGCTTGGCTTACTACGAACACCGGGTGGATTCCGCATACGTCAATCAGCTCACCTATGCCACGGTGGCGCAAAAGCTGGAAGCGGACCTCGAAACCCGTGCCAGCAGTCTAAGCGAAATTACCGGCACCTCGCTCGCCCCAGCGCTGGCGTCGGGCAACAAGGCGGCGGTTGCGTCGATCGCCGGACGGCTGCTCGATGAGCGCGACATTGAACGCGTCGAGGTCCTGGACCGCGGCGACTCGCTGCTGTTCAGCGGTGGCGATAGCGACACCAGGCAAAGCGGTGACTGGTTCGTCTTTCAGAGCACGATTCATTCGAACCTGGTGTCGGCGCCCGTGCACCGCGTCGGTTCCTTGCGGATCTGGATGAGCCGTGCCGAGATGCACGAGACTCTGGCCAGTATCCGCAAACAATTGGAGAGCCAGCAGGGCTTACAGAGCAAGCGCCTGCGAGGCTTGCTGGCCGGCATCACGATTCCGATGCTGCTGTTGGGTTTGGCCGGCGCGTGGTTCATCGCCCGACAACTGGCAAGACCCATCTCCGCTCTGGTAAAAAGCGCCGACCGTATCGGCCAAGGCGATTACACCCGACCCCTTGATGTGGTGCGCCATGACGAACTCGGCGATCTGCAGTTCGCGCTCGAGCGCATGCGGCAGAAACTGAATGAAACCACCATCACCAAGAATTACCTCAACACGGTGCTCAACAGCCTGAGCGATGCCGTGTTGGTGACCTCGCCCGATGGCGTCGTGAAGAGCTGCAATGAGGCCACGCAGCGATTGCTGGGTTACCGCGAAGCCGATCTGCTGGATAAGCCGTTGATCAGCTTCATCGACGAGAAGCATCGCAGCGCCTTCGATTTGAGCAACTCAGCGCCGGAGGCGCGCGAGACCGTGCTGCGCACGGCGAGCGGTCAGACCATCCCTGTGTCCATGGCCAGTTCCTCGATCTCGACCGAGGATCCGCAGTTCCAGGGAAATATCTATGTGGCGCGCAACATCACCGAGCGCAAACGTGCTGAACGGCGAATCCGCTATCTGGCGCGCTACGACACGCTCACCAAAATGCCCAACCGCATGCAATTCCAGCACTTGCTGCAACAGGCCATTGCACGCTCGCGCCGCAACCACCGCTCGCTCGCGCTCTTGTACCTGGACTTGGACCGCTTCAAAGAAGTCAACGACACGTTCGGCCACGCCGCGGGCGATCGAACATTGGAAATCCTCAGCGAACGCCTGACCCGGAATTTGAGCAAGGACACCGTGATCGGCCGGCTGGCGGGCGACGAGTTCGCCATGTTCATCGATGATTTGCCGGTGGACGTCGACAATCGTGCGGCCATCGGTTCGCTCGCGCGCACCCTGCTCGATGAAATAAGCCGCACCTTCTATGTGAACCAGCAGGAGGTGTATCTCACCGCCAGCGCGGGCGTCGCCATCTGTCCTTACGACGCAGAGAATGTGATCGATTTGATCCGCAATGCCGATGCCGCGATGTATCACTCCAAGCAGAACGGCGGCAACTCCTGCGCCTTCTACGTACCCGAAATGAACGCCGCAGCGGTCGAGCGGCTGATGCTGAAAAGCAAGTTGCGGCGCGCGTTGGAACGGGATGAACTGGTAATCCTCTATCAATCCAAAGTGGACCTGCGCAGCGGGCGAGTGGTCGGTGCCGAGGCGTTGCTGCGCTGGCGACTGCCGGGACATGGCGACATCTCGCCTTCGCATTTCATCCCCCTGGCCGAAGAAACCAGCCTGATCCTGGATATCGGCGAGTGGGTGTTGAACAGAGTGTGCTCGGACTACCGCCAGTGGCAGAAGATCGTGCCGGAGCCGGGCCGAATCGCGATCAATCTCTCGCTGCGTCAACTCAAGCAGGCGAGTTTCATAGCCCGCTGCCGCAGCGTGTTCCGCAAGCACGATGTGTCGCCGACCTGCTTCGAACTCGAGGTCACGGAAACCACCTTGATGACCGATCCGAAGCGCACCATCGGGCTGCTGAATGAGTTATATGCCATGGGTTTAAGCCTCGCCATCGACGATTTCGGCACCGGCTATTCGTCGCTGTCGGCGTTGCAGCAGTTTCCCATCGGCACTCTGAAAATCGATCAGTCCTTCGTCCGCGACGTGGCGGTCGATTCCGACGATGCCGCCATCGTGCGCACCATCATCGACATGGGAAAGAGCCTCGATCTCGAGGTAATTGCGGAAGGCGTGGAAGCGAGCGAGCAGCTCGAGTTCCTGCGCAAGCATGGGTGCTATTACGCGCAGGGGCGTCTGTTCGGCGATGCCATGGAAGCCACCAAGCTGCTCGGCATTCTGGCCGGGCAGGCGGACGGGGCACCCCATCATGCGAATTTGTGCGTGCCCACGGTGTTGCGGCCGATTCGATTGTCCTCGTAGCCCACAGCAAGGCTCCTCGTGTTATCTGCTCGGGATCTCACCCTGCGGCGCGGTCCGGAGCCGCTGTTCGAGCACGCCGACTTCACCGTCTTGCGTGGCAACAAGGTCGGAATCACCGGCGCCAACGGCTCCGGCAAGTCCAGTCTATTTGCGGCAATTCTTGGCGAGCTGCATCCCGATCGCGGCGACATCGAGGTGCCCGCCGGCTTGAAGATCGGCCACGTGGAACAGGAAATCGCGGCAACTGTCCGCGCCGCCATTGAATTCGTATTGGACGGCGACGTTGAATTGCGCAGCGTGCTGCGCGCGATAGAGGACGCCGAGAGGCGCGATGCAGCCATGGCGATCGCGGAAGGCTACGGGTCGCTGCAAACCATTGACGGCTATCGCGCGCGAGCGCGGGCGGCGGCCATCATGCATGGGCTGGGCTTCAACGCAGCGGATCATACGCGGGCGGTGTCGGAGTTCTCGGGCGGATGGCGGGTGCGATTGGCCATGGCGCGTGCGCTGTGCTCGCGCGCCGACCTGTTGCTGTTGGATGAGCCCACCAATCACTTGGACTTGGACGCCATCGTCTGGCTGGAGGATTGGCTGACGGCATACCCTGGCACCCTGCTGATGATTTCTCACGATCGCGAATTTCTAGACGCCATTATCGACCGGGTGTTGCACATCGAGAATCGGGCCATCCACGCCTACTCCGGCAACTATTCGCAGTTCGAGCAAAAGCGCACCGAAGAGTTGGCATTGCAGACGACGCTGCAGGCGCGTCAATTGAAGCGCGTTGCGGAAATCACCGCATTCGTGAATCGCTTTCGCGCCAGCGCCACGAAGTCGCGGCAGGCTCAAAGCCGCATCAAAATGCTGGAACGCATGGAGCGCATCGTGCCGGCGCATGTCGACAGCCCCTTCGAGTTCGAATTCCTAAAGCCGCTGAAAACGCCGCGGCCGCTGTTGACGGTGGAGGACGCTGCCTGCGGCTACGGCGATGCGCTTATCGTCACCGGAATCAATGCATCCATCTCGCCGCAAGATCGCATTGCGCTGCTCGGGCCGAACGGCGCCGGCAAGTCTACATTGACCAAGATGCTTGCCGGCGAGACGCCACCGCTCGGCGGCAGGCGCATTGCCGCCGCCGATTTGAGCATCGGCTATTTTGCTCAGCAGCAGATGGAACAACTGCGGCCGGACAGCAACGCCTTTTGGCACCTGCGCAATCTGGGGGGTGCGGACTTCGCAACAGGCGACGAGCAGCGCGTGCGCGACATGCTGGGTCAATTCGGTTTCGCGGGCGATCGCGCCTTCGAGCCGGTGGGACGATTTTCAGGCGGTGAAAAGGCGCGCCTGACTCTGGCCATCTTGGTTGCGCGCCGGCCCAATTTATTGCTGTTGGACGAACCTACCAACCATCTCGACATCGACATGCGCCAAGCCCTCACCGTCGCACTGCAGAGCTTCGAGGGCGGCCTCGTGATCGTGTCTCACGATCGTCACTTGATCAAGACAGTGGCCGATTCGCTGTGGCTGGTTGCCGACGGCAAGCTCAAGGTTTTCGACGGCGACTTGGATGATTACCAGCAGTGGCTCAGGTCGCGCGGCAAGAAGGACGCTGTTGCCCCCGCCGTTGCCGCGGCAAGGAGAGGTCCCGCGAAGCGCGCGCCGGCGTCTTTAAGCAAGCTGCGCCGTGAAATGGTTGAGGTCGAGCAACGCATTGCCGCAATCGCCGCGCAGATGTCGCAGGTCGAGACCGCGCTGTGCCAGGACCCCATGCATGGTGGATTGCAGGCGCAGCATGCCGATCTGACTCGTGATACAGCCGCAGTGGAGATGCGCTGGATGGAAATCGGAACCGCGCTCGAGGCCGCCGAGGCAGAAGCAGGCGTCCGGGACTAAGGGTATGGAGGAACCAGAAACGGATTCAGAATCAGATGCGCCCCTCGCTCCCCGTACCTCGTTGTTTGGACGATGCGTCAGGACTATCCCGCCGGCGTTGGTGATCGCATGGATTGCGCTGATCTTCTGGAATTCGGCGAAGCCGTTGCCTCCAGGGACACATGTCGTCTCGCAAGTGTCGCGGCTGTCAGACGCCGATGTTGAGTTCCTGTTTGGCTCTTCACATCGCCCTGAACTTGGCATCAGAGAGGCCACCGCCATCGAGCGTGCCGAGCAGCTGATCGTGGTCGATCGCTCGCCGGTTACTCGCGAATTGGCCCAGCGCTTGTTGGCGCGCAAACGTACTCGGCCCAACATTAAGATCGTGCTGGTGACGGACCCGGCGAATGAAGCATTCGGCGGCACCCACGCCGAATTTCTCGCGTCCTTGGAGCAAGCCGGCATCATCGTCGCGCGTGTCGATATCGATCGCCTGCGCGATTCGAACCCCGTCTATTCCGCCATCTGGAGGCTGATGCTCGGCTGGTGGAGCGACCCCTTCGACGAAGCGCCGGGACAGGTCACCCTGCGGAGTTGGTCGCGTAAGCAGAACTTCAAGGCAAACCAGCGGCAGCTGCTGGTGTCGGACGATGGTTCCGGCGGTTGGAGCGCCATTGTCGCGCCGACCGGTGCCACCGCGGGCCTGCTGCTCAAGGGGTCTCTGGCCCGCGCCATGATTGCCAGCGAGTTGCAAATCGCCAAGTGGTCCACCGATGACGATCGCCTGCCCGCCGCCGCCCATGTGGACGGCGGCGGCTTGGGATCCATCGATGCGCGATTCCTGACCGAAGGCGGCATCGAGACCGGCTTGCTGGACGCCGTGGCGGCGGCGGGCAGGGACGATCAGATCAACATTGCGGTGGGAGACATGAGTCACCGCCCGTTGATCGCAGCGGCCATTGCTGCGGTGTGGCGCGGCGCACACCTGCGGGTGCTGCTGTCCCGGAATCACCTACCGAACCGGTCGGTGGCGGATGAACTCTTGCGGGACGGCGGTGGCCGCATTGAAGTGCGCTGGTCTGCGGATGAACCGGACGCGCCGCGCTTGTCGCTGCTCGCGGTCCGGCACCGCAACGACCTGTGGCTGAACCTAAGCTCGGCGAACTTCACGCGCCGCAATCTCGACGACCTGAATCTCGAGGCTGGCGTGGATCTACGCATGCCATTGCGAGCCGCGCCGGCGCGCGCCGTTTTAGAGTATGTCGACGAGATTTGGTCGGCGGCGGACTCGAATCCCGGCATCGCGGATCAGGGCGCCATCGCCTATTGGCGTTATCGGTTCGCGGAGGCCACCGGGCTATCGAGCTTCTGAAGTCTTGGCCAGGCTTGCGCTGACTGCGGCGACGATCTCGGCGAGTGCCGCGTCGGTGGCCCGGGCGTAGGCGTCGACAATCACGGTCAAGCGATTCTCAGCGGCGGGCTGAATCGCGTTCGCCTCGAACTGCCCGAGAATGCGCCGGTCGCCGGAATCGCCAAGCCGGGCCAGGAAATGCACGCGTACCGTGGGCGGCGCGCCCGCCCCGGCCAGGTACTCGGCTTGAAAGTCAGTGACTTCGATTTCCAGCCAGTAGGCGCTCGCAAATACCGACGCATCGCCGTTGACATTACGCAAGGCGGCGCGCGAGTGAAACGCCTGCACGACGATGTCTTGCAGCACCTCGCCCAACGTACCGTTCCAGCGCGCGTCGGCGAAGTAATCCAGGCGCCGATCCGGATACAGCACGGCGATGCGATCGGTTTCCAAACCCGGCCGCACGCGCGGTTTTAGCACCGCCAGATCGGCGGGAATTACTGTACGCGCCTGCGCGCCGGGCGCCGTTGCGGCCGGTGCCGCCGATCCGGCAGCCAACAAGTACATGGTGGGCGTCTTCGCCTTGCTCTGGAACAGCGAACCCGTGCACGCCGCTGCGCACGCCGCTGCGCACGCCGCCAACAACAGAGGTGCGGCACTTCTCAAGCCAGTCACTTCGCCACCTCGACGCCGCGGTAGTTGGGCTCATAAATGAGCTGCGAGGGGTTTTGCTTCAAGCTGCGCGACAGATCGCGAAAATCGCGTGCGGCCTGGCGGCTTTCACGCAGCAGCTGTTCGAGTTCCGGCAGGCTCTGATGCGTGAAACGCGATACGCCGGGCTCGTTGTCCGCGACGAAGTGTTCCAAGCGGTCCGACGTCTTCGCTAGATTGTCCGAGACGCGCCGGACGTTCGCCATGGCGTATTCGATGTCGGGAGCGGTGTGCGCCTCGATGCCGCGCAAGTCGGCGGCGGCACCCTGCACTTCCTGGGTGGTGCGGCGCACGTCCGCCACCAATTCCTGCACCTCGCGCACCGCGCCGGGCAGGCGTTCGCTTGCAGCCCTAGCGTTATCGAGAGTGGCCTTGAACGAACGTACGTTCTCGTCGCTGAACACCTGATTGAATCGGTCGACCAGCTCCACGAGGTGGGTGGTCAGTTGCGGCAGGTTGCTCAGCAACACATCGAAATCCGACGGTACGGAGCGAATCACGGGGTAGTGCAATCCGTCGGGCAGCACGCCCGGCACCTTCACCCTGCGATCCTGCTCCAAATCGATGAACAACAGGCCGGTGATGCCCTGCAGACTCAAGGATGCCTGGGTGCGCCCATCGATGGGGGCTGTGGCTTCGATATCGGCGATGACGAGCACGCGGTTACGTTGCTGCGGATCGATCATGATGCGATACACCTTGCCCACGTCGACACCCAAGTAGCGCACCGGACTGCCCTGGGTCAGCCCGCTGACGGTGCCCGGAAAGTAAATCTCATAGCGCAAGTAGATGCGCTTGTCCTGTTGATTGGTGTACCAAAGCACGAACGACGTCGCCATGGCGATGACCAGCAGCACGAAAGCGCCGACGGCCACGTAATTTGCATCCCTATCCATGCACATCCCCGGCGGCGCGCGCCCGCGCGCCATGAAAATACTCGCGTATCCACGGCGTCTGATTCTGCAACAAGCCGTCCAGGGTATCGGTGATCATGCGCCCATCGACGATCACCCCGACGCGGCTGCAGGTTCGAAACAAGGTATCCAAATCGTGAGTAATCATGACCACGGTGAGCCGCAGCTGGGAGTGAAGGTACAACAGTAGCTCATCGAAGGCCGCGGCGGAAATGGGATCGAGGCCGGCGGTGGGCTCGTCGAGGAACAAGAGCTTCGGCTCCAGAGCAAGCGCCCGCGCCAGTGCGGCACGCTTGACCATGCCGCCGGACAATTGCGAGGGAAATTTCTTGCCGTCGTCCTGCGCCAACCCCACCAGTGCCAAATTCAAATCCGCCAGTTCATCCAGGGTTTTATCCGACGCCGGATAGTATTCGCGCAGCGGCAATTGAATGTTTTGCGCGATGCTCAGGGACGAGATCAAGGCGCCGTTTTGAAACGTCACGCCGTAACTGCGCACCAATGCGCTGCGATCGACGGCGGCCAGCTGCTGCACATCCTTGCCATACATCTCGACCGTGCCGGCGTCGGGCGACCGCAACCCCAATATCGTGCGCAGCAACACCGTCTTGCCGGTTCCCGAACCGCCGACGATGCCGAAGATCTCGTTTGGCGGCACGTCCATGTCCAGCCCGTTATGCACCACCTGCGCGCCAAAGCGGCTGACGAGGCCGCGCACTCGAACCACCGGCGCGGCAGCGGTTCCGGCAGTGGACGCATTGGTTTCGGCCAAGGTGGGGCGGGCTGCGGCCATCAGAAGTCGATTTGCACGAACAGGATGGCGAACAGTGCGTCCGCCAGAATGACCAGAAATATGGACTGCACCACCGCTACCGTGGTCAAGCGTCCAAGTTCGCGCGCGGAATCGCGCACCTGCATGCCGCGGTAGGTCCCGACCATGGCAATCAACAGGGCGAATACCGGCGCTTTGATCAGTCCCGACCAGAAAGTCGTGGGCGAGAGCGATTCGCGCAAGCGGCTGATGAATTGCGGCAGTGGGATGTGCAGAGTCAGCAGCGACAAGAGGCCGCCGCCGGCCAATCCCATGGCGTCTGCGATCACGGTCAGCAGCGGCAGCGCGATAATGAGGGCGAGCACTCGTGGTACGACCAGCAGTTCGATTGGGTTCATCCCCATGGCGCGCAGTGCATCTGTCTCCTCGTTGAGCTGCATCACACCGATTTCCGCGGCAAAGGCGCTGCCGGAACGCCCCGCGACGATTATGGCGGTCAATAGCACGCCCATCTCCCGCAGTACCGAAATGGTGACGAGATCCACCACGAAGATGTCGGCGCCGAATTTGCTCAGCTGCTGCGCTCCCAAATAGGCCACGATCACGCTGATGAGAAAGGCGATCAGCGACACGATGGGGATGGCTGTAATACCGGTCTCATAGATATGCCGCGCCAGCGACGACTGGCGCAGGGCGCGCGGCCGGGAAAACATCTCTCGAAAAACCGTAACGATGCGGCCGAAGAAACCGATCACCGCGCGCGCTTCGCTCCCCTGCAGTACCGCCCAGCGCCCGACTGTGCCGAGGGACCCTTGCAAACTCGGCCCGGTGCGCTCTGGAACCGGCGGCGTGTGCTCTTCCGACTGGAGCTTTTTCAATAACTCCAAAAAGTGGGGAGGATCGCCCGTGTGGCTGATCGCAAGGCGCGTCGCGCCAAGGCCGGTCAAGTGCAGCAGCAATGCCCACACCGGTCCGATCCCAGGGTGTTCGGCGCCCGACCAATCGCAGACCAGCGTGCCGTGTAATGCGCCGGGAATACTCTTGAGCTGCGCTTCAATTTGCGTCAGCGCGCCTAAGGACCAATCGCCGCCAAGGTGCAACCGCCAGTCGTCGCCTTCTCCTTCGAGCTTGAGGACGGTCATACTTGGACTCATCGCTATATGCTAGCAGGCAAGCGCCGACGCTTTCCGAAAGTTCGAGGACATGATGCACAGCGATCCGCTGCTACAGATTCTGATCCTGCTCACCGCTTCCGTGTGCGTGGTCGCGGGGGTGCGCAAGCTTAAATTGCCTGCGATTCTGGGTTATCTCGCGGTGGGGATGCTGCTCGGACCGCATGCATTCGCGCTGGCTCAGAGCAGCGAGACCACGCAGCTGCTGGCGGACTTCGGCGTGGTGTTCCTGGTGTTCACGCTGGGTCTGGAATTCTCCCTGCCGCGGTTGGTGGCCATGCGCTGGGAAGTGCTCGGCGTCGGCGGCGCGCAGGTGCTGATCACTACGGCCATCGTGGCCTTGGGCCTGGCCCTGATCTTCGATGTGGTTCCGGCCGTCGCCGTGGTAATCGGCGGTGCTGTGGCCATGTCCTCGACAGCCATCATCATTGCGCAGCTCACCGAGCAGTCGGAGAACAACCGTACGCATGGGCGGCTGGCGGTGGCGATTTGCCTGTTTCAGGATCTGAGCTTTCCCTTGTTTTTGGCCTTGGTATCGGTCCTGACCGGCAGTGGCGGCGCTGCCGATGCCAAACATATCGGCGGCGCCGTCGGTATCGCCGTCCTTGCCCTGCTGTTGGTGCTGGCCGCCGGGCGCTGGCTGCTGCGGCCGCTGTTTCTGGTCATCGCCTCGGTGCGCTCCGCGGAGTTATTTTCATTGGCGGTGTTGCTGGCGGTGCTTGCCTCGGCCTGGGCGACCCATGCCGTGGGGCTGTCGCTCGCGCTAGGCGCCTTTCTCGCCGGCATGATGCTCGCGGAAACCGAATTTCGGCACCAGGTCGAGGCCACGATCCGTTCGTATCGGGAAGTCTTGCTGGGCCTGTTCTTCATCACCGTCGGCATGCTGCTGGATGTCGGGTTGCTGCTGCGGCACTTCCCCTTGGTGGCGGCGATTCTCGTCGGCATGCTGCTGCTCAAGGCGGCGGTGGTCACTGTGGTCACGAAGCCGGCAACCCACAGCTGGTTCAAATCCCTGCGTACGGGCGTGGTCGTGAGTCAGGGCGGGGAGTTCGGTTTCGCGCTGCTGATTTTGGTATTGAGGCACGAGTTACTCGATCCCGGCGTGGCGCAGCCGCTACTGGCGGCCATCGTATTGAGCATGGTCCTGTCGCCGCTGCTCATTCGGCACAATCGACGCATTACGCGCGCGCTGCTCGGGGAATCAGGGCCGCCGCACAGCGAAGCCATGCGCGAAACCGCGGCCACGCTCGCGGTTGCCGAACGCGATCACGTGGTCATCTGCGGTTTCGGACGGGTCGGCCAGAATATCGCTCGGGTGCTCGAACAAACAGGCTTCGAGTACATCGCCCTCGACCTCGATGCCTACCGCATTCGCGTCGGGCGGCAGGCCGGCGACCCGGTCATCTATGGGGATGCGGGTGAGATCAAGATGCTGGAGAACGTCGGGGTGGCGCATGCCAGCTGCGTGGTGATTACCTTTGCGAACCCCGAAGTGGCGCTGCGCATACTGCGGGGTGTGCGCCAGCTGCGGGCGGACGTGCCGATTCTGGTGCGTACCCAGGACGACACCAAGCTGGAGCAATTGCAGTTAGCCGGCGCGACCGAGGTGGTGCCGGAGACATTCGAGGCCAGCTTGATGCTGCTGTCGCACCTCTTGCTGCTGCTCAAGCTGCCGGTGCCGCGAGTGATCCGCACCATCAATGACATTCGCAGCAGTCGCTACGGCATGTTGCGTCAATACTTCCGTGCGGCAGACGCCGAGCACCTCGACGAGAGTCACGCCTTTCGCGAGGAATTGCACAGCGTCATTCTGCCGCCGCAGGCCTGGGCGGTGGGGCGCAGCATCGCCGAGCTCGCCGCACGCGGCTCGCGCGCCTCGGTCAGCGCGGTGCGCCGCGAGGGCATCGTCGGACGCGAACCCAGCCCGGATACCGTGCTCAAGGAGGGGGACGTGGTGGTGGTGTGCGGCACCCCGGAGGCGGTCGAACACGCCGAAACCCTACTCCTAATGGGGTAAAAAAGCGCTTTACAGGGATGCCGGATCCGTCGCATAGTAGCGGCGCTGTTCAAGGGCAAACCCGCCGAAAGGTGGGGACGCAAAACCACCGGTCTAAGGGGCTTTTTTTACGGAAAGCCTGACGATAGCGGGGTCGCCAGTTACCTACAGTGCTTTATGCACGCCAAAACCGTCCGGTTTTGTGTCCCCCTGACAGTACGCAGTTTTTTGATTCGTTTTGCCTTCCGGGGGGAAGCATATGGTCAGTAAAGTCACTCATTCGCCGGGCGCGGATTCGTCGGGTCTTTATCGCCGGCCGAGAATGGTCCTCAAGGTCAAACGCTTCGAGGACATTCCCATCATCCTCGGCAAGACCAAGAGTTACCCCACTCCGGTACGCGTTGTAGGCGCGGATTATTCGCAGACTCGCTGCGTGGGCGGCGACGGCGGTACCACGGTGGATACCAGTGGACTCGACAAAATAATCGAATTCGGCGAGACCTTCGTCAGGGCGCAGGCGGGAGTGCGTGTAGGCACTCTGGTTGGTGCGCTCGCCGAGCGCGGCCTCGAACTGCCCCTGACCCCGGAAATCGGCCAGATTTCGCTCGGCGCCGTGGCCGTCACCACCCTGCCGCAGGCCTCCTACGGTCCAGACATGGCCCAATTGTCATCTTGCGTCACAGAAATCAAATTGATCACGCCACAGGGCAAGCAGATGATCGTCACGGAGCGCGAGCGTGATCTGATGCGCGTGCTGCGGTCGAGCTTCGGCTTGCTAGGTGTGGTGCACGAAGTGGTGCTGCGGGTGCGGCCACTGACGCCGGTCAAAATCGACTACCAAGTGCTGTCCCTGAAGGAATTCACCGCCCGCTTCACGTCCATCGTGCAAGCGCCGGGGGCCTTGCGGCTGCATATCTCGCCCTTCACCGACAAGATCACCGTCGAGCGCCGGACGCTCGACGAGGCGGCGTCCGTGAGCCGTTCCGGAATCTGGCAGGTGCGCAATTCCGTGATGCGCAATGTGTTGCCGGCTTTCGGTTCCACCGTCGGCAGCGTCTTGGCCGCGCCCGGCCTGCGCAATGTGATGCTGTCGGGGATGCAGCGCGCGCTGCGCGCCACCTTGGATCGAGCCGCTCGCGGCGTGGTGCTATATGCCCACGAGTGGATGCGCGACATGCCGGCCGAAGCATGGAAGGCGCGCCACACCTATAGCATGTGGGCATTTCCCGAGGCCGACTATCCAAAAATGCTGGCCGCGTACTTTGACTTCTGCAAGGCCTATTACAAAGGACATCGCTACCGTTCCAATGTGGTCAGCGGCGCCAGCCGCCTGCACCAAGATCGCGGCTCCCTGTTCAGCGTCAGCTATTCCGGCCCCATGTTCACTCTGGAGCCTTCGTCTTCGGGCGACTCGGGCTGGGATGATTTTCTCATCGACTTCAATGATTTCGCGTCCGGATTCGGCGGCACCCCAACGTTCAATCAAACGCGCGCATTGCAGGTCGAGCACGTGAGCAAGTGCTTCGGCGAGCGCGCCAAACTATTTCGCGCGCTGCGCCAAAGAACCGACCCACTCAACCGGCTGCGCAACAGCTATTTCGCTTACCTCTTGGGGTGAGCCGGAATATTGAGGCGAGCCGGCCGGCGGCCTACTTGCCTACAGGCCGGAGACGATCTTCGCCTTGATCGACTCGAATTCGGAGTCGCTGATGAGCTTGGCGTCGAGCATCTCGCGCGCCTGGCGCAGTCGCCGGGCGGGTTCTGAATCTGCGGCAGCCGATGCTGCGGCAGCCGATGC
>JBDUEQ010000008.1:0-20489 GCA_040002315.1 Gammaproteobacteria bacterium
TCAAAGATTTGGACCTCGACCTCCCCCTCAACGAGTTGATCGTTGTCACCGGGGTGAGCGGCTCGGGGAAATCGTCGTTGGTTTTCGACACGTTGTATGCCGAAGGCCAGCGCCGCTACGTCGAGACCTTCTCGCCGTACGCACGGCAGTTCCTGGATCGAATGGACAAGCCGCTGGTCGATCGCATCGACGGCATCCCGCCGGCGATCGCCATAGACCAGACCAACCCGGTGCGGACCTCGCGCTCCACCGTCGGCACCATGACCGAGCTCAATGATCATTTGAAGCTTCTGTTTGCGCGCGCCTCGGTACTGCACTGCCGCGGCTGCGGCCGGCCGGTGCGGCGCGACACCCCGGCCAGCATTCGGGAATCACTGAGCACCCTCGCTCGCGAGCACGGCGATCCGCCGTTGCTGCTGACTTTTCCGGTGCCCATACCGAAAAACTTTGCCGAAGCCGAGATCAAGGCATTGCTGACCGCGCAGGGCTACACGCGCGTCCACGAGAAGCGCGGCGACACGCTACAGGTGATTCAGGATCGCTTCCGCTGGTCTTCGGTGGATCCGGCACGTTCCGGCGATGCCATCGAAGCGGCGCTCAAAGTCGGCCAGGGCCGGCTCGATGTGTATCCCAGCCCTGGCAACGCGGCGCCCTGGCGCTTCTCCACCGGGCTGCACTGCCCGGACTGCGACATCAGCTATAAAGATCCCAACCCCAGCAGCTTTAGCTTTAATTCCCCCATCGGCGCGTGCGACACCTGCCGCGGCTTCGGCCGCAGCATCGGCGTCGACTACGGCCTCGTTATTCCGGACGCGGCCTTGAGTCTGCGCCAGGGAGTCATCAAGCCTTGGCAGACCGAATCCTATAAGGAATGCCAGGCCGATCTCCTCAAGTTCGCGCGCAAACGCGACATCCCGATGGACACCCCATGGCGAGACTTGACCGACGCACAGCGTGCCTGGGTGATCGACGGCGAGGGCGAATGGACCAAGAATGTCTGGTACGGCGTGCGGCGTTTCTTCGCATGGCTCGAAACCAAAGCCTACAAGATGCACATTCGCGTGCTGCTGTCCCGCTATCGCTCCTATACCGAGTGCAGCGCCTGCCGTGGCGCGCGCCTCAAGCCGGACGCCCTGCTATGGCGGGTTGGCAATCCGGGTATCAATATCCGCGACCTGATGCTGCTGTCCATCGACGACAGCCGGCGCTTTTTTGCCGCTCTCGAGCTGCCGCCGCCGCTCCGTGAGGCCACAGATTTGCTGCTGAGGGAAATTCGCGCACGCCTCAAATATTTGACCGACGTCGGATTGGGCTATTTGAACCTCGACCGTCAATCGCGCACTCTGTCGGGCGGTGAAGTGCAGCGGATCAATCTCACCACCGCGCTCGGCACCTCGCTGGTCAATACTCTGTTCGTACTGGATGAGCCCTCGATCGGACTGCATGCCCGCGACGTAGACCGCATCGTCGGGGTCATGCACCGGCTGCGCGACGCCGGCAATACCCTGGTAGTAGTCGAGCACGATCCGAAGGTGATGCAGGCCGCGGATCGGGTGCTGGACATCGGGCCCGGGCCCGGCGAGCACGGCGGCGAGATCGTATTCTTCGGGCCCATCGCCGACCTGCCTCAGGCCATGGGATCGCTTACCGCAGATTACCTGTTCGGCCGCAAGCGTGTGCAGATCCCGCCGGTCGATACGGCCACTACACGCGCTGCCGCCGCTGGCACGGCCGGCACAGGGGTGGCGGGCGGCAGCTTGCAGATAAAGGGCGCCGCCGAACACAACCTCAAGGGCATCGATGTTGAGATTCCGCTGCGTCGCCTGGTCTGCGTCACCGGCGTCAGCGGCTCTGGAAAATCCACCCTGGTGCACGACATTCTTTATCCGGCGCTGCTGCGCGCCAAGGGCAAGCCCACGGAAAACCCCGGGCGCCACCGCGCGCTCATCGGCGCCGGACTGATCGACGCAGTCGTCATGGTGGACCAGAGCCGCATCGGCCGCACCACGCGCTCGAACCCCGCCAGCTATGTCGGCGCGTTCGACGCCATTCGAGATTTATTCGCGAAGCTGCCGCAGGCCCGCGAGCGCAAGTACACCGCAGGCACATTCAGTTTCAATGCCGGCAACGGCCGCTGCCCCGCCTGCGGCGGCAATGGCTTCGAACACGTCGAGATGCAATTCCTCTCCGATGTCTACCTGCGCTGCCCGGACTGCGATGGCCGGCGCTTTCGCGCTGAAGTGTTGGAAGTGCAGTTGTCGCGTGGCGACGTCTCGCCGAAGAGCATTGCCGACGTCCTCGATCTCACGGTGTCCGAAGCGCTGGCGTTTTTCGCCGGTGACACCGAGGTCTGCCTGCGTTTGGCGCCGCTGGCCGAAGTCGGCCTGGATTACCTGCGCCTGGGCCAGCCCGTGCCGACACTGTCGGGGGGCGAGGCGCAGCGCCTGAAGCTTGCCGGGCATCTCGCCGAGAATGCCGTGCGCTTGAATTCTGCGAATAAGGCGTCGTTGAAGAAATCTGCGCGCTCCGCGATCGATTCCGTCCCCCGCAAGGGCTCGCTGTTCCTGTTCGATGAACCGACCACCGGTCTGCATTTCGACGATGTTGCGAAACTGCTGCGTGCGTTCCGGCGCCTGATCGACGCCGGTCACTCCCTATTGGTGATCGAACATAATTTAGATGTGGTTCGCGCCGCCGACTGGGTGATCGATTTAGGTCCGGAGGGTGGCGACGCCGGCGGCAGCGTGGTTTGCGTTGGCGGTCCAGCCGAGATCATGCGCGTCGCCGCTTCGCACACCGGTCAAGCACTCATCGACGCCGACAAGCCCTTGCTGATGGGTTCATCCTTCGGCATCCGCTCGCCCGATGCCGCACACACCGTCGCCGATTCGGCGCCCGCCGGTTATGGCGCGGCCGCCGCTGCCGGCGTCGCACCGATGCGCCGCGCGAGCCTGCCGACCTCGATCGACATTCACGGGGCACGCGAACACAATCTCAAAAATGTCGACGTCAAGCTCAAGCTCAACCAATTTACGGTCATCACCGGCGTGTCTGGCAGCGGCAAGAGCACTTTGGCCTTCGACATTCTGTTTGCGGAAGGACAGCGGCGCTACCTCGAGTCGTTGAACGCCTACGCCCGGCAATTCGTGCAGCCCGCGTCGCGGCCCGATGTCGACGCCATCTTCGGCATTCCGCCCACCGTGGCCATCGAACAGCGCACCAGTCGTGGCGGCCACAAGAGCACGGTGGCCACGCTCACCGAGATTTATCACTTCCTGCGCCTGCTGTACGTGAAGCTGGGGGTGCAGTACTGCCCCGCCTGCGAAGCGCGCATTGAGCCGCAATCAGCGGACGTCATCGCTGCGCGGCTGCTCAAGGACTATCGCGGCAGGAGCATAACCCTGCTGGCGCCGCTGATCGTTGCGCGCAAGGGCCTGTACACCGCGCTCGCGAAATGGGCGCGCGGCAAGGGCTTTGCCAATCTTAAGGTCGACGGCAATCTGCTGCCCACGGTGAAGTGGCCGCGGCTGGATCGCTTTATCGAGCACAGTATAGAGCTGCCCATCGCCACGTTGACCGTCAGTGCGGCGCGCGAGAGCGAGCTGCGGACGGCGCTGGACTCGGCGTTGGAGCATGGACGCGGCGTCGTGCATGTCGATGACGCAGGCGGCGCGAATGCCGCCGCCAAGTCACCGGCGGGCGCAGTGCCGGCGGGCGTATTTTCCACCAAGCGCGCCTGCCCCAACTGCGGCACCGGTTTTCCCGAGCTCGACCCGCGGCTGTTCTCCTTCAATTCCAAGCATGGCTGGTGCAAGTCCTGCTTTGGCACGGGGCTGCAAATCGAGCACTTCGATGCCGAGCAAAGCGGCGAGGAGTCGGCGTGGCGCGACGCCGGCGCGCCGCACGGCGAGCCGACCGACGACGCCCGGCCGCACACTTGCCCGGATTGCGCGGGTCAACGGTTAAATCCGGTCGCGCTACATGTGCTGTTCCGCGACAAGTCCATCGCCGCGCTCACCGATCTATCGGTACAGGACTTTTCAGCGAACCTGCAAAAGCTCAAATTAGTGGGCCGCGAGCGCGACATTGCGCGCGACTTACTGGCGGAGCTCGCCGCCCGCACCGCCTTTCTCTCCGATGTAGGCTTGGGCTACCTGCAATTGAATCGCGCGGCTCCGACTCTGTCGGGCGGTGAGGCACAGCGCATCAGGTTGGCGGCACAGCTGGGGTCGAATTTACAGGGCGTCTGCTATGTGCTCGACGAACCCACCATCGGCCTGCACCCACGCGACAATGTCGCGCTCTTGAGCACCCTGGATAAGCTGCGCGCCAAGGGCAACACCTTGGTGGTGGTCGAGCACGATGAAGACACCATACGCCGCGCGGATTTTGTGATCGATTTAGGCCCCGGCGCCGGCACTCGCGGCGGCCGCGTCGTGGCGCAGGGAACTGCGGCCGAGCTTGCTCGCTCGGGAGATTCCCCGACTGGTCGCTGTCTCGCGGCGCCGCTACAGCACTCTCGCGGCCGCCGCCGCATCGTCGATCGCGCAACACCCATGATCGACATCAGCGGCGCCACTTTGCACAACCTACGCAAGGTTGATGCGCGAATACCGCTCGGACGGTTGACCGTGGTCACGGGCGTCTCCGGGTCGGGTAAGTCTTCGCTGGCACGCGATGTGCTGTTGGGCAATCTTAAGCGCCTGCTGCTGCGGCCACACCGCGGTGACCGCGGGCGCGCCTCCGGCATCTCTCTCAGCGGATGCGATGCAATTACGGGATGGCAGAAAATCAGCCGGGTGCTCGAAGTGGATCAGACCCCCATCGGCAAGACTCCGCGTTCTTGCCCGGCGACCTATATCGGCTTCTGGGATTCGATTCGCCGGCTCTATTCCGATACCACCGATGCCCGCATCCGCGGATTTTCCGCCAGCCGCTTTTCGTTCAACACCGCGGGCGGCCGCTGCGAGGCCTGCGAGGGGCAGGGAATGCAGCGCATCGAGATGAGCTTTCTGCCGGATGTCCAGGTTTTATGCGATGTCTGCGCCGGCAAGCGCTTCAATCCGGAAACTTTGTGCATCTTGTTCAAGGGCAGGAACATCGGCGAAGTGCTTGCCATGAGCGTCGACGACGCGCTGGAGTTCTTCGCCGCGCAGCGCAGCGTTTTCCACCCGGTGAGCCTGCTCGCCGATGTGGGCTTGGGCTACCTGAGTCTCGGTCAGCCCAGCCCGACGTTGTCCGGCGGCGAAAGCCAGAGAATCAAGCTCGTCACGGAATTATCGAAAGTGCGGACCGATGCGCTCGGAGTCGACACTGCCCGCCGCGAAGGGCAGCACACCCTGTATGTGCTCGATGAACCGACGGTCGGTCTGCACATGGCCGACGTCGAGAAGCTCGTGCGAGTGCTGCATCGCCTGGTCGACACCGGCAACACCGTGGTCGTGATCGAGCACAATCTCGACGTCATGGCCGAGGCGGATTGGATCGTCGACTTGGGTCCCGAGGGCGGCGACGGCGGCGGCCGCATCGTGGCGCAGGGCGCGCCCGACGACATCGCGCGCAAGCCGAACAAGAGCCACACAGCGAAGATCCTGGGAGATTTCCTGGTAGAGCGCGGAGTCGCCTGACGTACGCAGCCCCCGTACCACTCTGAGCGTTGCGGGGCGCCACATCACTTCCCCGCAGGCGCCGCGACTTCGTTTTGTTCCTGGGTGGTCGACTTCTCTCCGTCGCTTATCTCTTTGACTCGCACCCGCTGATCTTCGATCAAGCGCTTGCGCACGTACAAGAAGCGAATGTTCTCGTACTCGAACGGCGAACCGGTCGCGTAGTAGCGAAAGCTGACGTTCGAGCGCTGATCCACCGCATTGACCATGCCGAGTCCCAACGATACGTTGCCGCGGTACAGGTTGCCGAGGTCGACACCATACAGGAGGCCGTAATCGCCGACGAAGCCTAAGCCGTCGCGGAGCGTCGACGGGCCCAGCAGCGGCAGGACCAGGAAAGGTCCCGGGTGCATGCCCCACTTGGCCAATGTGGTGCTCACTCCAGTAGGTGCCCGGCGCAGTTTGAGCTTCGCGGCCACATCGAATAGTCCGCCGATGCCGATGGTGCTGTTGATCACGAAGCGGCCCGCACTGCGCAACCCGAGCTTGAGCCGCCATTGCAGCGTGTAGTTGACCACGCTGTCCACTTCCGACAGGTTGCCGAAGAAATTGTGCACCCCGGAACGAATCGGCGCAGGCACATGTCGATAAACGTTCGACACCGGCAGGAATATCCTTTCATCGAATCGAGCGTTGAACCGATAGGTAAATCGATTCAGACGCTCCCAGGGATCATAGGTGTACATGGACGGTGCGTCCGACGGAGTCACCGGCAGCGCCGACGGTTCGGCGGACGGTGAGGCTTGGTCCGGATCGCTGTCAGCCGCACCCATCGCTGCCGCCGTGAATGCGGCTGCACTCTCCGCAGCGGCGGCGTTTTCCGCCGCAGGATGCTCCGTGGGCAAATTGCGAATACTCACGCTCTCTGAAGCGCAGCCTCCGAGCACCAACCACAGTAAACAGGCTATGAATCTCATTGGGCCGCCGCCGGCCAACGCCCCGCCAGCATATCCAACATGTCGGCCACCTGTTGCCGCGAACCGACGTTGCCTAGGTGCCCGCCATGATCGTAGATGGCGATTCTCGAACCCAGAGTGTCCCGCAACCACTTGAGTTCCCGCGCGTTGAGAATGAGATCGTCACTGTTGCTCTGGCCGAAGTAGTCGCCGTCATTGCGCAACGCATCGACGATGATATCGAGGCGATTGTCGGCAATCAACGATGCGGCGGTGGCGTTTGGCTTGTGCTGCAAATAGTAAGGCGCGAAGACCTTGGTGAAATACTCGGAGAAGGGCTTGTTGCGCAAGATGCGCTGTGTCTCCTCGAGTGAATCGCCCACTTTCGGCGGATGTTTCGGATCGACGACCACGCCGGTCTTTGCATACATGTCGCCGGCGAAGAACAAATTCACCAGATCGATGCGGAAGCTCAATGCGATGGCCGCGGAGAACTCCTGATCGGTCTTCAGCACGCTGGCGGCGGCAGCGAGCATGAAATTCTCATCGATCTGCACCCGGTCGGATGCCCGATACAGATTGGCGAGCTCCGCATAGAGCTTGCGATAAAGGGCGTCGATGGCGCCCTCGCCAGTACCCACGCTGATGGCAAATAGCTTGTCCAGGCGCCCGATGGAAGCGAATAAGCTCACGGGCGGATCGATCATCACCGCGCGGTGGATCTTGAGCCTCCCCTCCTTCGCATCGATCGCCTTCACGACGGCCGCATTGGCGCCGCCGAGGCTGTAGCCGAGCACGTCAATCTCGGTGATCCGGACCTTGCGCGGCAGGTGCGCCAACACCTGCTGCATGGCCGCGTACAGATCGTGGCCGTCCTGCATGAGATCGCCGGCCACCCCGGTGCTCGACGACGACACAATGAATCCCGGAAACGTCGGCGACGGCATGGTCAGAACGTGATAGCCGGCGCCGTACAGCGCACCGCGCAAGGCCGATAGTTTTGTCGTATTGCCATCGCTGCCCGTACCGGAAATGACGATGGCGAGGGGAGCGGGTTTGTCCTGCGCGGAGAACCATACTCGTAGTTTGCGATCGAACCAGAAAACGTCCGGCACCGGCCGTGCCCAAGGCATGGCGATGTTGATTTCGGCGACCGGGACACTGTCCGGCATCGGCGCCAGGTCTTTAGGCGGTGTCCCGAACACCGTGGCGCGCAGCGCCGCAGAGTCGGCAAGGCCCGCGGCGGGGCCGGGCGCGGGCGGCGGGGCTATTATCTCTGCGGAGGGTGGCGGCACACTGGGTTCTGCGGGGGGCTCGGCGCCGCGCGCAAGCGCGGTGGCGAGCAGCAGAGCGGCGAATGCCGGCCGCACGAGGTAATTCTGTACTCGACTCTCCCGGCCCGGGGAGCTATCGCCCGATATCATCAAGATCATCCTTTCGAAACAACGTATTTTATCGAGGGCCGCTTTTATTTTGAGACCATTCACCGCAATCGAACAAGCGAATTCCGCACTCTTTCGACCACTCTTGTTCGGTAATATTTACAATCTTCACGGAGTCTTTGCATGGCCACATCCGATGATCTTAGCCCGCTGCAGCTGCTGTTGGGAGCGAAGCGCGGCCGCCTGTTGCCCCTGTCGCCGCGATTGACGCGCCTATACGGCACATTCCGCATGCCCTCGTGCGGCTCAACGCCGCAGATATTCAGCAATTTTGTGAGCACTCTGGATGGCGTGGTATCGCTGCAATCGAAGGGTCACTCGAGCGGCGGAGACATCAGCGGCTTTAGCATCCAGGATCGAATGGTGATGGGATTGCTGCGCGCCGTTGTGGACGTGGTGATCGTGGGTTCCGGCACGCTCGATGCCGATCGCCGGCACGTCTGGACCGCCGAAGCCATTTGTCCGCCGCTCGCCAAAGACTATCAAAGGCTGAGACGAGCGCTGTCCAAGAACGAAGCCTTGCTCAATGTGGTGGTTACTGCCTCCGGACACATCGATCTACGTTCCCCCGTTTTTACGTCCGGCCGCGTGCGGGCGATGATCGTGACAACGCCGGCCGGTGCGAAGCGCCTGGCCAAGCAAAGGACGCCGGGCTCCCTAGAGATTCGCGTGGTGCGCCGCGCCGCCCGCGAAATCAGCGCGCGCGCCATCGTCGACGAGGTCATGCGCGCACAGTCCGGCAATCGGCTTCTCGTCGAAGGCGGGCCGCACCTGCTCGGCTCGTTTTACAGCGAGGGGCTCATCGATGAGCAGTTCCTGACCCTGGCGCCGCAGATCGCCGGACGTATTGCGGATGACGGGCGGCTGAGTCTGGTGATGGGCAAGACCTTCGCGCCGCGCAGACCGCTATGGGGCACTCTGAGGGACGCGCGGCGCGGCAATCGCCTGTTGTTCCTGCGCTATTCCTTCCGCTAAGGCGCCATGCCTTCGAGACCTGTCTGTGGGACGGAAGGTCTCATGGCATGTCGAATTATTTTCTCGATGGCTACGCTGTTCATTCGCGCAGGCAGCGCATATCGATCTATCATGGCAACAGCAAGTCGGCATTCTTGCCCTGCTGCTGAAGGTGGATCGATTCATGTCCGAGGCTCGCACCATCACCAATCTCATCGGCGACGACGTCGGAGATTTCTTTCCCCGCTTCGAACGCTTTGACCTCACCGCGGGCGACGGCGTTCGAATTCATGGGGTAAAGGCCGGGAGCGGACCGCCGGTCCTGTTGCTGCACGGGCATCCGCAATCGCATTCGACCTGGCATCGAGTCGCGCCGGCTCTGGTGGACGCCGGCTATTCTGTGGTCGCCGCCGATTTGCGCGGCTACGGCGACTCGTCGCGCACCCCCGGGGGTGACAACCACCACAACTATTCAAAGCGCATCATGGCCGGTGATCAGGTGGCCGTCATGCGCGCGTTGGGTCACCCGCAATTCTCAGTCGTCGGTCACGACCGCGGCGGCCGCGTGGCGCATCGCATGGCGCTCGACAACCCCGGGGTGGTCACTCGCCTCGCGGTACTCGACATCGCGCCCACCGCGACCATGTATGCACGCACCAACCGCGAATTCGCCACGCGATATTTTTGGTGGTTTTTCCTGATACAACCCGCTCCCCTGCCCGAGCAGCTCATCGGCGCAGACCCAGAATTCTTCCTGCGCCATCACCTTAACGGCCAGAGCCGCACCGCCGGTGTGCCCAGCGAGGTGTTGATACGGGAATACCTACGCTGTTACCGGTTGCCGGGAACCATTCACGCCATCTGCGAAGACTATAGGGCGGCGGTCTCCATCGATCTCACTCACGATGCCGCAGATGCCGGCCGCCGGCTCGCCATGCCCCTCTTGGCGCTGTGGGGTGCCAAGGGCGTGGTCGGCGAACTGTACGACGTACTCGATACTTGGCGGGAAAAGGCGGAAAACGTACAGGGAATAGCCCTGGACTGCGGCCATTCGCTCCAAGAAGAGGCCCCTCGGGAAACCTCTGCGCTGCTGATCGATTTTCTTGCGGGGAAACCTCAATAGCGAGCGGTTTGCACCGCAGCACCCCCGTAGTTCATTCTTGCATCCCTACAGAGATGGCCGGCGGCAAGCGGCTACAATTCGCGCATGAATGACGAGACTCTGGAACAGATCCAAACCAAGATTGCTTTTCTGGAGCGCGCCGCCTCTGAATTGAGCGAGGTAGTATTCAGGCAGGATCGGGAAATTCAGGTTTTGGAGGCGAAACTCAAGGAAGTATCGGACCGGCTGAACGCAGTCCAATCCGATCAAGGCGTTCGGTCGACGGAACAAGAGCGGCCGCCTCACTACTGAGAAGCGGCCGGGGACAAAGCTCTTGCCGTCTCAAGTCGCCGCGCAGGCTGCGCGCGTCAATTCGAGCACTTCTGTCGTCGGCACAGCCGCGAGCCTGTCGAGCAGTTCCCAGGCTGCGGCCTCGGTGACAACTTGGTAGGGATCATCGGGATTGCGCGCCCGATTGTGGGCCGAATAGCAGACGCTCATGGCCAGGCGCGACAATACCAAGGGGTACAAGGCCTGTTGTTCCGCGGCAGTCAGCGGATAGCAGCGCTGATATGCACGGATCACCTGCGCCGCAACCGGAAGCGGCTCCTGCTCGCCGAGCATGACGTACGCGAGCGCAATGGCCAGATCGCAGACCGTGGCCGTGTGCACCATGTCGCCGAAGTCGAGCAAGCCCATCATGCGGCCCTCGCGGACGATGATGTTGTAGTCGTTCGCGTCGCCATGGATCACGCTATGCCGCAAATCCGTCCAGTCGATTCGCTCCCAGAGCAAGAATAGGCGCTCGACATGGAGCCGCTGATGGGCCGGCAGTAGCTCAGCGTTCTCGCGCGCCATTGCGGCGCGGCGCAGATCCCATTGCAGGACGCGATGCATGGCCGGGTGCGAATAGCTGCATAATGCCGCGTCTATCGTTGCCATGTGAGCCCCGATGGATTCAAACAGCTCGGGCCCGCGCAGCGTGCTGTTTGCCAGCACTTCCCCGTCGATCCAGTCGAGCAGGCGCACACAGTGGTCAGCGTTGGTGCGTGCATTGTGCATGCGCGTGATTTCCAATCCTTCGAGTGTGCGTTGAACCCGGGGCACACGGCAATCCGCAACGCCGGTTCGCACCCGGTGCATCGCCCGATTCTGGAAGTCCAAGAGCTCCGCTGCGTCACGCCGATTGGCGATCTTCAAGACAAACTTGCTGCCGGTTGCGCCAAGTCCGCCGGCCATGCCAACGGCATGGCTGATCAGGAAATTCTGATCTCGCTCACTGGGAAGTGCCGAGATCAATCCAACGATTCCGTACTCCTGTTTCGCGAATTCGAGTGCTTCGGCAAACGTGAAGCTCGGGATACTCTCCAGCGGAATAGTCAAGTAACCTGCCGCTCCGGCGCCGCGCTTTGAAACTCCGGCATTTCCCGGCAAGCTGCGTCGATCCCCACGATGCGCGGATAGGGTTCCAGGTCCACGGCCAGTCGCCGCGCATTAGCCACTTGAGGCACCAAGCACACATCCGCCAGGGTGGGCTCATCACCATGACAAAAGCGGCCCGTCGCGGCGTCGCCTATCAGACTCCGCTCGAGAGCGCCGAATCCCATCTGAATCCAATGCCAATACCAGGCGTCACGCGCCGCCTTGTCCTGCCGCAATTCATTTTCGAGGTATTGCAGCACCCGCAGGTTGTTCAAGGGATGTACATCACAGGTGATGGCCTGTGCCAGCGCCCGCACTCGTGCGCGTGCCGCGGGCAGCTTTGGCAACAACGGCGGATCCGGATGCACTTCATCGAGATATTCTATGATGGCCCCCGACTGAGTGAGTACAGTCCCATCGTCCAAGACCAATGCGGGCACCAGCCCCTGACGGTTGATCAGTAGAAATTCCTCGAGCCTCTGCTCGCCGGCGCGCAAATCCAATAGCACAGTACGCACCTGCAAGCCTTTAAGTGCCAGGGCGATCCGCACCCGGTAGGAAGCCGAACTCATTGCGTGGCCGTACAGAATCATTGCACCACTGTAGCGGAAAACGGTTACGCGTAGCTGCGGCTCACGAACCAAAAGACGCCGAGCGCCACCAGGAAGGAGGAGGCCACATCGACGACCAAGGGCCGCGGCAGCGCGAATTTGTACTTCGCCAACAGAACGACGAGCAGGGTCGCCCCTACCACCAGAATCAGCTGTCCGATCTCCACGCCAAGATTGAATCCGACCAGAAGTTCGGCCAATCGTTCGGGCGGCAGCTGTAGTTCGAGCAGGTCGGCCGCAAATCCGAAGCCATGAATCAGGCCGAACACCAGGGTGATCAATATTCGTATGCGCCCGGCATCGCGCAGCCGACCGGAAATCATCAGATAGTTCGCCGTGAACAGACCGGCGCCGAGCAGAAGCAGGCTGGGCAACCCGCCGAACCCCAGCCATTGCAGCAATGCCATGAGACCCAGCGAACCGCCGACCGCCAGCGCCACCAGCGTCGGCTCTTGCGTTTGTACGACGATGTTCTCGGCGCCGATCAGCGCGATGGTGAGCGCCACCAGAGCATCGATGTATTCCGCGTGCGGGCGCAGCACCCCCGTCACTGCCAGCGCCAGAGTCAGGCTATGGCCGATGGTAAAGCCCGTGACCACGAACACGAGATCGCGCAGCCGCCGCGAAATCAACACCAGCCCCAATAGAAATGACATGTGATCGATGCCGGTGAAGATATGCATCATCCCCATGCGGATGAACTCGATGAAGCGGGCGCTCTTGAGGCGGCTCCCTTCACCGCCCGTCACATCCACCGTCTGATGTTCGGCGGTAATCAATTGCTCGGTGAACTCCCCGCTGACCGCGTTCTGCACCTGCGCAAAATTGGTATGGCTAGAGACCAAATCGAAGAAGGCTCCTGAATGAATTTGCAGATCATTCGGCGCGGAACACCGGAACGTAAAGTCAAATTTTCGAAAGCCCGCGACCGCGGACAGCGTCTGAACCGGCGGCAGCAATTCGCAGCGCCTAGCGGCGGTCAGGGGATAGACGCGTTCCGTCAGATAGGCCTTCAGGCGTTCGTCAGACGGCGCGCTCTGATCGTTCGACAATCGATCAGCCTCCACGACCGGGATCGTCATCACCAGATCGACGTCGGCCCCCTTGATCTCCCACACAGAATGGGACTGACTGCGGGTGTGCGCACCGGCTGCGGACATGCCGAACGCTGCCGCAATCAGCGCCCAGCTCGAGAATCGTGGCATCAGCCCACCGCGCCGCTGCAATGAGCCTGACGCGGCCACTAGCGCGCGTCGTCTGCTATCAGAACATTGGCGCGCTTGCGCAGGAACGCCTCGTCACCGGTTCGCAGGTGGCCGATCGCATCACTGCGGTAGTCGGTCAACACCTGATCGCGTGCGGTTGCAAAGTCAAAAGCCGCCGGTTTCTTATTCTGGAACATGTACAAAACGTGGATGGCATCGGCCTCGGCGATGGCAGCCGATACCTCACCATCGGCCAAGTGGCGGGCGATCTCGAACAACGGTTCGCCGAGATGAATCTTGGCGGCGAAATAGAATTCCTCGCCGTTCACCCTTCCTGAGTCCGACGCATGCAGGCGTGCGAGAAGCGCGGGCGTCGGAGCCGCGAGTTTGAGCGCCTCTGCTGCGGCCGCCGCCGCGGCTGATTCGCCCGGCGCAAACACATAGTCGCGCAGGACCATGATGCCTTCGCTGGCATAGCGCTCGTGATGGCTGCGGTAGTAGTCCTGAAGCTGCCGCTCGGTAGGCTGCGCGGTCACGGCATCGGCCGCGATTTCGAGTTCGACGGCATTGACCAGGGCAGCGCGCACCTCGGGGTCAGTGGACGCAACGTCCAACTCCCTGCCGCGTTGCACGAACAGTTCCTCACGAATCATGTCGTTCATCACCTTTTGGCGCTGCTCACGTGTCGCGTGCGCCAGATTCACGCCGAATAGAGTCTGCAGCTGCTGCAGATAATCGCTGCGCGAAAGCGGCTGCTGGTTGACCAAGGCCACGTCTTCGGGCGGCACGACCAAGGTGGAGGTGCCGCGCGCGGTGAACAGCGAATAGCCTGCCATCAGCAAACCCAGCAGCGCTCCGCAGCCCAAAAAGATGAATGATCGTCGGCTGCTCACCTGACTGGCCTGGCCGCAACGCTCATTGGGATCGGGCGCCGCCATGCTCATCCGGCTCCTGGCGCGACGGCGCGGATTGCGATGCCGGCGTGTCCGCGCGTCCGAGACAGGGAGTACACGAATACCGCCACTTCGCGAATTCCCACAGGCTCTATACGGTCCGCCCAGGCAGGACACATGCCGTGGCGGCCATAGCCGATAGACATTGCGAGAGATTCGCGGCTGCCGTCGCCGTAAAGAGTGATCCGATCAGTCAAATCCGGCGCACCGATGGCCGAGTCGCCCTTCGCATCTGCGGCATGGCAGTCGTAACAGCCGCCGACTCCCGCGAATACGACCGCACCGCGTGCGGCAGCCGCCGCATCCGCCGTACGAGTCTGTGCGCGGAACAGGAATTCAACGAGATCCCGTATGTCCCCCGGGGCCAGAGACGGGATTCTGCCATCGCGGGCGCTGGGCCGAGGCGTCGCATAGGCCGGCATGATCGCCAGGTTCCACGCCCTGCGATGGTAGGAACGGATGCCGTACTTGGCCACCTGCTCGATATCGCTCACCTGTCCGGTGCCATACAGCCAATCGCCATCGTCCAAGGCGGGAACCCCGCGTCGCGGATCGCCTTCGCCTTGAGCGCCGTGACAGGTGGCGCAATGCATCTCGAACAGCGGCTCGCCGCGGCTCAGCGCGAATGCCATCACGGCCGAGTTCTTAGGGATGGAATCAGGATCCGCGCGCAATAGTCGACTCTCGCGCCCTGACAAATAGGACAGGACCGCGGCCATGATGCAGGCCGACGCGGCCAAAAGTAGCGTGAAGCGCACCGCGAGAGCCTAATGAAGCAGCGGCGTCTTTGGCAAGAGGGCCGTCAGTTGCTATTCTCCGCCATGAAAAGCCGATTCGCCATTATCGCCGCGCTTGGCTCCGCGCAGACGCTGGCCTGGGCCTCTTCTTTTTATTTGCCGGCCGTGCTGGGAGCACCGATCGCTCGCGACATGGGCTTCTCCACACCCTGGACCTATGCAGCGCTTTCGTTAGGCCTTGGGGTGTCCGCCGTACTCGGGCCCATGCTGGGCCGCTACATCGACCATCATGGCGGCCGGCCAATTCTATGACCATGGGCTTGGCAGCCAACTTGCCCCTGCTGTTCGTTGCGGTGGGTGCGTCGCCACCCGCTGCCATCGCCGCGGCGTCGCTGCTCGGCCCCGTGCAAGTGGTGGCTCGAATCCTAGAATACAGCGCCCGGCACAGGATCGATCCGCTGGACAGCGCAAGAATAGCGAACGTATTGCATCCCATTGGTGCGGCGGTAATTGCACTCGGCGGCGCGCCCGTCATCGTTGCATTCGCCGTGCTGCACGGCACAGGCAGCGGCATGTTGACCATCGCCAGGGGCACGCTGCCGCTCGCGCTCTACGGTCCGCAGGGCTATGGGGCGCGAATCGGCCGCATTGCTGCACCCGCACGCGTGGGTCAAGCCTTGTCGCCCTTCGTCTTTAGCGTGGCCATTGCCAAGCTCGGCGTCGCCTCGCTCGCCCTATCGTCAGGCCTTTCCTTTGCCGCCTTGATCGCGCTGTATCAACTCTCGCTGCCGCCAAAGGCGCAGCGTCGCGGCGAGACGCGTTGAACGGCTTGCCGCGGCGGGCGGTCCGTTACTTGCAAGTATTTTCCAGTTCCTTGTACGGTTTCGAATTATCCGGAACCTTCAAGTGCCGGCGCATCAACATCAGCTCGAGTAGAGCGCCCCCATCTTTGCTGCCAATGTCCGGGTCATCCATATAAGACGGATCGTTCTGGGCCTCAGCCAGGCTGATGAAACTGAAACCCTTGTTACGGTACAGTGACAGCAGCTCCGGCAGCATCCTTGCGTCAAATGCCCCGACATGCAGCAGCAGTACATACTTGACGTCGCGCCCGTACACCCGTTGCGAGAGCGCGCGAAACACCGCTATGAATTGCTCCGCGGTGGCCAAATAGCTGTCATGCAGCCGGGCAATGGCCGCATCGTCGTGCTGGGCGACGCAACGCGCATAGGGCGCGTTCCATAGATAATCCTCGAAGTCCATGTTGACCTGGGCCACCCGGTATCCATGCCGCTCGAGCCACGAGCGCACCGCGCGCCGCTTTTTTAAGGTATCTCCCTCGTGCAGATAGGGATAGCGGAACCAGTGCCAGTCCTCTCCTGCCATGTATTTCTGCAACAGCGGCTCATTTTTTTGAATTTCCGCCGCAAATGTCGTCGCGGATAAATCATTGATGTCGAGGTGCGCCCAGGTGTGATTTCCCAAGGGCTGTCCGGCGTTCCGCCAGGCCTTCAGCACCGCCTCCGTCGCCGGCTCCTGCTCTACCTTCGCGCCATTGAGAAACCCATATGTTGGGGGAAGATGCTGGGACTTCAGGGTCGACAGGATCGAGTCTGCAATTTGCAGCCGGGTTTCGTTGGGCGGCAGTTCCCCATGTGACGGCAGATCGTCGAAGGTAATTGCCATCTGCTGGGCACCGCTCGCGCCCGCCCACAACACCGCAGCGAGACAGGAACATGACAGCCGGCCCATCACGATGGATTATCCAAACCGGCGAATGATTTGCCCTCGCCAGCAAGTTTCTTGAGCAACGGAGCCGGCTCCCAGGCGTCCGGCTGGTAGCCCTCCGCGAATTCTCGCATCGTTCGCAGGATATTCGGCAGCCCTACCATATCCGCGTAAAACAGCGGTCCTCCGCGAAAATCGGGGAAGCCGTAGCCCGTTAAATACACCACATCGATATCTGAGGCGCGCAGTGCAATGCCTTCCTCCAGAATGCGGGCGCCTTCGTTGATCAGCGAATACAGTGCGCGCTGTACGATCTCCTCGTCGCCGATCTCGCGGCGCGTGAGTCCTAACTTGGCCGACTCTTCGAGCACGATATTGTTGACCAGGTCGGACGGAACAGCCGAACGATCTCCCGGCTTGTAGTCGTACCAGCCGGCGCCGGTCTTTTGACCGAAACGCCCCAGTTCGCAGATGCGATCCGCGGATTTCGAGAATACGCGGTCCGGATACTCGACATACTGGCGCTTGCGGATGTACCAGAGAATGTCGTTACCCGCAAGATCGCTGACCCGAAATGGTCCCATCGCAAAGCCGAACTTCTCCAGCGCCTTGTCGATCTGCTGCGGCAATGCGCCTACATCCAGCAGCAGCTCCATTTGGCGGAAGTACGAGTTCATCATGCGGTTGCCGATGAAGCCATCGCAGACTCCGGAAATGACGCCGACCTTTTTGATCTGCTTGGACACCGCCATGCTGGTGGCCACCACGTCCTTGGCGCTTTTCGCTCCGCGCACGATCTCGAGCAGCTTGCTGACATTTGCCGGGCTGAAGAAGTGCAGGCCGATTACATCCTGCGGCCGATGCGTAAAATCCGCGATCTGGTTCACATCCAAGGTCGAGGTGTTCGACGCCAGGATGGCGCCGTTCTTGGCAACCTTGTCGAGTTTCTCGAACACTTGCTTTTTTACCTGCATGTCTTCGAACACGGCCTCGATCACGAGGTCAGCGCTCTTGAGGTCGTCATAGGACAGCGTGCCGGTGATTTGATTGATACGCTTGTCGAATTCTTCCTGGGTCAGGCGGCCCTTCTTAAGGGTGTTCTCGTAGTTCTTGCGGACCGTGCCCAAACCCTTGTCGAGCGCCGCCTGCGTCGTCTCCAGCACCGTCACCGGAATGCCGGCGTTGACAAAATTCATCGCAATCCCGCCGCCCATGGTGCCTGCGCCGATCACGGCCACCGACTTGATCGGGCGCAAGGGCGTACTGCTCGGCACATCGGGAATCTTCGCGGCGGCGCGCATTGCAAAGAACGCATGCCGCAATGCCTTGGACTCCGTAGTATTCATCAATGCGATGAATAGCGACTGCTCAAATTTCATTCCCTCGTCAAAGGGCTTGAGTATCGCCGCTTCGATGGCGTCGATGCACTTGATCGGCGCCGGATAGTTCTCGGCCAGCGGTGCGACGGCGCCGCGCGAGAATTGCAGGAAGGCCTCCGCATTCGAAGGATCGATGGTGATGTCGCGAGCCTTCTTCAGCGGCATCTTCTCGGCAATGATTCGTTCGGCGAACGCGACCGCCGTGACAAGGACATCGCCATCTGTGGTCGCATCGAGCAGCTGCGTCGCCGCCAGCTCGCGCGCACTCACAGGATTGCCGCCGACGATCATGTTCAGCGCCCGTTCCATACCCACCAAGCGCGGCAGGCGCTGCGTACCGCCGGCGCCCGGTAATACACCCAGCTTGACCTCCGGCTGTCCGAGCTGTGCCGACCCTGCGGCAACTCGATAATGGCAGGACATGGCCATTTCCAGTCCGCCACCCAGCGCCAGTCCGTTGATGGCCGCGACCACCGGCTTTGGCGAGTTTTCGATCAACGCAAACAAGTCCCACAAGGAAGGGCTCGCGGACATCGCGGCTGAGCCGAATTCGGAAACATCGGCGCCGCCGCAAAAAGCATTGCCGGATCCGACAATTACTATCGCCCGTATGGACGCGTCACGCGCCGCGCGCTCGATGCCGTCCGCAATGGCCCCCCGCAGCCCCCGGCTCAGTGCGTTGACCGGCGGATTTTGCAGGGTAATCACGGCGACCGCGCCCTGTGAAGTATAGTCAGCAAATGCCATGCGCGCTCCTTTGTTGGCCGATAAGTATACTGCTTTGTTGAAACGCTTCCGCTCGCCCGTGACGTTGGTTGCTGCGGCCTTGCTGCTGATTTGGTGCGTCGGGATGTTCGGGCGCGGCTACTGGACTCCCGATGAGCCGCGCGAAGCGGATCTTGCCTGGCGCATGAGTTGGCAGGCGCAGAAGGCGGTGCCGCTGCTGGCGGGCGAGGCATTTTGCGAGAAGCCGCCCCTGACCTACTGGGTCGCGGCCGTTCCCATCGCGGTATTCGGTGCGGAGGCCTGGGCGGCGCGATTGCCCAATCTGCTGTACGCCATGATCAGCGCGGTCGCAGTCGGGCTCCTGGCGCAGCGCAGTGCGGGACGCATCGCGGGCGTGGTGGGAGCCGCCGTCGTCAGCACTTTTCTGCTGTCGTACCAGGTCGCCATCTGGCTGGCGACCGACGCGCCCCTGCTCGCCGCCGTCTCCGTCGCACTATTGGGCGCGTATCAGGGCTTCTATGCGATAGGCACTCGGGAACGCCTGCGCGGTTACCTATTGATGCATGCCGCCTTAGGGGCGGGTTTTCTTTGCAAGAGCGCCGTCGCCTGGATGGTGCCGGCGTTGGCCTTGGTGACACTAGTCATCTGGGAACGGCGTTGGCGCGAACTATGGCGCTGGGAACTGTACGTAGGCTTGCTGGTGCAGGCTGCAGTGATATTCATCTGGATATGGTTCGTGTACGTTGGAGAGGACGGTCCCGCTCATTTGAAGGTGTTCTTCTGGAACAATCTGATCGGCCGATTCATGCGGGTCGATGCGCCGAGCGAATTGCAATATGCCGCCGCCCACCGCAACTCGCCCGGCAAGTACCTCATAGAGCTGCCGCTGTATCTCGCGCCCTGGACTTTGCTGGTGATTGCCGCCGCGCGCCGTGCGTGGCGACAGCGCAGGACCCTGCTCGATGACTATCGTGCGGTGCGCTTCGCGCTCGCCGCCTCGTTGCCGTCGCTGGTCATCCTGTCCGTGGCGGCGACCGCCCGCAATGTCTACTTCGCCCCGGCACTCCCGGGCGTCGCACTGCTGCTTGCCTGGTGGGCGCGGGAGAACCTGAAACAACCTGACCGTTGGGATGTTCGCGCGCTACGCGCAACCTCCGTGCTCCTCATGATGGGCGTCGTGATCTTTATCGCTGCACTGGCCGTCATTGCCGCCGACGGCTGGAACACAATGAGCGGGCACGCGGGCTTCATCCTGATCTCCGCGGCGGGCTTGGTTGCCGCGACGACGTTAAGCGTCCGCGCCTGGACGGCAGCCGACCATCGACCGTTGCTTGCGCAGTGGTCGCTGTTTTTAGCCTATTGCGCCCTGCTCGCAGGTCCGGCGTCGCAGGTGTACTCCCGAGTCGATGCGTGGCAGGACCTCGGCTCGATCGCTCGAGCCATCGAGCGTGACGCCGGGGGCCGGTCAATAATTCTATTCGCTCCGGATGAAACCACCCGCGCAATGATCGATATGTATGCAAGGACTCGAGTCAGCATAATACCCGGACCCATCGACGCCGCTGCCGTCGGGCGTCTGCAGGCCGCGGCAGCAGCCGCGCGCCAAAGTCTCATCCTGGTGCAATTGCCGGGTCGCGCTCCTTGGCGCGCATACGCGAGCGCATACGC
>JBDUEQ010000009.1:0-65398 GCA_040002315.1 Gammaproteobacteria bacterium
ATCGTAATTTTCAGGCCGATACTCGGGTCCCAAGCAAACCGAATCGGGAGTGCGCTCGGATTATATAGGACTTTCGCAGGGATTAAAGCGCCGAATGGCCTCCCGTAACGCACGTAAAGCGACCCGCAGATTTAAGACAACCAAAACCTTTCACGAGGGGTTGGGCCAGCTCAAGCGGCTATTATAAAGACGAGCTCTGCCAAAGAGATTTTCACGAGACCCAAACGATCAGTCGTTGGGCTTCCAACGAGACGCCGCCGCCATGAATGCGATGGCTTCGGCTTCCGCCGCAATATTGCCCGGCGGATCGAAGCTCAGCTTGACCACCAGAGTATCGGTGGACGGATCCACGTAAATCATCTGCCCCTGTAGGCCCAGCGCCAGATACGCCGGCGTGCCGGCGAGAGTCCACCACTGGTAACCGTATCCCAGACGGATCGCACCCGGCATCTTTCCGGGCCCGATGTCGGCCGACTGGGTGGATAGGTGCACCCACTCCGCGGGCAGAATCTGCACGTCGCGCGGTCCGCCGCGTCCGCCATGTAGCATCATCAGCCCGAACCGCCCGTAGTCGCGCAGCGTCGCGTTGAATCCCATGCCGGTAAGCTCACGGCCCACGCCCGGCGGCCCGTCGGCGATGTAGAAGCCATTCGCTTCCATGCCCAAGGGCTGCCACAGGCGCTCGGACATGTAGCCGGCGACCGGGCGCTTGATGGCGCGCTCCAGCATCCAGCCTAGTACGGCAGTGTCCATGGTCGAGTAGTTGAACGCTCCGCCCGGCGGCTTCGACCGCTTCAGCGACGGCGCCATGCTGGTGAACCGCTCCGTGTTCTGCACCAGGGCATTCTCGAACACCTGTTGCGCCTGGCTCTTGTGCTCGCCGAAATCGTAGCGCTCCTCATACTCGACCGCGGACCGCATCTGCAGCGTCTGTCGGATGGTGACGCCCTCGTAACCTGAACCCTTGAGCTCCGGAATGTAGACGGTCAATTGGTCGTCCAGAGAATGAATCGACCCATCCGCCACGGCTATTCCGATGAGCGTGGAAAGAAACGACTTAGCCATCGAGAACGAAATGAAGCGTGTATCTTCGTTGGTGTTGTTCAGATACTTTTCATAGACGATCCGGCCCTGCTTCATAATGAGCAGCGCATTGGTGAAGTCGCCCTCGAGAACGTCGGACGCCGGATGCGTCTTGCCGTCGAATTCATATCTGAAGTCGAGCGCGGCGTCCCGTCGCGGCAGATCCCACACCGGCCCGCTGCGCGGCACCACACGCGTTTCGAAGATCGAGTCCATGCTGTGGAAGGTCAACGTGTTGACTTCGGCATCGAGAATATGACGCCTCAATTCCTGGATGGCCGGCGACACCGGCACCGGGCGAGAGATCGACCCGGAGTGAACGTCCGAAATTGCGAGTCCTAGCGCCATGATGCACGTGCCCACGGCAGCGACAATCACCCCGGGCGGGCGACGTGCGCCCTGTTTGTTTGCACGATCAACCATGTTCATCCTCTAATAATGCCGCAAACGCATCCGACGACGCAGGCAGCCCGTCGAGCCTTTCAGCCCCAGTAATGCCGCTGTTGCGGCGGCCAATCGAGCGAGACTCGCCGTGGATCGAGGCGACCGCCGACAATGTGCGCACGCAGTGAGGACTCCAATTAACACCTAACTTATTGATTTTTATGGTCGGGGTGACAGGATTCGAACCTGCGACATCTACGTCCCAAACGTAGCGCTCTACCAGTCTGAGCTACACCCCGAAAATCGAAAGAATGTAGGCTTTCGGAGCGGCGGTAGTCTACGCGGCTATCCTCTCAGCGGAAAGTATTGTTCGAGGTGTGGTCTCCCGCCAGCCATCGCTTGAGTTCCGCCCGCGCCGTCGATTGACGCGCGGCCGCGCCCTTGTCCGCTTCGGGATTGTCCAGCGTGAACTCCAAGATCATGTCATTGGGGTCGGTCACGTACACCGACCGGCAATAGCCGTGCTCCAGCACGAAAGTCTGCGGTTCCTTGTATCCGGCGGCCGCCAGACGCTGCTCGATGCTCTGCTGCGTCGCCTGATCCACGGTCACCGCGATGTGGCGGAACGGGGAACTCGGCAACTCGGGACCGAACAGCGCCTGATCCTCAGGCTTGGCGAATTGAAAGAATGCCAACGCGCTGCCGTCCGCGAGTCCGAAGAACAGGTGACAGTAGACCCGCTCGGCGCCGAACAATTCGTCCACCTCACACCACGTCGCCGTCAACGGCAAGCCGATCACGTCCTCGTAGAAGTGACGCGTTGCTTCCAGATCCCGTGCGACGTAAGCCGTGTGATGCAGGCGGGACGGCAAATTGACTGCAGTAGCCATTTCTATCTCCGTGTCAGAAGCGATAGGTGTAATCCAAACCGTAAGTACGGGGCTGAGCCTTCCACAAGAAGCCGCCCGTGGAAAACTCCGCGTTGTAGATCTTGTTGGTCAAGTTCTTCGACCAGGCGGTGAGCGCCCATTTCGGCGCATCGAGCCCGGTGCGCAGATCGACCAGCGATACCGGATCCCGCGAGGTGACATTGTACGGATCCCACCAGGTGCGGCCGAGGTATTGATAGTCGACGCGAAATATTCCGTTGATATTGTCCATCACCGGTTGATGGTACTGGAAGCCGGCGTGAAAAGTGTCCTTGGTGACCAGCGGCGCCTGATTGCCGATGACCGACGGATCCTCCATATGCGTAATGTTGCTGTCCGTGTAGCCGAAGTTGGCATACACATCGAGCCGGTCTGTCGCCTTGGCGCTGATCTCCAGTTCGGCACCCTTGTAGTTGGCGTCCAGATTGCCGAGATTTTGCGTGGAATTCGCGGCGAGGAAAACGAAGAAGTAGCCATTGTGCGAGCGGGTGCTGAACACGCTCAAACCCACGTTGACCCGCCGATCCAGGAATTGGCCCTTCGCTCCAATCTCGTAGGTGTCCGCCACTTCGGCGTTGAACAGGTCATGTACCCCGGCGATGCCGCTGCCCTGCGCCACCGCGCCGACCCCTGTCTGATTGAAACCGCCGCTACGGAATCCGCGGCTCCACCCGCCGTAAATAGTCACATCCTCGACCGGTTTGTAGCGCAGCGTGCCCTTCGGTTGCGTCTCGCTCCAAGTGTGCTTGCGGACTTCGCCGCTAACGGCAGAAGGATCCGGCAGGAACGCCGAGGGAGTGTCGGTGGTGTTCTTGCGCGTGTCGCTGTCGTAGCGAATTGCAGTGTCGAGTTCCAGCTGGCTGGTTATTTCGAATGTCGCATCGCCGAACACCGCCCACGCGTTGTTATTCTGCGAGTCCGCGAGAAACGTGGCGCTCGGATTATTGCCGGTGAGACGCGGTGTGTCGTACACCGGAAACACGCCGTTGCCCGTATCCACCATGTTGCCCGTCGATATGAAGCGTTCGGTATGCACGAAGTAGGCGCCGGCCAGCCAATTGAATTTGTCGTTGGTGGGCGAGCTGAATCGCAATTCCTGGCTGTAGGATTTTACGTCCAGGAACTGACTCTGATTGAGGTCGGTGCCGAGCAGGGCCTGAAATATCGAATCAGCGCGCGGCCGGAAGTCATAGGCATCGCCGGTCGCGATTTCCTTTGTCCTGTCGAAGGCCGATATGGAAGTAATGGTGCCATAGCCGGGCTTTACGTCGATCTTGACCGAGGTGTTGAATAGATTTCGATTGTCGACGCCTCGGTTATTAACGGTGATCGGTGTCGAGACGTTATTGGCATTGGGCGGCGTGGAAAAGGTGGTGAAGGGGTTCGCTTCGTCGTCACGCGGGATGACGAAGTAGAAGGCCCGGGTTTGCAGCAGCGATGCCGACGCACGCCAGTCCGCGGTAAACATGTCATTCGGCTCCCACAACAGACGTAGGCGAGCGGCGTAATCGCTCGCCGGATCCGCTTTCTCGTTCAAGTAGGTGTTCGTCAGGTAGCCATCGGTGTTGAAGAAATTCACGGACGCACGGAACTTCAGGGTTTTCGAATCGTTCAAGGGTCCGCTTAAGGCGACTTGCGCCTTTTCGGTCGGGCCGTTGCCGAATCCGATCCGCGTCGATCCGCTCAATTCATCCGAGGGCGGCTTGGTGGTGATGATGATGGCGCCGCCGATGGCGTTGCGGCCGTAGAGCGCGCCTTGGGGTCCCTTGAGTACCTCTATCTGAGAGATATCGAACAGTTCCTGATTGAATTCGGCGGGGTTGGTCTCGAGCACGCCGTCCACCAACACAGCGACCGACGGTTCGCTGTTGCGTGCTTGCGAGATGCCCCGTACGACGACGAACGCATTGCCGGCGTTCTGAGTCTCCACCAAGGTCATGTTCGGGACCATGGCGATGAAATCGGCGGGCTTTTCGATGCCGGCCGATTGAATGGCCTGCTCGGTAAATACACTGACCGTGATCGGCACGTCGCGGAACGATTCAACCCGTTTTCGCGCGGTGACCACGATCTCCTCCAGATCGCTCGACTGCGCGGGCGCCGGCATCGACGCCAGCGCCGAAGCCAAGCTCGCAAGCACTGCGAGGCATTTTCCCTTGGTAGTATTCATATATTAATTCCCCCCAATAATCGTTTTCAAAGAATGCCGTCTAGGCGGCGGTGGCCGACGGCCAGCGGTCACCTCGTGCCAATACATCGCGAATGGCAGCGCCGTGCTCATTCAGCAGCGGAGCCGCGCGCACCGACGCTTGGCGGATACCGTCGAATTGCACCGGCGGCCTGACCGCCCGCACGCCGCCGTGCGCAGACTCCACCGGAACGATCAATCCCAAGTGTTCGACCTGTGGATCGTGAACCACCTCGTCGATCGCATTGATGGGCGCATACGGCACGTCGTTGCGCCCCAGACGCTCGGTCCAATAGCTGAGGTCGCGCTGAGCGAAGCGCTTATCGAGTTCCGCGTTCAGCGACTCGTAATTGGCGATTCGCGCCAGCCGCTTGCTGAAGCGTATATCGCCGGCCAATTCGGGAGCATCCAGCGCCGCCACCAGCCCTTCCCAGAACTTCTCAAGCGAAGAAAGATGCAGCGCGATGAGCCGGCTATCGGCAGTTCTAAGAATGTAGGCCTGGGCGAGACGGGGCCGGTCACTGGAAGTGGGCGTTTTGCCCAATGCAAAGTACGCCGCAAAGGGTTCGACGGCAAAATGCGCCATGGCTTCGAGCATCGAGACTTCGACGAGACAACCCTTTCCGGTCTGGCCCCGCTGCACGAGCGCACCCAGCACGCCGTAGGCCGCATAGATTCCGGTAATGGCATCGGCGAGCGCGGGACCTAAGAACCGCGGGCGGCTGGAATCGACGACCACACTCAAAAAGCCGCTGAGCGCCTGCGCGACCGAATCGTAGCTCGGCCGTTCCGCGTAAGGTCCGCTCGAGCCAAAGCCGCTGATCGATGCGTAAATCAGCCGTGGATTGATCGACAGCAGCCGTTCGGATCCCGCACCCAGGCGTGCCGCCGTGCCCGGCCGGAAATTTTGAATGAATACGTCGGCCTCGCCGAGCAAGCCATCGAATAGCTTTCGTTCCGCGGGATCCTTCAAGTCGAAGGCAATGCTGCGCTTGTTGCGGTTGTAGGCCTGAAAGTGAGGCGAGTAATGATCCCCTTGATAGCTCCGATAAGGGTCGCCTTCCGGGCTTTCCACCTTGATGACATCAGCGCCCAAGTCGGCAAGCATCATGCCGGCGCAAGGACCTGTAATGAATGTCCCCTGCTCGACGACGCGAATGCCTCGAAGCACGCCGCCCATTTGAAACGGACCCGAACTAGTCATGGCTCGCCCGAAAGCCCGGCGGCGCGTCGCCGTCGTAATCGATCGCTTGCGCCGCGGCATGCGACAGCACGAAGCCGATGGGCCGCAGCTGCTCCTCCAGCAGGTGCGCAATCAGTCCCGCCGTCCTCGCCAGCAGAGGGACCCCTTTGAGCGCCCGCAGTGGATAGCCGGCATCGAGCAACACCGCCGGAATGGCGCCGGACACATTGAGTGCAAGAGACTTGCCGAGAAGGTCGGGGAGCAATTTCTCCACCTGGTGTGCTATGCCTGCGTAGAGGCCCGCGATGCCGACCTCCGTCCCCACCTCAAATAGGCGGCGCGCGCGCGGATCGAATCCCTTGTGCAAGGGGTGCCCATAACCGGGAATGGCGCGGCGTGAGGCTCGATACTCGAGCACCACATCGGTTGCGGCTTGCTCGAGCGCAGCACCGCCGCCGATCCGCGTCGCAATATCGGAGAAAAAATATCCGGCGGATTCGGAAGAACCCAACACCACGGAACCACAGCCGAGAATGCCGGCTGCGACCGCGCCCTGTAGCGCTTCGGGCGCAGCAGCCAGCGTCATTCGCGCCACCTGCACGCTCGGGACCAAGCCGTGCTCGGCAATGGCCACGAGGGTTGCGTCCAGAATGCGCCGCTGAGGTGCGCTGGGCAGCGTGCCGGTGAGCAGCAGCCAAAAATGTTCGGTGAAATCGATCCGGCCGATCAGATCTTGAGTGAGATCGCGGCCGCGGACCACGATGGTGGCCTCGTTCGACGTCGATATCGCGCTGCTTTGATGAGCCTGTGAGCCGATTTTCAAGGGAAGAATGTCCTGGTAATCAACTAAGGTATTTTTCGCATACCGAAATATTATTCGCGTAGCGAATATCGTGGACGGGAACCTGCCACGCGTCAAGTCGGGGCCAGGGATTTACTTTTTTTCGCATATCGAAATAGACTGACGCATGCCAAAATCCAAAATGGTCCAGCGGCGCCGCGAAGCGATGGGTGGGCTCGCCAAAGGGCTCGGTGTCATACGCGCCTTTACGCGCGAGCGCGCTGCGCTCACCTTGAGCGACATCGCAGGCATTACGGAAATGCCGGCGGCGACCGCGCGGCGCTGCCTGCTGACTCTCGAAGAACTGGGCTACGTCACGCGCAGCGGCCGCCAATTCCTGCTGCGCCCGAAGGTGTTGGAATTGGGAGCCGCTTATCTCGAATCGATGAACATCGAAGTGCTCACGAAGACGCACCTGGAAGAACTGGCGCGCAACACCGGCGACTCGGCGGCGCTATGTGTCCTCGACGGCACCGAGACCGTATACGTCGCCCGCGCATCGATCCGTACCCTGTTGCGGCTGGAAGCCCACGTCGGCAGCCGCTTTCCCGCGCATGCCACGTCCACCGGCAGGGCGCTGCTCGCGGGCTTGAGTGCCGAGCGCTTGCAGCGATATTTCGACACCGCCGAACTGCAGGCGCTGACGGATCGCACAGTGACGGATCCCGGCAAACTGCGCCGGCTCATCGAGGATTGCCGGCGCACCGGATATTCGGCGGTCGAAGACGAACTCGCCTATGGCGTGGTGGCGCTCGCGGTGCCGGTATTCGATCAATATGGCCGCGTGGTCGCAGCCCTCAATAGTTCCGGTCATTCGCGGCGCGTTGCCAAGGGCGAATTGATCCGCGAGCGCTTCACCATGCTGCAAGAGGTGAGCCGCCGCATCTCCGCGGATCTTGCGGGTGTCCCGGGCCTGTCGCTCAGCGCCACCGCCTAAGGCGCGCAGCCCCTTCGCCCCTTCCCAAGCGGCGCCGTTCTTAAACTTGACGACGGAGACTTCGGCCGCGTAGCCTCTTTGCGAAATCTTTTTCGCTATACGAAATACCCCGCACGCAGAGAGAAGCTCATGTCGAACATCCTGGTTCTTTACTACAGCAGCTACGGCCACATCGAGGTCATGGCGCGGGCACAAGCCGAGGGAGCCGCCCGGGTGACGGGCACTCGGGTGTCGGTCAAACGGGTACCAGAGCTGACGCCGCCGGAAATTTGCGCAGCCTCAGGATATCTTCTGGATCAACCCGCGCCGATTGCGGAACCCGAAGAACTCGCCGACTACGATGCCATTGTGTTTGGAACGCCTACCCGCTTCGGCAACATGGCTTCGCAGATGCGCAACTTCTTGGATCGAACGGGACCGCTGTGGTTTCGCAATGCTCTGGTCGGAAAAATCGGCAGTGTCTTCTGCAGCACTGCCAGCCAACACGGCGGACAAGAGACGACCATCACTTCCTTTCACACCACCCTGCTCCACCACGGCATGATCATTGTCGGCTTGCCCTACTCGGTCAACGGCATCTCCACCATGAAGGAGGTGACGGGCGGCACACCGTATGGCGCCTCCTGCGTTACCGGCACCGGCGAAGAGTCACGCATGCCCACGGAGTTGGAGCTGGGTATGTGCCGCTTTCAAGGCGAGCACGTAAGTCGAATCACCCGCCGCTACACTTCCGGCACGCCGGCATAAAATCATGAAATTACTTCCCACCACCATCGTCGGCAGCTATCCGCAACCCGAATGGCTGATCGACCGCGCAAAATTGGCCGGCCGCTTTCCGCCTCGGGTGCGGGCCCGGGAATTGTGGCGTATTGCGCCGGAATATCTTCAGGAGGCACAGGAAGATGCCACGCTCATGGCGATCAAAGCGCAGGAAGACGCCGGAATCGACATCATCACCGACGGTGAGATGCGACGCGAAAGTTACTCGAATCGGTTTGCCACCGCGCTTGAGGGCGTTGATATCGACAATCCGGGCACGGCACTCGACCGCAGCGGCCACCCGAATCCCGTGCCGCGAGTGACCGGTAATATTCGACGCAGACACGCGGTGGAAATCGAGGACGTCGTCTTCCTGCGCCGGCACACCACCCGCAAGATCAAGATCTCGGTACCGGGGCCGTTCACCATGGCCCAACAGGCACAAATAGACCACTACGGCGGCAGCCGGGAACTCGCCGCCATGGATTACGCCGTCGCGGTGAACGGGGAGATTCGCGATTTATTCAGTGCCGGTGCCGACGTCGTGCAAATCGACGAACCCTATATGCAGGCCCGTCCGGAAGAGGCGCGCGCCTGGGGCCAAAAGGCGCTGAATTTGGCGCTCGATGGAGTCGGCGGCACAACGGCGGTGCACATTTGCTTCGGCTATGCAGCCATCATTCATACGCGTCCCAGCGGCTATTCCTTTTTGCCGGAGCTGCAAGCCTGCTCCTGCAATCAAATTTCCTTGGAAACGGCGCAATCGAACTTGGATTGCTCGGTGCTTGCCCAACTGTCCGGCAAGACCATCATGCTCGGCGTCATCGACTTGTCCGACATGCAGGTGGAGGCGCCCGCCACTGTCGCTGCCCGCATCCGGCGCGCACTGCCGTTTGTGAAGCCTGAGGACATCATCGTGTGCACGGATTGCGGCATGAAGTACCTGCCCCGTGCTGTGGCCTTCGGCAAGATGCAAGCCATGGTCGAGGGTGCGCGTATCGTGCGTGAAGAGCTTAAGGGCGCGGCCGATCAGTGACGGTCAGCGCCTGTAACCAGGGGCGGTTCGCACGCACCGGGCCGGCGGGTCGCTAACAATGGCGGCCGCTTTCACGTAGGATTTACCCCTATGGATCTCGCAGGAAAAACCATCGCCATTACGGGCGCGGCGCAGGGTATTGGCCGGGCTCTGGCTCTTGACGGCACCATCGTCGGGCGAATGAGCCTGGAGCACTGGCGCGCAGTGATCGATGTCAACCTCACCGGTGTCTTTCTATGCGGCCGAGCCGCCGCCGAACGCATGGTGAAGATCGGCAACGGCGGAGTCATCGTCAATATCTCGAGCATTTCGCGTCACGACAATGCCGGTCAGTCGAACTACAGCACCGCCAAGGCCGGAGTCGTCGCCTTGGCTGAGGTTTGGTCCAAGGAACTTTCGCGCCATGGGACCCGCACCGGCAGCATAGCGCCCGGATTCGTGCTCACCGAAGATCTCGACGGCGGCTTGCGACTCTAATGATTGCCCTGACGCATCTGCAGCGCCTCGAATCCGAGAGCATGCACATCATGCGCGAGGTCGTCGCGGAGAGCGAGCGCCCGGTCATGCTCTATTCGGTGGGCAAGGACAGTGCCGTCATGCTGCACTTGGCCCGCAGGGCGTTCTACCCGAGCGTGCCGCCCTTCCCGTTGCTGCACGTAGATACCACCTGGAAGTTTCGTGCCATGTACGAGATGCGCGATCGCATGGCGCGCAACAGCGGCATGAAATTGATAGTCCATCGCAATCCTGACGCGTTGGCACGCGGCATCAATCCCTTCGATCATGGCGCCTTGCATACCGACCTCTGGAAGACCGAAGGACTGAAGCAGGCGCTGACGCAGTACGGCTTTGACGCCGCTTTCGGCGGCGCGCGGCGCGACGAGGAGAAGTCGCGCGCCAAGGAACGCATTTTTTCGTTCCGTTCGGCCAACCACCGCTGGGACCCGAAGAATCAGCGCCCGGAACTTTGGCATCTCTATAACTCGCGCAAGAACAAGGGCGAGAGCATCCGTGTGTTCCCGCTGTCGAATTGGACTGAACTCGATATTTGGCAGTACATCCACCTCGAAAATATCCCCATCGTACCCTTGTACCTCGCCGCACCTCGTCCGACGGTGGAACGCGACGGTCTGCTGCTCATGGTGGATGACGAACGCTTCCGGCTGCGGCCGGGGGAGATCCCGGTCACACGTTCGATTCGCTTTCGCACCCTCGGCTGCTACCCGCTGACCGGAGCGGTGGAAAGCAGCGCCGTCACGCTGCCCGAGATCATTCAAGAGATGCTGCTGACGACGACCTCGGAACGGCAGGGCCGCGCCATCGACCATGATCAGGCGGCCTCCATGGAAACCAAGAAGCAGGCGGGATATTTCTGATGGCCGGTCAATCAGCCGATCCGTCCTACCGCGCCCACGAACTCATCGTCGAGGACATCGATGCCTACTTGCTTCAGCATCAGCACAAATCGCTGCTGCGTTTCATTACCTGCGGCTCCGTCGACGACGGCAAGTCGACACTGATCGGCCGCCTCCTGTATGACGCCAAGATGATTTTCGAAGATCAATTGGCAGCGCTCGAGGCTGACAGCAAACGTATTGGCACTCAGGGTCAGAATATCGATTTTGCGCTGCTGGTGGACGGCCTGGCCGCGGAGCGTGAACAGGGTATAACCATCGACGTCGCGTATCGCTTCTTCGCCACGGAAAAGCGCAAATTCATAGTCGCCGACACACCCGGACATGAACAATACACGCGCAATATGGTGACGGGCGCCTCTACTGCGGATCTTGCCGTCATATTGATCGACGCGCGCAAAGGAGTCCTCACGCAGACACGCAGGCACAGCTACCTGGCGCATCTCATCGGCATCGAGAATCTGGTTCTGGCCGTGAACAAGATGGATCTGGTCGGCTTCGACCAATCCCGATATGACGACATCGTTGCCGAGTATCGCAAGTTCGCCGGTGGCATCGGCGTCAAGCAATTCCTTGCTATCCCCATTTCAGGCATCGGCGGCGACAACGTCACGACGTTATCGAGCAATACGCCCTGGTATGCGGGCCCATCGCTGATGGCGCATCTAGAGAATGTGGAAATCAACATCACCGGCGCCCAATTACGGCCGTTTCGCATGCCGGTGCAATGGGTCAACCGTCCCGACCTCGATTTTCGCGGCTTCTCGGGAATGATTTCCGATGGCCAGATCCACCCGGGCGATGCCGTACGCATACTGCCTTCGGGTCGGACGTCGACGGTGGCGCGGATCGTCACGCTGGGCGCGGACCTCGAAGTTGCCGTGGCGGGTCAGTCGGTGACCCTGACTCTCGCCGACGAGGTGGATTGCAGCCGTGGCGACGTGATATCCATCGCCGACGACCCCCCTGAGGTGGCCGACCAATTCGAGGCTTCGGTCGTGTGGATGGCCGACGAGGAATTGCTGCCCGGCCGCCCCTATTGGCTGAAGTCGGGCACGCAACTGGTGACGGCGACCGTCCACAGCCCCAAGTACCAAATCAATGTGAATACCATGGAGCACCTGGCTGCGAAAACGCTGGGTCTCAATGCCATCGGGGTCATGAATCTGTCGACAGACAAGCCGCTGGTGTTCCAGGCCTACGAGAAGAGCCGCGATCTCGGAGGATTCATTTTGATCGACAAGATCAGCAATGCAACCGTGGCCGCCGGCCTGCTGCATTTCGCGCTGCGCCGCTCGAGCAACGTCCATTGGCAGGCCCTCGACGTCGACCGCGACGCGCATGCGCGCCTCAAGCATCAGCAGCCGAAGTTACTGTGGTTCACGGGATTGAGCGGTTCAGGAAAATCCAGCATCGCCAATCTGGTGCAGAAGAAACTCTATGCGCTCGGCAAGCACAGCTTTCTGCTCGACGGCGACAATGTCCGCCACGGTCTCAACAAAGATCTGGGATTCACCGATGCGGATCGGGTGGAGAACATCCGCCGCATCGGCGAAGTCGCCCGCCTGATGACGGATGCGGGACTTATCGTACTAACCGCGTTCATATCGCCGTTTCGTGCCGAGCGGCGCATGGTGCGCGGCATGTCGCCGCCGGGCGAGTTCATCGAGATTTACGTTGAAACACCGCTCGAGGTCGCGGAACAGCGTGACGTCAAGGGCCTCTACAAGAAGGCCAGAGCCGGGGAGTTGAAACATTTCACCGGCATTGATTCTCCCTACGAGCCGCCGGAAAGTCCTGAAATCCGCGTCGATACCGTCGCGACGTCGGCCGACGAGGCCGCGGAAGAAATCGTTTCCTATGTACTGCGCAACAACGGTGAATGGGACATTTAAGTCGTGAAACGCAGCTCAACCTCGGCCGATATACGGCATCTTGGTCGCCATCACCGTCAAAAACTGAACGTTGGCATCCAACGGCAGGCTTGCCATATGAACTACCGTCGAGGCGACGTGACCCACATCCATGGTCGGCTCTGCGGCAATTCGCCCGTCGGCCTGCAGCGAACCGGCCGAGATGACTGAGGTCATCTGGGTAGCTGCGTTGCCGATGTCTATCTGTCCGCACGCAATGTCGTGCGCGCGGCCCTCGAGGGACAACGTGCGGGTAAGTCCCGTGATCGCGTGCTTGGACACGGTGTATGCCACCGAATGCGGGCGGGGTACGTAGGCTGAAAGCGAGCCGTTATTGATGATTCTGCCGCCCCGCGGCGATTGCGCCGCCATCCGTCGGAAGGCTTCGCGAGCGCAAAGAAATGCGCCGGTTACGTTGACGGCGATCACCGACGACCAGTCCGAGAGGCTGACATCCGGCAAGGCCGCGGGTAACGAGGCCGCACCGGCGTTGTTGAACAACAGGTCGATTCGCCCATGCCGCGACACGGTTTGATCGAATAAATTGCGCACGGAATTCTCGTCCCGGACGTCGGTGACAACTGCGAGAAGGTCATCGGGACGTTCCGCGCAAGCAGCCGTCAGCGCGGACTCCCGGCGCCCGGCGATGACGACACGCCATCCGGCACTCGCAAGTGCCAATGCGACCCCGCGGCCAATCCCGCTGCCGCCGCCGGTTACGATCGCCACTCTACTCATTGAGATCTCCAGCCACGTGGAATCGTCCTACAGCCGCTTGCGGTGGGACAAACGATGCACCGCAAGCGCCAGCGCAACTCCAAAGAACGGCAGAACCACGACTCCGTCGATCTTGCGCACAATCAGGGCGCCCGACAGCAGGGCGCCGAACAGGTAAGACACTACCAACGCGCTCTGGATCTTCACGTCCTTGAGGCCCGTCACATCGCCGTTGGCGATGGAGTCGGCAATTGTTCCGACCAGCTTCGTCAAGGTTTGTGTAAAGACGATGGTAGTCAAGTTGATGGATTGGACGACGACGGCCTGCAGGCCCATGGCAACGGCCAGCAGTAGAATCTGCAGATGATCTGATGGCGCGTGCGCCACGTGCGCAGTCCACAGTGCATAAAGCGCGAAGAACAGCAGCAAACCTACTTCGCCGCCAAGCAGCAGATTGAGCGCCTGTTCCTGCGCGCGGCCGCGGCGCAGCAGAACACCCACGGCGCAACCCACTGCAAATCCGATCAGCGCAACCACCGATCCCATGGCTGCCTGTGAATCGCTCTGCGCCACATAGTAGGCCAGCAAGGCAAAATTGCCCGTCATCGCCGAGGCAAACACGCCGCCCAAGGTGGCGAAGCTGATGATGTCAACCGTTCCCGCCGCGAATGCGGTGAGAATAAGTATCCATTCAACATAGGTGACTGTTGCTTTGTCAGGCATATATGCCGCACCCATGCTACCGAGGTGCGCGTCTCCAGGCGCTAGAATCGAACACCGGCGGCAAGTCGGGGCGGCGCCTTATGGCGCATCGATTTCGTAGCCTGCCGCGCGAAGTTCATCCAGCAGGCCGCCCGGTTCGAGCAACATGTCCATGTTCACCACGGCCAATGTCACTCCCCCCGTCTGCAAATACTTTTCGATGGCGCTAAGCCAGGTGCGGCGCATGCGGGCAATAAGTTCAGCCGCCCCTACCCCGGTGTCGAGCGCCGCCCGGCAGGCGTCGATTTCTTCGGGTTCGCGCAGTTTGGCAATGCGCTCCACATTACCGCTGGCCCACGCATCGGCGCGCTCGAGCAGACGCGGCAAATCGCGTTCCACGGTGACAAGCGATGCGGCGACACAGGCATTCTCGGTGGCGGGCGGCAGCGCCTTGAGCGCGTCCATCACGTCGCTGACCCCGGCAATTTTTAATTCCTCGATTCGAACCTTGCGCTCCTTTGCAAGCGTGCGCACCGCAGCCCCGATGTCCAAGCGCGTCGACAGGCCGACATGATGGAATGCCTCCCGTTGCAAGAACGCCGCTGCAATCAACGGGCGGAATCGCTCCCACTTATCCGCGTCGTCGGTGTATTTGGCGCGTTGCAGTGCAAAGCGCGCGTGCAGATCCGCCGGCAGGACGTCTTTGAGCCGCTTACCGCCGCGAACCATCAGGGCGCTGCGCTCCGTGAGCAGCAGCCATAGTATCCGGGCGATGCCGATCTCGAAGGGCTTTTGCACCAGCACTTGGTTCGTGCCGTCGAGCACCTGCTCCACCTGCTTCGAGCGCCAGGTGATGCCTTTGGGTAAAGGCGACATGCTGCCAAGGATCCACACCTGTGCCGTACCGCGGCGCACATGCCACATACCGGGGCCCGTGCGCTCGCCCGTCACCACCACATCATCCATCAACGCCGGCGACGGCTGCTCGGCGCGGCAAACCCCGCCCAAGCCAATCGCCAACAGACATGCTATCAGCAGGGCCGGCATTCGCACCCCGCCGCGGTTACCGCCGGTCCTTGACGCGGCTGGCTTTGCCGGCCGATCGCGGCAGCGAGCCGCTCGCCGCCACTCGAATCTCCGCGGATATTCCAATGTTGTCCTTGAGTTTGGCGGCAAGCAGTAAAGCCTGTGCCGGGTGTGCATCATCGGCGATTTCCGGCCGGGCTTCCACGACTATCGAGATTTCGTCGAGACGATTCGGGCGCGACACCTCGATCGCATAGTGAGGCGCCAAGCCCTCGCAGCGCAGAATCAGTTCTTCGATTTGCGATGGAAAGACGTTGACCCCGCGGATGATCAGCATGTCATCGGTGCGGCCGCTGATCTTCGCCATTCGCCGCATCCCCGTGACAGTCCCCGGCAGCAGCCGCGTCAAATCGCGGGTGCGATAGCGAATAATGGGCATCGCCTCCTTGGTCAGCGATGTGAAGACCAATTCGCCCTGCTCACCGTCCGCGACCGGGTGGCCGTCGGCGTCCACGATCTCGGCAATGAAGTGATCCTCCCAGATGGTCGGCCCCTGCTTGGTGCCTGAGAATTCCTGGGCAACCCCGGGTCCCATGACTTCCGACAGACCATAGATATCGCAGGCATCGATGTTGAACGCGGATTCGATCTCTGCGCGCATGCCGTCGCCCCAAGGCTCGGCGCCGAAGATGCCGATGCGCAGCGACGTCGAACGCGGGTCGACCCCCTGGCGCAAGAACTCATCGAGGATGGCGAGCATGTAGCTCGGCGTCACCATGATGATGTCGGGCGCAAAGTCGCGGATCATTTGCACCTGTTTCTCCGTCTGGCCGCCCGACATCGGAATTACCGTGCAACCTGCCGCCTCCGCGCCGTAGTGCGCGCCGAGTCCGCCGGTGAACAAACCGTAGCCGTAGGCGATATGCACCGTCATGCCGGGGCGGCCGCCCGCCGCCCGAATCGAGCGTGCGACCAGATTGCTCCAGGTGGCAATGTCATTCTTCGTGTAGCCGACCACCGTGGGTTTGCCGGTAGTGCCGGAAGAGGCGTGGATGCGGGCCACTTGCTCCCTCGGCACGGAGAAGAAGCCGAAGGGGTAGGCATCCCTCAGGTCCGCTTTGGTCGTGAACGGAAAGCGGGCCAAATCCGCGAGTGAGCGCAGCTGGTCGGGATGCACGCCGGCCGCGTCGAACTTGCGCGTATAGCCTAAGTTGTTCGCATAGGCGTGTCTGAGCGTCGAGCGCAGACGTTCGAGTTGCAGCGCCTCGATCTCATCGCGGCCCGCGCCCAGAATCGGCTCCAGGGAAATCAAGTCTCGAATGTCGGACGCACTCACTGACCGGGCTCGAAGTTGGGGCGACGCTTAGCGCGCGCCGCGGCCAGCCCTTCACGCACGTCAGCGAGCTTGAACCCCAGGAATTCCAGCGCCAGTGAGGTATCGAAACTGGGGCCGGCCAATCGCAGCCAATTGTTGAGCGCATGCTTGGTAAAGCGAATCGCCGTGCTGCTGCTGCTGGCGAGGGTTCGCGCGACCTCGAACGCGCGCTCCAGAACTTCGCCATCGGGGGCGGCCACGGCGATCAGTCCGATTCGTTCCGCCTCGGCGCCCGTCAGGGACTTGTTGGTCAACAGGTGGTATCTCGCCTTCGCCAGACCGCACAGCAGCGGCCATATGATGACGGCGTGATCGCCGGCAGCCACGCCCAGCCGCGTGTGGCCGTCGAGAATGCGCGCATTGTCCGCGGCAATTGACACATCGGCGAGCAGCGCGATGGCAAGACCCGCGCCCACCGCACTGCCGCGGATGGCCGAGACCACCGGCTTGGAACAATTGATCAAGTTATAAACCAGGTCGCTCGCTTCCTTCCAGACGCGGACCAGTGTTGCCTCGTCATTGATCATGCGATCGATCATGTCGAAATCGCCCCCGGAGGAGAAGTTCGCCCCTTCGCCTCGGACGATGACCACACGTACGGCATCGTCGATGTCGATGCTGCGCCACACCTGCGCGAGATCGCGATGCATGGCTTCGGTGGCTGCGTTAACGCGGCCCTTATTCGCTATGACGAGTTCGAGTATGCCTGGCTCGGGCGCGAGGAACTGCAGGCTGGGAAAATCTCGCGCGTAACGCACGATGTCGATGGCCACGTTCACTCAATGCACTCCTTTAGAATCAGGGACCGCGTAAATACTGACCATGGTGAGCACTTGGTAGGAAGCCACAGTCTCCTGGTTTTGATTGGTAATTTCCGTATCCCACGCTACTTCACCCCAGCCCTTCTCGGCGCGCAGACTCTTCGCCATGCAGGTTAGGCGTACCTTGATTTTGTCGCCGGGTTTGACCGGCTTGACGAATCGCAGCGTATCGATGCCGTAATTCCCGAGCACCGGGCCATAGTCTGGATCGACGAACAGACCCGCCGCGGCTGAGATAAGGAAGTAGCCATGGGCGACGCGGCCGCCAAACAGGGGGTTGCGCGCCGCTTCGCGCTCGCTCATGTGGGCGTAGAAGTTATCTCCCGACAGCGCCGCGAAACGCTCTATGTCTTCCACGGTGACTTCGCGTTCGCCCGATTTCAGCGTATCGCCCAGTTGCAAATCGTTGAAGGGAATGCGAAACGGGTGCCTGCCCGGATCGCGCACGCGGCTGCCCCTGACCCAGCGGCCGCTGCTCGCAGTGATGGTGTCGGGCGAACCCTGCAAGGCGCTGCGCTGCATGTAGTGAAGCACTCCGCGAATTCCACCCATCTCTTCGCCACCCCCGGCGCGGCCCGGACCGCCATGAATCAGCGGCGCGAGCGGTGAGCCGTGGCCCGTGGATTCTTTTGCGCAGGTGCCGTTCACGACGAGAACGCGTCCGTGGTAGGGCGCCAGACCTAGAACGATACGAGCGGCGAGAGCATCGTCGGCACAGAATACTGAAGCTGCCAGACTGCCTCCGCCGCGCCGCGCCAGCGCGATCGCATCCGCCGCGTCGTGATACGGCATGACGGTCGCGACGGGTCCGAAGGCCTCTATCTCATGCACGGCACGCGCGGCCCCGGGGTCTCGTGACAGCAGCAGCAGCGGCGGCACGAACGCACCACGGGAGGGATCGGCGCCGGTTACCTCGAAGTGATCCAGTCTGCCCGCCACCAGTTCGGCCTCGCGGCGCAGTTCGCCAACTCGGGCAAGCACATCGCTGCGCTGTTCCTGACTTACCAAGGGGCCCATGCATACGCCCCCGGCACGCGGGTCTCCCACGATGATTTTTTGCAGCGCCGCTTGCAATGCGCCCACCACATTATCCGCCACAGCAGCCGGCACCAGGGCCTTGCGGATGGCCGTACACTTCTGCCCCGCCTTGACGGTCATTTCCCGTACCACCTCCTTGATGAATAAATCGAATTCTTGAGTTCCCGGCAGGGCATCCGGCCCGAGAATGCAGGAGTTCAAGGAATCGGTTTCGGCAATGAAGGGCACCGCGTGCCGAATGATGGTCGGATGCACGCGCAAAGAAGCCGCCGTCCGCGCCGAACCGGTAAAAGACACGGTGTCCTGGCAATTGAGGTGATCGAATAGATTACCCAAGCTGCCGCACACCAATTGCAGCGCGCCCTCGGGCAGGATTTTCGATTCGATGATTCGCCGTACGACCGCTTCGGTCAGATAGGCTGTGGCCGTCGCAGGCTTGACGATGGCCGGCATTCCGGCAAGCAGAGTGGGTGCAAGCTTTTCGAGCATTCCCCAGACCGGAAAATTAAACGCGTTGATTTGCACCGCCGCCCCTTCGCGGGAAACATATACATGCTGGCCGACGAAGCTGCCGCCTCGCGACAGGCCTTCGACATCCCCGTCGACATACACTCGTGCATTGGGCAGCTCGCGCGAACCCTTGCTGGCAAAGACAAACACCGTGCCAATGCCGCCGTCGATGTCGATGAGGGAGTCGCTCTTCGTGGCCCCGGTGCGATAGGACAGTGCGTGGAACTCCTCTTTGAGTTCCGACAGGCGCTTGGCCAGCGATTTCAGCATACTCGCCCGCTCGTGAAAGGTCAGCGCGCGCAGTGCGCGGCCGCCCATTTCGCGTGCATGTTTGAGGACGGCGGCGAAGTCCAACCCGGCGGAGGATGCGTGGGCGATCACCTCGCCCGTGCTGGCATCGCGCATTGCGACTCCCGCCTCCCTACTTTCGTGCCAGGTGCCGCAAACATAGCTTTGCAAATTCATGGACTGGCTCCACGCAGGCGCGAGCAGCGTCCGCGGAAATGGGCGAGCACCGCACCGCACGCGGCCGTCACGGCCACGTCATAGATTCCGTAGCGAGCCGCACGAAACACTTCGGTAGCCGTGGCAATAACACGTTCGCCGAGCGGCGTCGGTGCGAGGAATTCAATGCTGGCGCCTGCCGCGACCATGGGATCGCCATGAGAATTGCAGGCAAACGCAAAGGCGGAATCCGCAAAGGTGAATATAATGCCGCCGTGACACATACCGTGGCCGTTCACCATCTCCTCGCGCACATTCATGGCGATTACGACGCGCCCGGCAGCGACCTCGATCAACTCGAGGCCCAGCCACTGCGAGGCGCGGTCGGCAAGATACAGAGACTGAACCACCGTTTGAGCGCGCCGCGCCGCATCGTCCAATGACGAAGTCAAGTCCGCCACGATCAGCGTCCGATGAAGCGAGGGGTGCGCTTCTCGGCGAACGCGGCCACCCCCTCGGCGTAGTCGGCCGATTGGCCCAGCTCACGTTGCACATCGCGTTCGACCTCGAGTTGCTCGGCGAGCGAATGTTGCCAGCTGCCGCGAATGGCCGATTTGGTAGCGGCCAATCCGCGCGTCGGCGCCACGGCCAGTTGCGCCGCGAGAGCGTCCACAGTGATGCCGAGATCCACGTCATCGACACACTGCCAAATCATTCCCCAGGCCGCGGCCGTTTCGGCCGGAAGCTTGCTGCCGAGCAAGGTCAGACCCAGTGCGCGCGCCTGCCCCACGAGGCGCGGCAGAGCCCAGGTGCCGCCCGAATCGGGCACCAATCCGAGCTTGGAAAAAGCCTGCACGAAACTGGCCGAGCGTGCAGCGATGACCAGATCGCAGGCGAGCGCAATATTGGCGCCCGCCCCCGCCGCCACGCCATTGACCGCGGCGATCACCGGCATGGGCAAATCATTGAGGGCCATCACCAGGGGCTTGTAGTACTTGTCGATCGACTCGCCGAGGTCCACCCCCTTCGCGCCGGGGGCCACCGAGCGATCGCCCAGATCCTGCCCCGCGCAGAAGCCGCGGCCGGCGCCGGTCAGCACCAAAACTCGCGCACCGCTGGCGGGCAAGGTCTGCAGTGCCTGCTGCACTTCGTCGTGCATTTTCGTATTGAAGCTATTGAGCTTGTCCGGGCGATTCAAGGTTAAACGGGCGATTCCGCCTTCGACGCGGAACAAAATGTTGTCGTATGACATGAGCGTCCCCGGACGTCGGTGAGTTCTATTTGTGATCGTAGCTGATGTCGAGGGTGGCGGTGGTCGGCCGAGCCTGACAACACAGCACGAACCCCGCATCCGTTTCCCAGGGTTCCAAGGCGATGTTGTGCGCCATCACCGCCGCCCCCCCGGTGATTCGTGCGCGGCAGGTCGCGCAAATCCCCGATCTGCACGAGAACGGCAATTCAAGCCCCGCCCGCTCCGCGGCTTCGAGCACGGAGCCGTCGGTGGGCGCCATCGGAAAGCTGCGCCGACGCCCATCCATGACAACGGAAATGATGGCCAGCACTTCTTGCACCGCAGGCTCCTCGCGTGACGGCGCCGGCGCGTCACCAATCGCCGCGGACACGCCGTCGAGCGGCCGCGACCCTGCGGCGCCCGCGGTGCCCGCCGCGGCGGCGAAGCGCTCGAAGCGAATCGGAGCATCGCTGTTCAACGTCTTGATGGCACCGCGAACAGAGTCGACCATGTCGCCGGGTCCGCAAATCAAGTACTCATCCGCGGCGGTGATCTCACGCATGTGAAGCGCGAGTTCGCGCACCTTGGCCGCGTCGATTCTGCCGTTCAACCATTCAGTCTGTTGCGGTTCGCGGCTCATCACAAAGTGCACCGCGAACCGATCGATATAGCGATTCTTGAGGGCGAGTGTCTCTTCGAGGAACATGGTGCGCGAAATGCCGCGGTTGCCGTAGATCAGTGTGAAGCGGCTGCGAGGTTCGCGCGCGAGAATTTCCGTGGCGAGAGACAGAATCGGCGTGATACCGCTGCCCGCCGCAAAGGCCACGTACATGTGCTCGCGCTCGGCGCTGATCGACGTGCGAAACCGGCCCATTGGGGTCCCGACGTCGAGCAGATCGCCCGGTCGCAGCCGGGTGGCCAGCTCGCCGGACATTCTGCCGGCCGTTTGCAGCCTTATCCCCAACTTGAGCAAGCCTCCGCCCGGCGGGGTGACGATGGAGTAGGTACGGCGCTCCTCGCGCCCGGCAATCATCCGCCGCACGGTGACGTACTGCCCGGCATGAAAGACGAAGGCGTCCTTCAGTGTGGGCGGAATTTCCACTGTAACGCAGGCGGCATCCTCGGCGACGCGCTCGACCGACGCAACCCTCAAGGGATGAAAGCTAAGCACGCGGGCGCACTAGATGCATTTAAAGTATTCAAAGGGCTCGAGACAGGTGCGGCAGCGGTGTAGTGCCTTGCATGGGGTCGAACCGAATTCGCTGGTGCGCTCGGTGTCGGTTGATTGGCAACGCGGACAGCCTATGGGCCGATCACCGCGCAGCACGTCGCGCATGGACGAGGAATGCTCGGGCGGCACGATGCCGTACGTCAGCAGCTTGCGACGCCCCTCGGCGCTTATCCAATCACTGCTCCAGGCGGGAGAGAGTATCTGTGTGACGATGAAGCCGCCGACGTCGGCTGCGCTCAACGCCGTCGTCACGGAGCCACGAATTACCTCGGTGGCCGGGCAACCAACGTAAGTGGGCGACAAGCCCACCTCGAGTATGCCGTCCGGGCGTTCGCCCACGGACCGAATCAGCCCCAAGTCGACGATGCTCACGGCGGGAATCTCGGGATCTTCCACTAATTCAAGGGCCGCCCATGCCCTCGCCACTCGCCGCTGTGCAGCCTCGACCGCGGCAATGCGCGCGCGATCTGACGCGTCACTCTCGGCCGCAACGATATTCACCAGCGTGCTCCCGGATGGCTGCGCTGCAGGTGCTGCATCTCGGCGAGCATGTAACCGAGATGTTCGCTGTGCTGGCCGCGCTTGCCGTGCCAGGGATGCGGACGGTCCTTGGGACGGCGAAGTGTCGCCGCAGCCAGTATCTCGCCGATGCGCAGCGACCACGTTGCCTGAACGTCTGCCAAGCGGGGCGCCACGCCGCGATCGGCCATCTCCTTATCCAACTCATCCTCGGCAAATAGCTCGACGGTATAAGGCCACAATGTGTCGAGAGCGGCCTGCACCCGCGCGTGACTCTCCTCCGTACCGTCGCCGAGACGCACCAGCCAGCCGCTGCTGTAACGCAAGTGATAGCGAACCTCTTTCACGGACTTCGCGGCGATCGCGGCCAGACGCTCGTTCGTCGATGTCGCCATGCGCTCGAACAACTCCAGCTGGAAGGCGTCGATCAGCGCCTGGCGCACGATGGTCTGGCCGAAGTCGCCGTTCGGCATTTCCACCAATATTGGATTCAAGTACTCGCCGTGTTCGCGCAAAAAGGCAATGTCGTCCTCGCTGCGGCCGCGGCCTTCGATCTCGCCCGCGTAGCTCAGCAGCAGCCGCGCCTGCCCGATCATGTCGAGCGCGACATTGGCCAAGCCCAAATCCTCTTCGAGCGCCGGGGAATGACCCACCCACTCGCCCAACCGCTGCCCCAGCACCAGGCTCAAATCGCCGAGACGCAGCAGGTAGCGGAACAAATCGCGCGCCGCGACATCCGCGAACGTGTCGTTGCGGGCTCGTGAGCCGACCTCGGGTAACGCCGCGCTCACAGCGTCTTGACCTCGTCCGGAATCTCGTAGAAGGTCGGATGACGATAAATCTTGTCGCGAGCCGGCTCGAACAGCGAATCGGTCTCTGCGGGATCCGAGGCGGTTATCTCTTTCGACGGCACCACCCAAATGCTGATCCCTTCCTGCCGGCGCGTGTACAGATCGCGCGCATGATCGATGGCCATGCTCGCGTCGGCGGCGTGCAGGCTGCCGACATGCTTGTGATCGAGGCCGCCGCGTGCGCGCACGAACACCTCGTACAGGGGCCACTGGCGTTTGTCGTCGTTGGGGTTGTTCATGGGTCGATGCTCGCAGACGTAATTGGCGGGGCTAGGCGGCAATGGTTGCGGCGCGCAGGCGCTGCTTCTCGGCATGGGCACTGGCGGCCTCGCGCACCCAGGCGCCGGCGGCATGGGCGCTGCGCCGCGCCGCCAGTCGCTCGGCATTACACGGCCCGTTGCCCTTGAGAACCTGATCGAATTCGCTCCAGTCGATGGCTCCGAATTCGTGCTGCTGCTTCGCTTCGTCCCAACGCAGCAAGGGATCGGGTATGGCGAGGTCCAGAAATTTGGCCTGCGGCACCGTGAAGTCGACGAACTTCTGCCGCAATTCATCGTTCGAGAAGCGTTTGATTTTCCAGCGTTGCGATTCGCCGCTATGCGTCGAATTGGCATCGGAAGGCCCGAACATCATGAGCGCGGGCCACCACCATCGGTTCAGCGCCTCCTGCGCCAGGCGCTTTTGCGCGGCCGTGCCCTGCGCCAGATGCATCATGAGGTCATAACCCTGCCGCTGGTGGAAACTCTCCTCGCGGCAGACTCGCACCATGGCGCGTGCATAAGGACCATAGGAGCAGCGGCACAACGGAATCTGGTTCATGATGGCCGCGCCGTCGACCAGCCAGCCGATGGCACCCACGTCAGCCCAGGTCGGCGTCGGATAATTGAAAATACTAGAATATTTCGCCTTGCCCGACAATAGTTGGTCGATGAGTTGATCGCGGCTCACCCCCAGTGTTTCCGCCGCGCTGTACAGATACGCGCCGTGGCCGCCCTCGTCCTGCACCTTGGCGATCAAAATCGCCTTACGCTTCAACGTCGGCGCCCGCGTGATCCAATTGCCCTCGGGCAGCATGCCGACGATTTCTGAGTGTGCGTGCTGGGAAATCTGACGGATCAGAGTATTGCGATAACGCGCCGGCATCCAATCCTTGGGCTCGATCTTCTCCTCGGCATCGACCCGCTCGAGGAAACGCTGCTCCAGTACACCCTCGTCGAGCGTGGCCGCATCGGAACCCTGCATATCCAACGCCTGTGTGTACATACCCGCCTCCGATGAAATAGCCAGCCCCCGCATTTTGATACATAAATTAACAATACTCAATATTTTCTGTGTCATATTGGAAAATGGCATATTACACTGCAGCCGATGACCGACAGCCCCGCCCATGCCGGCCCCTCATGCATCGTGACCGCCGCCGCTGAGCTGGTCGCGCGTTTTCGGCGCCAGCGGCCGCTGCGCGCCGGCTCGCTCATCGTCACCCTGTTCGGCGACTCCATCATGCCGCGCGGCGGAGCCATCGCTCTCGGCAGCCTGATCACGCTGGCGGCACCCTTCGGGCTCAATGAGCGCCTGGTGCGCACCGCCACCGCCCGGCTTGGCAAGGACGGCTGGCTGGAGGGGCGGCGCGTCGGCAAGCTCAGCGAATATCATTTGTCCGACGACGGCCGCGAGCGCTTCGCCGAGGCCACCAAGCGCATTTACAGTGAACCGGACACCAAATGGTCGGGCCGCTGGACCGTGATCGTTCTGCCGGCCATGCGAGCGGCAGAGAGAAAGGCCATCAGGGACGAATTGATCTGGCGCGGATTTGGCGCGCTCTCGAACAATGTATTTGCACACCCCGAGCTGGATTCCCGTGCCTCGAGAGTCTCGCGCCGCCCCGGCGGCGCACTCTCTCGAGTCATTGTCTTCGACGCAAGCTTGGCCGACGACGACGCCCCGCAGCGCCTCGTCAGCCTGGGTTGGAATCTGGAAGACCTGGGGCGCCGCTACCAGGTCTTCGTGAAGCGCTTCGAACGGGTACGCGACGCCCTTCTGGGTGCACGCAGGCTGGATCATCAAGCCGGATTCATCGTGCGCACGCTGCTGATTCACGAGTACCGCCGTCTGCATCTGCGCGATCCCTTGTTGCCGCAGCGGCTGCTGCGCGCCGACTGGCCGGGCGCGAAGGCAGCGGCGCTATGCCAGGACATCTATATGCGGGTGTTCGCCGCCTCCGAAATGTATTTATCGCAGGTGGCCGCGCAGCTCGACGGGCCCCTGCCGGCGCCGGAGGATTCGGTGCTGCAGAGATTCGGCGGATTGACATCCTCCCCTCCGGCTGAGTAGCAAGCGCGGCCTGCAAAGCGACGGTTCGGGCTTCATGCCTCGTCCGGCGGCCACTGCTCCAGCGTGTCCACCACCGAGCTGAGAAAGGCGTTCGCCTGGAAAGCATCCAGCGCTCGATGATCGATGGTGAGCGTGAGATAGCACATCGAGCGCACGCCGATTGCCTCGACGCCGTCGACCTCGAGCACGCATACGCGGCGCTCGACCTTGCCCACGCCGAGAATCGCCACCTGCGGTTGATTGATGACGATCGGCGCGGCCAGCAGGCTGCCCCCCACGCCGTGATTCGAGATCGTGAACGTACCCCCCCGCACATCCTCCGGGGTGAGCTTGCCGGCTCGGGCGGCTTCCACCAGACGGCCCAGCCGCTGCGCCAGGCTGAATAGATTGAAGTCCTGAGCGCGGTGGATCACTGGGACGATCAAGCCTTTGTTGCCGAGCGCCGTGCCCACGCCGATGTTCACATCGTCGTGCAGCTGCAGTGCATCGGGATGGAAGGTGGCATTGACCTCCCGGTGGACGAGCAAGGCGCGCGCGCAGGCGTTGATGAAATAAGCCGTCAGTGTCAGGCGTGCGCCGCGCGCTTCATAATCGGCCGCGTGACGCGAGCGATGCGCCAGCACGCGCGTGAGATCCGCCTCGAACAGTGTGGTGACATGCGGCGCTTCCGTGAGGCTGCGCGCCATGTGCTCGGCCACGCGACGCCGTACGGCGGTGTGCGGCACGCGCCGATCCCCCGCATCCACCGAATCCCCCGCGCCCCGCGCTTCTGCCGCAGCGGGCGCAGCCGACACACGACGGGTCACGTCCTGCGCCGTGATGCGACCGTCGCGGCCGGTGCCCACGATGTCAGCTGCCGCAATCGAGTGTTCCTGGAGCAGTCGTCGCACCGCGGGACTTAAGGGCGAAGTCGGCTGCGAATCGCGTGTGCCGGCAGTCGCCGCCGACACACCGGTCGGTGCGGGCCCCGTGGACTTCGCCCCCGCCACCGCGGATTCCGCTTGCGCCGCAAATCCGCGCGAGAGGCTTAACCTTGCAACCACCTCTTCCGGATTTACCTCTGCATTCACCTGCTTGAGGATCTCGATCAACGTCCCGCTGTCGGGGGCCGCAATTTCCACGGTGACCTTGTCGGTCTCGAGCTCCAGCAGCGCTTCGTCCTTGGCTACGAAGTCGCCTACCGCCTTGCACCAGCGCAGCACGGTGGCACGCGTTCCTTCCGCATTGGGCGGGACCAGCACGTCGGCAACTTGGGGCACTGTCAAATCTCAGCCAGATTCTGCATCGCGCGCGAAATCGTCTCGACGCTCGGCAGAACCTCGTCGAGCAATCGCGGGTTATGCGCACTGGGCACATCGGGCATGGCGAGACGCTCGATCGGCGCATCCAAGTCGAAGAAGGCTTCCTTGGCGAGCACCGCCGCAATCTCCGCCCCGAACCCCGCGGTCATCGTGTCTTCATGGACGATCAGGCAGCGGCGAGTCTTGCGCACCGATGCCAGAGTTGCCTCGCGATCCCAGGGTGACAGGGTTCGCAAGTCGAGCAGATCGGCGGATATAGCAGTGCCGATGATGGCCTGCTCGCAGCGCTCGACCATCGCGCCCCAGCTCACCACGGTCAGGGTGTTCCCTTCGCGCAGAACGCTGGCCTTGCCGAAGGGCACGACGAATTCATCGCCGGGGTAGGCGCGTCGCGCCCAACTACCGTCGAGCAACGATCGATGTTCGAAGAAAATCGTCGGATCGTTTCCGCGCAGGGCACTGCGCAACAATCCCACGGCGTCCTGCGCGTTCGAGGGCATCACTACCCGCCAACCCAGGCCATGCAACCATTGCACCTCGTTGGATTGGCTGTGCCAGGGATCACCGCATTTGAAAAAACCGCCGGGGATACGCACCACCATGGGTGCGGCGAATCGATTCATGGTCCGCCAGCGCATGGTTCCGCAATCATTGAGCTGCTCCGCGGCAGGATCCGCGTATTTTCGAAATTGAATTTCCGGCACCGGCATGAGGCCCGCCGCCGCCATACCAACCGCCCGGCCGATGATGCCTTCCTCCGAAAGACTGGTGTCGAACACTCTGCCGATGCCGAATTTCTCCTGCAATCCAAGAGTGGCCGCGTGCACGCCGCCCTTGCGGCCGACGTCCTCGCCGAATACGAGCACCCGCGGGTTCACGCTCAGCTCATGCTCGAGCGTACGGCGCACGGCGGTGACTAAATTAATTCGCGGTCCTTGCGGACTCGCCTGCAGGGTGCCCGAGGGGGGTACGTACCCTGCGCAGCGAACTCCCCCCTGCTGCTGCAGATCAATCGAGCCATCGGCGGTAGTTTCGGAGAATAAAAAGCGTGCGGCGCGCCCAAGCGCGGGCTGGGCGCGACTTTCCACATCGGCCAGAGCTTGCGCCACGGCAGCGCGGGCCTGCGACACCTGCAGATCCCAGTCCACGGCTGAGATCCGCTGCGGTACCAATTGAGCGCGCAGTTTTTGCAGCGGATCGCGCGCGCTCTCGGCGGCGATTTCGTCCTCGCTCTTGTAGGCCTGAGTGTCCTGTCCCGAATGGCCGGAAAGGCGCGGCACCCACAACCGTATCAGCGCAGGGCCGCCGCCGGAGCGAACCCCTGTTACGGCATTCTCAATAAGCGCCGCCGTGCCCATCGGATCCGCGGAATCGCCGTCCAGCACGCGCAATCCGCGAAAGCCCTCGAGATTCTTCGCAATGTTGCCGCCGGGAGTTTGTTGCCGCGACGGCACTGAAATGCCGTAGCCGTTGTCCTCGATGAAAAACAGGAACGGCAGCCGTTCCGTCGTCACGATGTTGAGCGCCGCCCAAAAGCCATTGGTCGCCGTCGAAGCGTCTCCGCCATGCGCCACCGCAATACTATTCTCGCATTGCTTGTCGCCGAGCATGGTCGAGCGATAGCGCAGGGCCTGCGCCCAGCCCACCGCCGGCGTGTACTGCGTACCCACGCCGCCGCACACCGGCAGCACGCAGGCACCAGATTTCGTCGGCAGGTTGAACACCACGCCGATATCGCGCCCATCGCTCATTCCGCCCGCTCGCATCATGGTGGATGCCAGGGCATCCTCGAGTTTGAGGCCAAGGCTGAGCAGCAGCGGCCGCGAACGGTAGTAGGCGCCCACCCCATCATGAGAGCCGGTGAGCTGATGAGCCAGCAGCACCTGAGTGAGTTCGTGCCCGCGAGCCGAGAACTGATACAAAATCTTGCGTTCCGGGACCAGCTTCGACTCTTCGAGGTCATCAAGCGCTCGCGAAGTGGCGATTTGGCGCACCACCGTACGCCAATCGAGGGACGCGAGGGTGGCGCTGCCCGCTACTAGCTTTGGGCTTGCATTCATCCCGGAACACTAATTCATGCACATCGACATAAATCGCCAAAACTGCTACACAGCTAGGGCTTTATTAGTGATAGTCACTAATTCTTGCCAAAATCGGAGCTATATCATGGAGTTTGACCGCTACGATGCTCGAATTCTTGCTGCACTGCAGCGTGATGGTCGTCTATCCGTTGTCGAACTCGCCGAATCCATCGGACTGTCCGCCACTCCTTGTGCACGACGCATCAAGGCCTTGGAATCGAGCGGCGCCATCGAAGGCTACGCGGCCATCCTCAATCCCACCCGCATCGGACTTGGGGTGCTCGCCATCGTGCAGGTCAAATTGACAGAGCACACCGACGAAACGGTGGCGAGATTCGAAAAGGAAATACTGCTGATGGACGAGGTCACCAAGTGCTTTGCCATGACCGGCAGCTACGACTTTATTCTCGAGGTGTACGGCAAGGACTTGGACGCGTTGAGCAACGTGGTTCTCAAGAAGCTCATCCGCGTGCCGAATGTCCGCGACATGCAATCGAGCGTGGTGCTCGCCACCGTCAAGCGCACGGCACGAATTCCTCTCGGGCACCTGCAACTGTGACGCGGCCCTTCGCATGGCTCGCTCATCGGCGTCGTGCCGCTCGCCACGGCGCACTGTAGGATTGCACGCGTGGGTACACACGAGTAGCCTCGCCACTGTCACTGAACGCTCACAGGCGCAGCGCGCCGCATCGAACTCGAATTCAACAACACTCGCGGGAGCTCATCATGGCCATCAATGAAACGAAGCTAAATGAATTCCTAGGCCGGGCGGTAGGCGATCTGGGCGCCGCCATGAGCGCCGCCTTGATGCTCGTCGGCGATCGACTCGGGTTATACAAAGAACTCGCCAAGGACCCGGTCACGTCTGCGGAGCTGGCGCTGCGCACCGGCACCAACGAGCGCTATGTCCGCGAGTGGCTGGGCAACCAAGGCGCCGGCGGCTATGTGCAGTTCGATGCGCAGGCAAACAAATGGTATCTAAGCGCGGAACAGGCGCTGTGTCTGGCGGATCCGAATGGGCCCGTCGATATGCCGGGAGCGTATAACATCGTTGAGGCCACCTTTCACGCGCTGGCGCGCACGCTCGATAATTTCAAAACGGGCAAGGGCATGGAATGGGGTGAGCATCACGCCTGTCTCTTCCATGGCACGGAACGATTTTTTCGCGCCGGCTACAATGCCAATCTGATCACCTCGTGGCTTCCTGCGCTGGACGGCGTAGTGGAGAAGCTGAAGCGCGGCGCTAAAGTCGCCGACATCGGTTGCGGCCATGGCGCCAGCACCGTGCTGATGGCGAAGACCTATCCTAAATCCACATTTATCGGCTACGACTACCACGCCGAATCCATTCACACCGCGAACCAGAGAGCCCGAGCCGCCGGCGCCGGCAACGCGCACTTCGAAGTCGCGGATGCGGTGAGCTACTCGGGCCGGGAGTTTGACCTGATTGCCTTCTTCGACTGCCTGCACGACATGGGTGACCCCGTGGGTGCGTCCAGCCACGCGCGGCAAGCGCTGAAGAGCGACGGCACGGCGATGATCGTCGAACCGTTCGCCAACGACAGCGTTGCGGATAACCTGAATGCGGTCGGCCGGGTGATGTACGGCGCGTCGGCGCAAATCTGCGTTCCGGTATCCCTCGCGCGCAATGGTCCGGCGCTCGGCGCGCAGGCCGGCGAGCGTCGTCTCCGTGAAGTGGTGGTCGAGGGCGGCGGCTTCAGGCGATTCAGGCGTGCCACCGAGACCCCCTTTAATTTGGTGCTCGAAGCGCAGCCGTAGCCCTCGCTGTCGGCGAGCGCACGTGGTTCAAGTCGCCTCTCTTGCAGTCAACTCTCCCTTGACGGCGGCTCCCGCATCCAACAGCACCTGCTCGAGCACCGCAAGGTATTCGACGTAGCGCCTGCGCCCCAGCGCAGTGATGCGGCAGAACGTCTGCGGCCGATTGTTTTGCGTGCCCTTCGTAATCCCGATCAGCTTCGCCTCTTCCAGGACCTGCAAATGCCGGTTGAGGTTGCCGTCCGTGAGGGCGCACAGCTGTTTCAGATCGCCGAATAGCAATCCCTTCGAGTGAGTCACCAGCGAGGTGAGGACGCTGAGCCGCGCTCGTTCGTGAATAACACGGTCAAGTCCATCGTAGGCGAAACGAGGCGCGGGACTTTTCTTATTGCCGCGTTTATTCAAGCGATTCCCCATATCCGAACTGAAGTACAGCGGCCACCGTCAGCTGCCCGACGCCGAACGGGATGCCCATCAACCAGGGCGACAGCGTCCGCGTCGCGCCGGCCGCGCCCAAGCAGAATAGCCCCGTTGCTAAATACCATACGCCGACCGCGAACATGTGCCGCGGAAGAAAGCGGCATGAGGCGAATACGCCCAAGCTGAAGATCAATTGCCACAGGCCGGGCAGCATCCAGCAATCCTGCGGCGAAACTCTAAACAGCACGACGGTGAGCAGCAAGCCCACCATCAAGGCAGGCAGGAACTGCTCCACAGCGGATTGAATCATTTCCCGCGCGAATCCCAGATGGACGCGCCGCGCGCGCGCAAAGGTCTCGAAACCGCTCAGCAGCAGGCACACGCCGGCCGTTCCCGCCCAGACGATAAGCCAACTGGAAATGTCGCTGCTCGCATGCTTCGCCATCCATTGCGCTTGAACGGCCGCGACCAGCAGCGCCAGCAGACCGGATGCCGCAATGGATGCGGGCCCATAACCGCGGAATTCCGTGCCGCGAGCCACGTGACTGCGGATGGACTGAATCTCGTCCAGCGCTTGCTGCAACTCTTTCATGCAAACTCCAGTTTGACTTACTTTGTCATACAAAGTAAAAGTCGTTGCAATAGATCGGCGCTCAAATTGAGCGTTGCTACCAGGGAATACCCCAAAGGCGCACCGTGGTCAACCGCTGCATTCTAACTTCGGCCGTATGTCTGCTCTGGCTGTTGCCCTTTCCCGGCCGCTCTGCAGGCTTCGATCATCGAGTGACGAGGGACACCGGCGGTATTTACAGTTTGCAGGATGCGGTTCCCGTATCTCTGACTCTGCTCGCCGCTGGGTGCGCGTGGTGGCGAGGGACTGAGGATCGCCTGGGCAAGACCTGCTGGGAGGCAGGGGAATCAGCGCTGGGCAGCGCCTTGGCGGCCGAGGGCCTGCAATTCATCACCGGCCGGCAAGCGCCTTCCGCGAGCGGCGATCCTAATCGATGGTTCGCCGGCGGCAAGGGCAGCTTTCCCAGCACCCACGTGGCGGTGACGACCGCTGTCGTCACGCCGTTCATCTACCAATACATTCACGACGAGCCGCTCGTCGCAGCCCTCGTGCTGATGCCGATGTACGAAATGGTCGCGCGCGTCAAGGCGCGCGAACATTGGCAGACGGACGTGATCGCCGGCGCCGCGCTGGGCTTTGCCATCGGAGCCTATGAAGCTCACCGCGACAACCCCTTCGTGTTCTCTGTGCTGCCCGGCGGCGCCTATGTCGGATTTCATCATTCGTTCTGACTGAAAAGGGAGTCCTACCGGTGACCTCCATCAGCGGCCGCTCGCCGCTTGTCGCAGCCGGTCCCAAGCGCTATGCAAATATTTTCCGCGTCGTACCGGCCAACCTGGAACTGCTCGTTGCCGTGGTCGGCACCCTCGGACTGATTCGCGACTCCCTGACGGATCCAGCGCCGGTCGCGTGCGTGAATCTTCATTCTCTGTTTGGAATCCTGTTGTGGCTGTCGGTGATTGCACGCTTCCATCACCGGCTCAATCAACTCTTGCCCATGCGGCCAGCCGATATCCGCGCCTTCGCCCGTCACCTGTCGCGTCGTGTGTATTTGCTGCTGTACGGCTTGATGTTCTTGAACTTAAGCTTGGGCGTGATGCAAGCAGCGATCCACGGCGCCTTCGTCATCCGCGCTGAACATTTCCAGTGCTACCTGGCCGATGGTGTATTCGCCGTGATCACCATTCACGCCTTGGCAGCACTCTGGCTTCGTCTCCGCGGCGGGCTGGGAAACGGGCGGCTGACATACCGCGAGCCGGCCAGTCCAAAACGCCAAGGTTGATCAACAGCCTTGGAGATGCCGATGCGGGGCCCGCACGACAGCTCGAGGCCGCTGGTCCCTGCCTTGAGACTGAACGGCGATCGATCGATGCGCTTGCCATTGAGTGCGCGAGTGATGCCCAGCGCCTGGCCGAGCCTGCCAGGTCCCGAGCACAGCATCCGCAAATCCTGCTGTTGCCGACGATCCATCATCGCTGCAATACCCTTGGTCGGTTCCAGAGCGCGAATTAGCACGCCCGCGCCATGTCCCGCCTCGCGGCAGACGAAATTAAGACACCAGTGGATGCCATAGGAGAGATAGACGTAGGCCCGCCCGGGCGGCCCGAACATCACTTCGTTGCGCGGCGTCGGACCCGGAAAAGTGTGCGACGCCGGATCCTCATGGTCATACGCCTCGGTCTCCACGATGATGCCGCCGACGCCATCCACCAGCAGCGTCATGCCGATCAGGCCTCTCGCCACATCCAGTGAGTCTCGAGCGAAATCGATTCCCTTCAATCGTGCAATGCCTGATGTACCTGCTGCACGCAGGCAGATCCTTCGCCGACGGCGGCCGCTACCCGCTTGACGCTGCCGCAACGCACGTCGCCCACGGCAAAAATACCCGGCCAATTCGTCTCGAATGGCTGCGGCAGCCGGGCGCCGAAACTTTTGCCGGGGGCCCAATCAGCCGCCGTCACATCCGACCCCGTGCGCACGAAGCCCTTGTCATTCACTGCAATGCAACCCTGCAACCAGCGCGTGCTCGGCACGGCGCCCGTCATGAGGAAGACATGACCGATATCATGCACCTCGGGGACTTTGTCGGGCTGAGTTTCCCAAATCACCCGCTCCAGTTGTTCGCCGCCTTGCAGCGACGTGATCTCGGTATTCACGCGCAGCGTAATATTGGTCGATTCGTCAATGCGGCGGATCAGATAACGCGACATGGTATCGGCCAACCCTTTGGATCTGACCAGCAGATGCACGTGGTTGCACTTGCCGGCAAGATAAACCGCAGCTTGACCCGCGGAATTACCGCCGCCCACCACTATCACTTCCTTGTTCTCGCAGCGCCGCACTTCGGTGGCCGTCGCCGCGTAATAGACACCCGTGCCCAAAAATCGCGATGCATTTTCGATGGCGAGCGGGCGATATTCAGCGCCGGTCGCGATGATGATGGATCGCGCTCGCACTTTATGACCGCGCCCCAGTTCCACTGCATAGGGCCGTTCCTCGCAATACAGCCGCAGCACCGTATAAGCCGTCCTGATTTCTGCACCGAATTTCTGTGCCTGCACCCGCGCCCGCGCAGCCAGTGCCAGACCCGAGATCCCCGTCGGAAAACCCAGATAGTTTTCTATTTTCGAACTCGATCCCGCCTGACCCCCGGGTGTGCCCGTTTCCAGCACCAGCACATCCAATCCTTCCGAAGCGGCGTACACGGCCGCGGCCAGCCCCGCAGGTCCCGCGCCCACGACAATCAGGTCTCGTACCCGGTCATCGTCGATTTGCTGATTCATCCCCAAGCACGCGGCCACCTCTTCATTGCTGGGATTCTTCAGCACCACCTCGCCCCGGCACAGCAGTACGGGCACCTCGTCGGCCGTGACATGAAATCGTTGCAGCAGGCCCTGTACGGACGGATCTGAATTCACATCGATGTTGACGAACGGGTAAGAATTTCGGGTGAAGAATTGCTGCAGCCGCAAGGTTCCGGCTGATTGACTCGAACCAAGCAGGATGACATCGCCCGCTTGCGACTGTATCAGTCCGACGCGTCTCAAGATGAACGCCCGCATGAAAAGCTCGCTGAGCTCAGCGTCCGTTTGCACAATGGTGCGCAGATGCTCATCGCTGATCGACAAGACTTCGCCCGTCTCGCGCGCGCGCGTGCGCACCAGGCTGCCGATACTCTGCAGCGTGCTCATCTCGCCGGAAAAACTGCCCGGCGTGTGCACCACCAGCAGCACCTCGCCGTCGATGCCGGGTTGGAGCACTTCGATGCTGCCCGACAGAACCACCAACATCGGCCGATTGCGGTCGCCGGGCTCCGCCAATATCTCGCCCTGGCCAATCTGCCTGCGAGTTCCGTGCGCTGCCAGCCGGACAACCTGCGCCGCTGTCAGCAGCGGGAACATCTGTGCCTTGCGGCCCAGGAAAGCGCCACCACTGCGGGTGCCGTCGTCCCTCGGATCTAGACTCACCGTGCGCGGTCCTCAGGCACGTTCGCTGGCCTCCTGCTCCTGAACGGTATTGATGGCGTCAGGCGTTGCTTCCAGGCGCGCTTCCGGTATCGCTTTCCCGCTCACGTCGGAAAATCCATAGGTGCCTTCCTCGATCTTGCGCAACGCGCGCTCTACGCGGGACAACCGCTCGATCTCGCGGCTGAGCAGATTTCCCTCGGTTTCCAGCATCGCCAATTTCTGAGCATCGTCCTCGTACTCGTGCGCTTGCAAGAGCGCCGCGCCCTTGAGCCCGGCCTCCTCGGCTTCGCCGGTGTCCGCGGTTCCTTGCAGTTGTTCGCGAAGCTTCATCAATTGCCGCCGCTTACCATCGAGAAAGGTTTGGTCAAATCTTGGGCTCTTGCTGGTCATGCTATGCCGTCTCCTGGCTCAAGTGATTGGATCGATCTATCATCCTAACCTTCCTCAGCTCGGTCGCCGACCCGAACTTTGCGGGCAATGGGCGCTCTAAGGTTCTATCTCATGTATTTGCGCAGCCGCCCGCTCATTTTAGCAATCCTCCTAGCCGCGGTCGCGCACGCCGATCCGGCGCCGTTTGACCTTGCCGGCCCCACCCTTGACGTCAAAATAACCCGCGGCGCTGCCACTCTGCCGCTATCGCAAGTACCGAATCTAGCCCCCGGCGACCGCATTTGGATCAAGGCGGATCTACCGGCGACCCAATCCGCCCATTATCTGCTGGTGGCCGCCTTCCTCAGCGGTTCCACCAATCCCCCACCCGAGAGTTGGTTCTTTCCGTGCAAGACGTGGAAGGGCAAGTGTGCACAAGACGGATTGACGGCAATCGTGCCGGAAGGCGCGCAGCAGGTGCTGGTGTTTCTCGCCCCGGCCACGGGCGGCGATTTTAAGACGTTGATGGGCGCCGTGCGGGGCCGGCCCGGCGCATTTGTCCGAACATCCCAGGACCTCAATCAGGCAGCGCTGGATCGGTCTCGGCTGGAGCGTTATCTGTCGGCGATCCGCGCCATCAATGCCGCCGACCCATCGAAGCTCGGCGCGGCGGCTCCGCTGCTGTCCCGAAGTCTGGCCATCAAAGTCGACGAGAAATGCCTTGATAAGATCCCGCAACTGCAAGCGCCTTGCCTGATGCAGGGGCGCGAGTCGCTGATTTTGAACGACGGTCACAGTACCTCGATCGTCGAGGCACTGACTTCAGGTCCAGGAAGTGATCTAGCGATGGAGGCAAGCTACACGCCGCAGCTGAGCTATGGCTACTATAGCCCGTACATTGCCTCAGTTCTCGATATTGCACGCATCCTGGATTCCTTCCGAACCGCGCGCTATCAATACATTCCGGCGCTGGCCTCGCACGACGGCGCCAGACTCGCGTTGGCATTGAACGCGGCGCCTTCCTTTCAAAGCCCATTATCGGTATTGGTGGCGGCGCTGCCCGCGGTCGAAGCGGCGCAGCCGCCGCCCTTGCATGCGGTGAATCCCAAGGAGGTCTACTGTGCCGGCAGAAGCGCTCTGGTGCTGCCGGTCGATGGCGCGCCCTTGGTGTTTTCCACAGGTTTCGCGCATGACGTGACCTTGAGCCTGGCAGGGAAAGACGGCGCAAGCATCAACCTGCCTGCCACTGCCGATGCGGTGCAGGGGGGATATGTCGTCGACACGTCCGCGTTGCGTTCCGCAAGTCTCGGCGACAGCGTGCGCGCGTCGCTGCAGGGTTATTGGGGGTTCGAACGCTATCGCGGGCCGAGCTTCGTCTTGATGAATGCACATGCGGCAACCTGGGAACTGGCGGCCGGAGACGAGGACGCGCTGGTGGTGGGACGCCAGGACACGGTTCACCTGCAGGCCGATAGCGTCAATTGCGTCGATGGAATCATGCTCAAAGATCCGGCTGGCAAGGAGTTGAAGGTCGAGTGGAAGACCATCAAACCCAATGAGCTGGAGGTGAGGCTGCCGCTGCACGAGGCCAAACCCGGTGCCATGAGCCTATGGGTAACCCAGAACGGCGCCACCCAGGCGCAACGGGTGCCGCTGCAAACCTATTACGAAGCGGGTCATTACGACGGTTTCGCCCTGCACGCCGGCGATGTTCAAGGCGTGCTGAAGGGCAGCCGTCTCGATCAGGTCGTGGGCCTCTCGATCGGCAGCATCGCCTTTGTGCCCACCGAGTTGACGACCCGCAACGGCAGCGACGAGCTGCGAATGTCGGCTCAAGATGCGCAGGCCGCGGCGGCGCTCAAACAGGAGCGCAGCATGGGCGCGAAAGTCACGCTCAAAGACGGACGAGTGCTGCCCGTGAGCGCCTCCGTGGATGCGCCGCGACCCCGGGTGGTGCTCATCAGCAAGAGCGTCCTGCCTTCCAACTCCAGCAAAGAAAGCAATATCCAATTGATGGGCCAGAACACGCTGCCGCTGGATGCGACTATCGCATTCGCATTGCGCTCCGAGTGGCCCGCAGCTTTTACGCGCGATGAGACCATCGAAATTGCGACCGGCGACGAATCGTCGGCGGCCGTGTTGAGCTTCAGCAACGGCGGGGTCACACTGGAGAATGCGCAAGTTGCGGTGGCGACGCTCAATCCCGCCAAGGCTTTCGGTGCCTCCGCCTTCGGCGCCTTGCAGTTTCGTATTGTCGCCAAGGGAATCGCGGGCGACTGGCAGCTCTTGGGCAACTTGGTGCGCCTGCCGGTACTCAAAGATCTCACCTGTCCTGCCACGCTGGAGATGGCGTGCAAGCTCTCCGGCACGCATCTCTACTTGGTGCACTCCGTTTCCAACAATCCGGAGTTCACCAACCCGGTGCAGGTACCCGAGGGCTTTTTGGGATCGGCGCTGCCGGTTCCACATCCGGACGGCGGCCCGCTGTACGTGAAATTGCGTGACGACTCCTCGGTGATCAACCCCATATCGCTCGAAATGCAGAGGCTCCCCTAGACTTGTAACTTACAAAGGCCGCGGCGATTATAGGCGGATGCTGAAACACATCCTGTCTTTCCTCGTGGCAACCGTACTAGGCTTGGCGGCGGCCGTCGCCGACGCCTCAGCCTCCATCGCTCTGGTGGGCGGGCGTCTGATCGACGGCTTTGGGGGCACGCCGCTTGATCACAGCGTGGTGCTCATCGAAGGTGAGCGCATCAAGGCCGTCGGAACCATCGACTCCGTGGCCGTGCCGCCAGGCACGACTGTGATTTCGACTGCCGGCATGACGGTACTCCCCGGGCTTTGGGATGCCCATGTGCACACGTACCTCTTGGGCCACAGCGACTACGCGCATTGGGACAAGACTTACGGTACCAGTCCGCGGCTGGCGAAAGAGATCATGCCCGCTGCCGCGCATCAGTTGCTGTTGGCGGGTATTACCAGCGCGCGCGATTTGGGTGCACCCCTCGAGGCCAGCATCGAGGTTCGCGATCGCATCAATCGCGGTGAGATTCCCGGCCCGACGCTCTATGTCGCCGGCCCATTCATTCAGCACGCGCCCTACCCCGGCACCGACTATTTCCGCTGGGGCGTCAATGGCGTCGACGACGCACGCAACAAGGTCAAGAAGCTCGCCGATGCCGGCGTGAACATCATCAAGCTCATCGATCAGGATTTGATGCAGGAAGCCGAAGTCAAAGCCGTGATCGAAGAGGCTCATGCCCATCACCTGCCGGTGGTGGCGCATGCGCACCGCATCGAAGAAATCCGCCGCGGCCTCAAATACGGCGCGGATTGCTTCGAGCATACCGGTCTTGCCACCGCGCCCGGGTATCCCGACGACATCCTGCAGCTGATTGCAGAGCGCGCCGCGAAGGGAAATCTAGGGCCGCTTTTCTGGACCCCGACGATCAGCGTGCTCTACAACTATGAATATTTGCGCGACAACGCCATGCAGCTCGATGATCCGGGCTGGCAGCTGGACGTGCCGCCCGACATCGTTGCAGATATAAAAGCCTCGATTCGCCGCCCGGGCCAATTGAGCTATTTTCAATTGGTGCCTTTGCGCCACCCCACCTTGGAGAACAAATTCCACCAGCTGCAGCACGCCGGCGTCGTGATGCTGATCGGCACCGACAGCGGCGTGCCGATGAATTTCCACAACACATCCACCTGGCAGGAGATGGACACCTGGGTCAATCGCCTGGGTGTGGACCCCATGGTCACTATACGCGCCGCCACCTATTGGCCGGCCGTGCAAATGAAAGTCGACAAGGACTACGGCAGCTTAAGCGAAGGCAAGTACGCCGACATCATCGCCGTTAAAGGCGACGTGCTGCGCCACATCGATTTGCTGCAGCACGTGAACCTCGTTATCAAGCACGGAGTTCGCTACTAGAAGATACCCAGGGCCATGCCCGAGGCCAGTGCCGCACCCAACTCCTCGCAGGGCTTTAGATCCCGCTCGGGAATGTGCTTCGCCCTCAGGATATCTTCCGGAGTCTGGGCATGCGTACAGAGGATGATGGGCTCCGCGATCGGCTTCAGACGCCAGCCGGTCGCGATGCGCTCGATCTGCTGCGCGGCATTGCGTCCATCGCTGCCGGCACAGATCAGGCTGGCGTAGGGCCTGCCATTCAGGCGCTCGAGCGCTGCATAGTAGGTCCGATCGAAGAAATCCTTCATTTGCCCCGAGATTGCCGCCAGGTTCTCCGGAGTTGCAAAGATAAAACCGCCCGCACTGAGCAGATCGGCCGCCCCAGCGTCCGCGGCCCGCAGCAGCGACACAGTCACCGCCGTTTCGGTTTGTGCGCCCGCGGCGGCGGCCTGTGCCATTTGCAGGGTGCCTCCGGTCATGGAGTGGTACACGATGAGCAGCGTTTTCATGCCGCACAATTATCGCAGAACCCGCTGCGCGAGCCACGGGCGCGAGCCACTGGCGCGGTCCCTATTGCGCGCCGCGGCCGCGTGAGCTATGTCCTACAGACGCCGACGACGCCTTCCGACTGTTTCGGGGTAGCTGTTGCAGGAAACTCTTCTGCACCGGCAGACACGCTGCACGTAACTTACAAAGGGTGCCATCATGCTTCACTACGCGGTCGTCTTCTTCATCATTGCGTTGATCGCAGCCGTATTCGGCTTCGGCGGCATCGCCGTCGGCGCTGCAGGCATTGCGAAAATCCTCTTCATCGTTTTTCTGATTGGCGCCGTGGTCAGCTTCCTGCTGAGCATGGGCCGTCGCGCCTAGGAGGCACATTATGGAATCCGTAGTCAATTCACCGGTACGCGCCTTAGGCGACCGTGCCACTGCTCAGGTCAATGGCTTTCTCGACAGCGTCGATGATTTGACCAAGGCGCTGAAGGATATCGACACCCCGGAAATAGCGCGGGTGCGTGCCAAGGTCAAAATGGCGCTGATGGCTGCTAAAAGCGCCGTGGCGGATACGGCCTCGCAAATCGGCAGTCAGGCGAAACAAGCCGGCAAGGCCACCGATGGCTTCGTGCGCGACAATCCCTGGCAGGTGGTGGGGGTGGCAGCGGTCGTGGGTCTCGCCGTCGGTATTCTGGCGTCGCGGCGATTCTAAAACGATAGAGTCGATTGAAGAAGTAGGGCTCGTGGGCGGCGGCGCCGTGTGCACCTTGCTGCACGCTACGCCCGCCGCCACTGCGTCGCCCCGCCCGCCTTGTCCTCGAGCAAAATGCCGGCGGCGCTCAATTGTTCGCGAATCCGATCGGATTCGGCAAAGTTCTTGGCGGCCCGTGCCGTCCGGCGCGCCTCCAGCAAGCTCTCGATGTCTGCATCCGACATAGTATTCTCGCCGACGCTGCGCTTCATATATGTGTCCGGATCCTGCTGCAGCACTCCGAGCACTGCCCCCATGGCACGTAACGTGGCCGCCGCGATGTCAGACTTTGCGGCATCCCCCGCTGTCTTCGCCTGATTCAACTCCCGGGCCACGCCTTGGAGGGCCGCCAGAGCCTCAGGCGTATTGAAATCATCATCCATTGCAGCGCGAAACCGGGCGAACCAGTCGCCAGCGACGGTTCCCGACCTGCCGCTGTCCTTGAGCGCCCGGTAAAGCCCCAGCAAGGTTTCGTCCGCCTGCGCGAGCTGCGCCATCGAGTAATTGATAGGCCCGCGATAGTGACTGCTCAACAAGAAGAACCGCAGCACTTCGGGATCGCGCAAAGTCTTCAGAACTTCGCGCACTGTAAAGAAGTTGCCGAGAGACTTGGACATTTTTTCATCGTTCACCCGCACGAACCCGTTGTGCATCCAAATGTGCACGAATGGGGTATCGCAGGCCGCGCACGACTGCGCTATCTCATTCTCATGGTGAGGAAACTTCAAATCCTCACCGCCGCCGTGCAAATCGAAGTAGCTGCCGAGCAGTGTGGTCGACATGGCCGAGCATTCGATGTGCCAGCCGGGACGGCCGTTGCCCCAGGGTGAGGCCCAGAAAGGCTCGCCCGGCTTGGCGTGTTTCCACAGCACGAAATCCAGCGGGTCCAATTTGACCTCATCCACTTGCACCCTCGATCCCGAGCGCAACTCGTCGATCTTCTTACCCGAGAGGCGGCCGTACGGCGCGAACTTGCGCACCGAGTACATGACATCACCGTCGCGTGCGACGTAGGCATAGCCCTTGTCGATCAAGGTCTGAGTCATCGCAATGATCTGATCGATGTACTCCGAGGCGCGCGGCTCGAGGTCGGGAGGCTGCAATCCCAGAGTCGCGCAGTCCTCGTGCATGGCCACGGTGAATCGATGCGCCAGATCGGCCCAGTTTTCGCCGTTGGCGGCCGCGCGCGCGATGATTTTGTCGTCGATGTCCGTGACATTGCGCACATAGGTGAGCTTGTAGTCCAGCGAGCGCAGGTAACGCTGGATCAGGTCGAATACCGTGAGCATGCGCGCGTGCCCCACGTGTATATAGTCGTAGTTCGTCATGCCGCACACGTACATGCGCACCTCGCCGGGCCGCAGAGGCTTGAACTCTTCCTTCTCGCCGGTGAGCGAATTATGTATTTTGAGCATGCGACTTGAGCCGTTGGCGTGCCGTCTCCGGCGACATGAGCTTGAGCAGGGCCGCGAGTTCCGGACCGTGAATCTGGCCCGTCAAGGCCGCCCGCAGCGGCATGAACAAGTCCGCACCCTTGCGGCCGGTGCGCTCCTTCAATATTTTCGTCAATTGCTTGAGGTCCGAGCTCGATTGGTCGAATGCAGCGGCTGCGGCGGCGAAAAATTCAGGTCCTGCCGCCGCGATCACATTCTGCTCGACCTTGCCCAAGGGCGGCAGATCGCCGCCCATCACCGCGCGCCACGGTGCCGCGTCACCGGGCAGCATGACGTTGTGCCGCACCAGCTCGACGAAATCTGCGCAGTCGCCGGAACCCAGCCAAGCGCTGACTTGTCCGGCCGACATGCGTTCCAATGTCTCCTTTTGCCAGTGCAGCAATTGCGATTCGTCAAAGCGTGCCGGTGCGCGGCCCAGATGCTCGGGTCGAAAGTGAGCGGGCATATCTGCCGCGCTCAACCAACCATCCACGTCGCCGGTATGCCCCAGCCGCAGCAGGTGATTGAGGATGGCGACGGGAAGAAATCCGCGCTCGCGAAACTCCTGCACGCTGGTGCTGCCGTGACGCTTCGACAGCGGCGCGCCATCCGCTCCTACCAACAAGCCCACATGTCCGTACTCGGGGCGTCGCAGGCCCAGTGCATCGAGCACCATGAGCTGGCGCGGTGTATTGGTGAGGTGATCATCGCCGCGCAGCACCTGCGTGATTCCCATCACCGAATCGTCGACCGCATTGCAGAAGAAAAATGCCGACGAGCCGTCATCGCGCCGGATGATGAAGTCGCCGATATCGCCCGACGAGTAGCGCTGCGGGCCGTGCACCACGTCGGTAAATTCAATCACCCGGTCGTTCGGCACGGCAAAGCGCAGCGTTGGCTTTAGGCCGCGCGCCTCGCGCTCGGTGCGTTGCGCGACGCCCAGATTCCGGCACGTTCCTGCATAGCGCGGCGGCTTGCCCGCCATGCGCTGCAGCTTGCGCGACAGTTCCAGATCCTCCACCGTGCAGTAACAGGGGTAGGCATCGCCATTTGCCGCCATTTGCGCAAACAGGGTCCGATATAACTCGCCGCGCTCCGCCTGGGAGTAGGGAGCCGACGGGCCGCCGATATCGGGGCCCTCGTCCCAAGTCAAGCCCAGCCAGCGCATTTCCGCCATCAGCTCATCGCGAAAGCGCGGCTCGCTGCGCTCGACATCGGTGTCCTCTATGCGCAAAATAAAGCGGCCGCCGCTTTTTCTGGCCCATAGGTGACTGAAAAAGGCCGTTCGCGCATTTCCCAGATGTAATGATCCTGTGGGACTGGGCGCAAATCGCGTAATGACGGTTAATGAATCTTTGCTTGCGGACATATCTCAAGATTGTACCTATTCGAGTAGAATCTCGGCATGAAACAGCTACTACTGCTCATCGGATTGATCTCAAGCGCCGTTCTGACCCCTGTTTTGGCGGCCGAAACCCCGGCCGAATCCGCAAAAACTCAGCCCAAGCCCGCGGCGCCGGCCGCAGCCGCCACCCAGCTGCTGGTGGTTACGTCGCTCGGGAATTTCACAATGGAATTGAACGGCGAACGCGCGCCGCTCACGGTCGCGCACTTCTTGAAGTACGTCGACCAGGGACATTATACCGGCACCATTTTTCATCGCGTCGTCGCGAACTTCGTCATCCAGGGCGGCGGTTTCGACACCGCTTATAAGCTCGTGCCTGCCCCGAGCAAGGTGTTCAATGAGTCCGGCAATGGCCTCACCAACCTGCGCGGCACCGTGGGCATGGCACGCACCCAGGAACCGCACGGCGGCGATGCGCAGTTCTACGTAAACCTGTACGACAACGAGGCCCTCGACCCCAACAAGACACGTTGGGGCTACGCAGTGTTCGGCAAGGTCATTCAAGGCATGGACGTGGTCGATAAGATCGGCAATGTGGCCACCGGCGCGCGAGGCATCTTCAAAGAAGATGCGCCGCTGCAGCCGGTGGTGATCGAGCGAATCGAGCGCGTCGCCGCCCCCTGACCCCACGCCCCCAAGTGGCCGCACTCTTCATCTCGGATTTGCACATTGACGCAAACCGTCCGGCGATCACCGAACAGTTTCTGAGCTTTCTCGCTGCCGAGGCCAAAGACGCCGAGGCGCTATACATTCTGGGCGACCTGTTCGAATCCTGGATCGGCGATGACGCCGCGGATCCCGCGCAAGCCGCGGCGATCGCGGGGATTCGCTCGCTTACGGCGCGGGGCGTGCCCTGTTTCGTGATGCACGGCAATCGGGATTTTTTGCTGGCGGAGCGATTTTGCAGCATGAGCGGCGCGCAGCTATTGCCCGATCCGCTGATCGTCACCCTGTACGGCGAGCCGGTGCTGGTAATGCACGGCGACGCTCTGTGTACGGATGACCGCGCCTATCAGCGGCTGCGAGCCACCGTGCGGGACGCCGATTGGCAGCGGCAATTTCTCGCCCTGCCGATCGCTTCGCGCCGGGCGCTCGCCGGCGCCGCCCGCGCCGGCAGCCAGGCGCACACGTCTGCCCTGGAATATGCGATCACCGACGTCAATGCCGATAGCGTCGCGCTGGCGCTGCGCGGTGCCGGAACGACAACTCTCTTGCACGGCCACACCCATCGTCCCGCCATTCACGCCTTTGAGGTCGATGGCCGTGCCTGCACTCGCATCGTGCTCGGCGATTGGCACGACCAGGGCAGTCTATTGCGCTGGGACCACAACGGCCCGGAGCTGGAGTCTCTGTCGCGTCAGCCCGGGATTGGGTCACTTGAGAGCTCGCTCTTGCCGGCCCGTTCCGAAGACCACGTCAGCATCGCTTCGCCGGCCATCGGTTTTGCGATGAAATAGCCCTGTGCCTGCTCACAGCCAAGCTCGACGAGTAGGTCCCAGTTTTGCCGGGTTTCCACGCCTTCGGCCACGGACGAAATATTGAGTTTCTTCGCCATTCCGAGGCTCGACTCGAGAATGACTCTGGCCGATTCCTGAGTGGCGGCATTCGCGACGAACGACCTATCGATTTTAAGCTCGGTAAAGGCGATGCGTATCAGCTGCTGCAGCGAAGAATAGCCCGTGCCGTAATCGTCGATCGACAGACCGAATCCCCTCATGCGCAGCCGCGACAGGTTTTCCAAGGCCATGCCGATCTTGGTGGTCGTCGCAGATTCCGTCACTTCGATGATCATGTGCCGCGGATCAAGCCCCTCGCTGCGCACCAGATCGGTCACGCGCTCTGCGAGATACTCATCGGCGAGCGATTTCACCGACAAATTCACCGAGACGCTTACATCAAGGCCGCTCGCTGCGCGCCACTCGCGGCCGAATGCCGCCGCTTTTCGCAGCATGACCCAAGTCAGCGCTTCGATGCAGTCGCCTTCCTCGAGCGGCCCGATGAATCTATGAGGCATTACGATGCCCTTGTGACTGTGCCGCCATCGCGCGAGCGCTTCCGCGCCTTTGACTGCACCGCTCGCAAGCACCACCTTGGGTTGAAAGAAGGGCACGAATTCATCGTTCTTCAATCCTTCCAGAATCTCCTGGACCCCGAACAACGCATCGGGAGCACTGCCAAGATCCTGATTCGCTTGCGGGGGTGCGTATCGGTCGATCAAGGCATGCAGCTTGTCGCGGGTGATTGGCTTCTGAATGACGCCGAGGATGGTCACTCCATAAGCGCGGCTCATGGTCTGGATTGAGTCGAGAAGCGCGCCTTCCATCGCGCTCGCGAGAATGATCCCGGCCGAAACTCGTCGTTCGCCCAGGCGGCGCATGAATTCCAACCCATCCATCCCCGGCATTTCCAGATCGCTGACGATGACATCGACCGGCGAATCCGCTGATTCGAGGATCCCCAGCGCCTCATGGCCGTCGGCTGCCGTCCATATTTTCACGGCGCCGAGGCTCGTGAGCAGTTTGACCAGCATGGCGCGCTGAAATTCGTGATCCTCCACCGCCAGGAACCTTAAGTTTGCAATGCCCATGTATCTTCTTCGCAATAAGTATTCAGGCGCTCCAGCTCGTGGCCAAACGCGTCCATGTTTGCAAGCACCGACTTCCAGTCGCTCGCGCCGCTGGCTCGCTCCAGGCGCTCGCACACGCCGGCCAAGGCCATGGCGCCGACCATTTTGCTCGCGCCCTTGATGCGGTGCGACGCGCTGGCGACTGCGGCGAGGTCTGATTTGTCCACTGCGCGCCTGAGCATGGCGGCGTCATCGTCATTCACCCGCCGGAAGTCGATCAAAATGTCGCGCTCGACTTGCGCATTCCCACCGCTGAGATCGCCGAGCGCCGAGCGGTCGAGCGGTGGCGACGGCCGTGCAATGGGCAGCCAGTGATCGAGCTTTTTAGACAGCATGGCAAGCTCGATCGGCTTGGCCAGATAATCGTCCATTCCCGCCGCAAAGCACTGTTCCGCCGCGCCGCGCAGCGCATTTGCCGTGCAGGCTATAATGGGTGTTCTGCGGGACCCGCTGACGATCTCGAGTTCGCGGATGCTGCGCGCCAGCTCGTAGCCGTTCATCTCAGGCATGTTGCAATCGGTTAAGACGATGCCGAACCGTCCGGTTTTCCACTTCGCCAACGCCTCGAACCCGTTGACCGCGCTCTCCGCGGCGTAACCGAGCGCATTGATCTGGCGCACGATCAGCACTCGATTTGTCGGGTGATCATCCACCACCAATGCCAGCGTGCCCTCGACCTGCGCACTGGCGACGTTCGGAGCCATGCGGCGCATTTTGGTGGTTTTCATGAAATCGACGGGATCGGCCGGAATCCCGCATGACACTTCTGCCTCGGCGATCAGCAAGGGCAGTTCGAATGTCATCGTCGTGCCCTTTCCCACCTCGCTCACCATCTCAATCGAGCCGCCCATCATCTTGGCGAGCCGTTGGCTGATCGACAGGCCGAGGCCGCTCCCGCCGACATGCAGAGTGGTGTCGGCCACTGTTTGAACGAAAGGCTGAAACAGTCGTGTTTGGTCCTCCGCCGAGATGCCGATTCCCGTATCAGTCACCGAGAAGCGAACTCGTTCCTCGCGGCCGGCGCGCCCGACCAGCTCAGCCCGGATCTCGACGCAGCCCCGGGATGTGAATTTCAGTGCGTTGCTGACCAAATTATTGAGGATCTGGCGCAGCCGCATGGGATCGACCATCACCGCCGGGCTGATCCGCGGGTCGACGCTGGACTTGAGGTCGATACCCTTGCTGCTGGCATTTCCGGCATAGATGTTGTGCGCGGCTGCGACCGCAGATGCGACGGACGCCGCCTCGGCGCGTACCTCGAGCTTGCCGGCTTCGATCTTGGAAAAATCCAGGATGTCGTCGATGATCCGCTGCAGCGAGTTGCCCGATTCACGCACCACTTCGAGAGTGATTCGTTGTGCGCCGTCGAGATTGGTGAGGCTGAGAAGCTCGAGCATGCCCAACACGCCATTCATCGGTGTGCGGATCTCATGGCTCATGGTGGCGAGGAAAATGCTCTTGGCGCGATTCGCTGCTTCGGCGGCTTCCTTGGCCTCCTGCAGGGCGATCTCCATCTGCCGTTCAGCAGTGATGTCGGCCCAGTAGCCGCTCCAGAGCCGGCTGCCGTCCGATTCCTTGCGCACGTTGGTCGAAGAACGAATCCATCGTATCTCGCCGTTCGCATGCCTTACTCGATAGTCGTAGCGCAACGGCTGGCCGCTGCTCGCCGCTATGGCCGCCGCGTCCATGAATGCCGGCTTGTCCTCCTCGAGCATGATCTCCCAAAAGCGCTCGGCGTCCTGCAGCAACACTTGCCGTTGAATGCCGATCAGCTTGACGACCGAGGCGCTCACGAACTCGAAGTGCGAGGACATGCCTTTGTGAGTCGTCCGCAGCTGGAATGCCGCACCCGGAAGGCTTTCGGCCATGTCGGCGAGCTTGCGCTCGGCTCGATCACGCCTGCGGGCTCCGACCACGAATCCCACGTAGCCCGGAACAACCAGGCAGACCAGCAGCAACACCACGAGTCCGATGAGCGTGCTGCCGTAGGAGTGCTGCTCGGCTTCGCGCCGCGCAGCCAGCAAGCGCAACTCTTCCTGCTCCATCTGTGACGTCAGGGCAAAGATTTGCGCACTGGCCTCCCGTCCCTGCCTCATGTCGGCTTCGCTGACGGCGGCGCCGGCCTTGGCAATCGCCTGATCTCGATCGGACAGGAAATCGTCCGTGGGAGAGATGACATAGCCGCGGTAGGCGGACTCGGCTTGGCTAATCTGTGCGTTGATTGTGCCAGCGAGCCCGACGCTGTCGAGCGCGTGGCTTACCCAACGCGTCGATTCCGCCGACCGAATGTCGACTCGGTAGAGCAGCGCACCGAGCACCATAATGACAATCGCGGCCGCCGCGAAGGTCACGTGGATGAAGTTATTGAGCACAAGGCGTTTCATGTGCTGGTCCGGAAATGGATGATGCTGCCTGGAATGAAAGGTTTGTGAGGTGTCCCACCCCTCAGCAATAGGAGATAAATCCAGCCGAGTAAGTGCGGTGGCCCACATAACGGGCCACCGCAGCCGCGGCCACGTTGATTACTCAGACAGGCGCGGTTGGCGGCCCTGAGTGAAAGCGAAATACGGGGTCCGGCAGCGTGATCAACTGCGCCTCGAGCGCGGCAAATTCCTCGACCCGAGCCTCGAATGCCGCGCCCGCAGTCCCCGCCCGCTTGGCCGCCCGCCGCGCGAGTTCCAAATACACTCTGTAGTGCCGCGCTTCGGCATTATGCAGCCCCTGGAACAACACGCTCAACGGTGCTTCGATGGCGCTTCCCAACGCCGCGAATCGTTCGCAGGACCGCGCCTCGATGATTGCTCCGCAAATCATGAGATCGACTTCGCGCTGCGGCTCTGATCTCGCGACCAGCCGTCGCAGGCGCTCGGCGTAGCGGCCGGGCGCCAGGCGCTGCGGCTTGATCTGCAACGTGCGGATGAGCTTGGCGACCTGCTCGTAATGCCGCAATTCCTCGCGGGCGAGGCGCGACATCCTGTCCGTGAGCTCCAGGTCTTCCGCATAAGCAAACATCAGAGCGAGGGCGGTCGAGGCCGCCTTCTTTTCGCAGTTGGCGTGATCGATGAGCAGAACTTCCGTGGAAGCGCAGGCCGCATGCACCCATGTTTCGGGAGTCGCGACACGCAGCACAGGATGCGCGAATGGCGCCTGACTCACGCGGGAACTTTTAGTGCCGCGATTGCCTCCAGCAGATCGCCGGCCGATTGGAAGCGGTCGGCCGGCGCCTTCGCGAGCAGGCGCCTCAGCAAAGTCTCGTATTCGGCAAAGCGCGGCGCAATGTCCGGCAGTTGAGCCCGCTTGTGCTTGTAAATCACTTCCATTGCCGTGGCGCCGGTAAAAGGCTTCTGGCCGGTCAGCATTTCGTAGAACATCACGCCCAGGCTGTACAAGTCGCTGCGCCCGTCGATTTCCTCGGCGTGCCCCTGCTCCGGGCTCATGTAGTACGGCGTGCCGAAGATCTCCCGCGTGCCTGTCAACGAGACCGACATTTCATTGGCCTTGGCGAGCCCAAAGTCGATCAGGCACAGCGACCCATCGGCGCGCAGCATCACATTCGCCGGTTTCAGATCCCGGTGCAGCACTCCCACCGAGTGGATGGCGTGCAGTGCGCTGCCGATCTGTTCCAGATATTCGAGCGCCGTCGCCGGCAATAGCGGCGTCTTCATGCGCTGTCGCAAATCGCCGGCCGAAAAATGCTCCATGGCGATGTAGGCATGATCGTCGGCCACGCCTAGATCGTAGATGCGCACGATATTCTGATGCGTCAAGCCCGCGACGATTTCATATTCCTGCAGGAAGCGGTCGAAGCCGACGATGCGCTCCGAGACGTCCGGTACCTGATTGAACACCTTGAGCACCACCAGCGTGCCTGCGCGCTCGCTCTCGGCAAGATAGATGGTGCACATGCCCCCGCTGCCCACCTGCCGAATGCAGCGATGACCGCGGATCATCACCGAGCCGAAGCGATATCGCTGCTCGAAATCCGGGTGCCCCCGCATCACGGACAGGCTGTGCCGATGTTCACGCGAAGCGGCCGTGATCGCCCGCAACAGCCGGTCGCGGTCGATCTTGCGGCCATATAGCCGGTGCAGGCCGCGCACCGCCTCTGGCTCAGGCGTCGGCGCGTCCTGCAGCAGGAGCAGCACGATCGGAGCGAACTCGGGTTTCGACAACAGGCCGGCGGCCAACGCCTCCGCCACGGCAGTCGGCGCCACGCCGACGATGATGGCCGCGTCGAAGCCGGTGGCGGCGAATTGCGCCTCGAGAGGGGTGTCTTCGCCCAAGCGATGCTCGACGAGGATTGCATCCGGCCACTCGATCTCGACATGCTTTCTGACCAGCAGTCGATGGTCGGCCCGCTCTGCGATCACCAATAGACGCATGATACGGCGCAGGTTTGCACCCGCGCTTTACCGGACGGACTTGAGTCCACGACCGGCACCCTCGCGACGCTGCTGCTTGGCTTCGTCGGATCGCTCTCCCTGCAGGCGCTTCAGATATTCCGGAGTCACATCCCCCGTGACGTATTCGCCCGAGAAACATGAAGTATCGAAATCCTTGATCTTTGCATTGTCATGGCGAACCGCATGTTCCAGATCGCCAAGGTCCTGATAGATCAGCCAATCGGCGCCGATGATGTCGCGCACCTCCTCGTCGGTGTGGCCGGCGGCCACCAGCTCCGATGCGTCCGGCATGTCGATGCCGTACACATTGGGATAGCGGACCGGCGGCGCGGCGGACGCGAAGTACACTTTCTTTGCGCCTGCTTCGCGCGCCATGTCGATGATCTGCGCCGAGGTCGTCCCCCGCACGATCGAATCATCGACCAGCAGCACATTCTTGCCGCGGAATTCCAGATCGATGGCGTTCAACTTGCTGCGCACCGACTTCGCACGCTGCTCCTGGCCCGGCATGATGAAAGTGCGCCCGATGTAGCGATTCTTGATGAACCCCTCGCGGTACTTGATGCCCAGCAGCTGCGCGACCTGCACGGCGCTGGTGCGGCTGGTATCTGGAATCGGTATGACCACGTCGATGTCGTGGTCGGGCCGCTCACGTTTGATTTTCTCGGCCAGACGCTCGCCCATGCGCAGGCGCGCCTTGTACACGGAGATATTGTCGATAATGGAGTCGGGCCGCGCGAAATACACATACTCAAAAATACAGGGCGTGTGGCGCGCCATCGCCACGCACTGCTGTGCGTAGAACCGGCCCTGCTCATCGATGAACACGGCCTCGCCCGGGGCCACATCGCGCACCATGTCGAAACCCAGCATGTCGAGCGCCACGCTTTCGGAGGCCAGCATCCATTCTGTGCCCTTCTTGGTGTCGCGCTTGCCGATCACCAGCGGCCTGATGCCGTTCGGGTCGCGAAACCCCAAGATGCCGTGGCCGATCACCATGGCGACCACCGCGTAACCGCCGCGGCAACGGCGGTACACGGCGTTGGCCGCGGCGAAAACGTCGGCCGGCGTGACGCGCGGCGTGCCGACACGCTGCAATTCGGACGCCAATACATTGAGCAGCACTTCCGAATCTGAGCCCGTATTGAGGTGGCGGCGATCTTCGCGCACCAGCACTTCTGTCAGTTCGCGCGAATTGGTTAGGTTGCCGTTGTGGCCAAGGCAAATGCCGTAGGGTGAGTTGACGTAAAAAGGTTGTGCGTCATTCGCGCTGTCGGCGCCCGCAGTGGGATAGCGGACATGCCCGATTCCGACATTGCCCTTGAGCTTCAGCATGTGTTTCTGCTGAAACACATCGCGCACCAACCCTGAGTCCTTACGCATGAACAGTTCGCCGTCCGCGGAGGTCATGATGCCCGCGGCATCCTGACCGCGATGTTGCAGCACCGTCAGCGCATCATAAATGCGCTGATTGACCGCGCTCACACCGACCATTCCGATGATTCCGCACATGACGAACCTCCGCTGCTAGGGTCTGACTTTGACTCCGGTCAGGCGTTCGAGCTTGGCCCAAGGTTCGCCCTTCTCGCCGACCATGGCTCGCAGCCAGTCGCCGGCCGTCTCACCGTAATGAATCAACTTCGACCGGCTCCACCACTCTTCGTGATTCAGATGCAAAAGTTCACCGCCGATGACAATCAGGCCGACGAGTACCACGCCGCGCACGATGCCGAATAGCAAGCCGAGCACCCGGTCCATGACGCCAAGACCAAGGCTGCGGGTGAAGTAGCTGAGCAGCATGCCGATCACCCAGCCCACCAAGAGCACCAGCACCAAGATAACGAGGCGTCCGACCCACGGCGCCACGTTCGGGTCGGCAAGCAGGCCGCCCAAGTGCGGCTCGATCACGGGCCCGAATTTCCAAGCCGTCCATATGGCGAGCACCCAAAAAACGACGGAGACAGCTTCACGCACGAATCCGCGCAGTAACCCGATGATGGTGGAGCCCAACAGAACCAAGACTATGAAGGCATCGGCTGCGGTCATATTTTCCAGGATTTCCAGGCGCTTCGCGCCGAATTAAACGGGCTCGCGGCGACCCCGCCCGCACCCCGCCCGATACGATTTATTAAGAAGGGCGCATTCTACCGGACCGCCGTCGGCGGCGTCGTGAAACGCGTGTCACAAACTCCCAATTCAAGCCCCCGGCTGTACGATGCTCGCGGCTTGCCCCAGTGCTTTTAGCTTGGCAACCGTCTGGGCAGCGGCTCCGCGATCCGCCATGGGGCCGACGCGCACTCGGTATCGCGCCGCAGGCCCTGAACCGCTCGACGATACGTAAACCATGAAGCCTTGGCTCTTCAGTTGGCGTCCCAGCTTGTCGGCGTTGGCGCGGTTGGCAAAGCTCCCGAGCTGTACGGCCCAGGCGCGTCCCCCACCGCCAGATTTCGACCCGCCTGGCACAGATGTGGGGGGCGGCAACTCTGTTTCAAGCGGCGCTGACGACGCTGAATGGGGCATGGCCGCGGCGGGAAGCGATGCTGCAGGTAACACTGCGGGGGGTTCGGCGAGCGGCGCCTGCGCGTGCTCCCCCGGCCGCTGAGTACTCGAAGCCTGGCCGCCCGGCGCAGCCGCGGGTTCGAGCGTGGGCTGCTGCGTGGGAGCCTTGTTGGTCGCCAAATCCACCGTGACATTGCGTACCGGTTCCGGCGTGTTGACCGGCAGACGGACTGCCGTGGGGGGCGATGCGGGTCCCGATAACAGCTCCGGCACGATCAGCACTATGAGCACCACCAGGATCGATGCGCCGACCAATCGTTCTTTGACGCGACGATCCATGAAATCTGCCTTAATCAAGTGCCTCGAGGCGCCGCAGTATATTCGGGAAGCATGCTCTGTGGCAGCAAGTCATGCGCCTCGAGCCAATCAAGCACGGGTCCGACGGTGTGAAAGGAGCCGAACACGACAATTCGATCCCGAGGCTCCGCATACGCCAGCGCCGCCCGGCATCCCGCCGCAGTATCCACCGCCGCTTCGACCGGGACTGCGACCTGCTGCCTCAGCATCTCGGCCAGCGACGCGCCGCTGCGGCCGCGCTCGCCGTCGGTCGGAATGCACCACCACGCATCAATGCTATCGCGCAGTTCCGCCACGACTCCCGACGCATCCTTATCGGCCAAAATGCCGAAAACCGCCAATGTCCGTCCGCCGTTCGGGCGCACGCCACTTGGCTGAGGGCCGCTTGGCAGCGCGCCGCTTAGCAGCGCGCCGCTTAGCAGCGCGCGTAAATTGTGCGCCAGCACGCGCGCCGCCGCCGGGTTGTGCGCGACATCCAATATCCACGTGGGCGACTGTGTGTTGGCTGCAGCGATGACCTGGAAGCGCGCGGCCAGTTGCACTCGAGTAAGTCCCTGCGCCACGGCCGTCGCGGGAATCTTCAAACGCGCGTCGATCTCTTCGAGAGCGGCCAGGGCTGTCGCCGCATTCGCATATTGCGTCTCGCCGGCGAGCGCCGGCGCAGGCAAGCGGCGTAAATCCCAGCGGCCGCCGCGAAAGTGCCATTCGCCGCCCGGCGCCACTTCATAACTGTACTCGATCCCGATGCGCTTGAGCGGCGCTCCGATGACACGCGCCGCGTCCGCAACCACGCTCGGCATCTCGCGACTGCCGAGGATGGCGGGTCGCCCAGCGCGGAAAATTCCGGCCTTCTCACGTCCGATGGCGTTGAGAGTCGCACCCAAATATTCTTGATGGTCGAAGCCAATGCTCACCACCACGGCGACATCCGGATCGACCACATTGACGGCATCCAAGCGCCCGCCCATGCCGATCTCGAGCACCCAGGCGTCGAGCCGCGCGGCTTCGAATATCAGCAGCGCCGCCAGAGTGTTGAACTCAAAGAAAGTCAGGCCCACTGTGCCGCGGGCGTGTTCGATGCGCTCGAAAACCGCGACCAGCTCGTCGGCATCGGCCAAACGATCATGGACCCGGATCCGTTCGCGATAGTCGCGCAAGTGCGGCGAGGTGAACATGCCGACCCGCAGATCCGCCGCCGCCATTACGGCCGCGCAATAGCCGCTGACCGAACCCTTGCCGTTGGTTCCGGCCACAGTGATGACGGGAACCGTCGGCTGGCGCCAACCGAGGCGCTCCAGGACTTGACGCGGCCTGTCAAGACCAAGATCGATGGCCTGCGGGTGTACGGAAGTTTGGTAGGCCAACCACTCATCGAGACTGCGCGGCATGGCCGAACTTAAAGGCTGTGCGCGAAATCCGCTACGCCGCAGCGGGTTCTTTGCCGCTCAGCAGGCGCAGCATGGCGCCGATGCGATCGCGCAGCTCGCGCCGATCGACGATCATGTCGAGGGCGCCGTGCTCGAGCAGAAACTCGCTGCGTTGAAAGCCCTCCGGCAGGGTCTCGCGCACGGTCTGCTGGATCACGCGCGGACCGGCGAATCCGATCAGCGCCTTCGGCTCGCCGATATTGATATCTCCCAACATGGCAAGACTCGCGGATACACCGCCGGTGGTCGGATCGGTCATCACGGAAACGAACGGCAGCCGCGCCTCCGACAGCCGCTTCAGAGCCGCGCTGGTCTTCGCCATTTGCAGCAGCGAATATAACGCCTCCTGCATGCGAGCACCGCCGCTTGCCGCAAAACACACCAGGGGCATGCGATGTTCCAGACAATGCTCTACCGCACGCACGAATTTCTCACCCACGACCGAGCCCATCGAGCCGCCCAGAAACCGGAACTCGAAGGCGCACGCGACCAAATCCAAGCCTGCCAATTTCCCCGCCATCACGATCAACGCATCACGTTCGCCCGTCTGCTTCTGCGCCTGCAACAGCCGGTCCTTGTAACGCTTCGAATCCTTGAACTTGAGAGGATCCTCGGGCTCGACCTTGGTGGCCAGCTCGGTGGTCGATCCGGTATCGAGAAATTTCGCCAGCCGCTCTCGGCCATTGATGCGCATGTGATGGCTGCACTTCGGGCAAACATGCAGATTGCGTTCGATTTCCGCGCGGTACAGAACGGCATCGCACGCCGGACACTTGGTCCACAGACCTTCCGGCACCGAACGCGTGCGGCGCTCGGTTTTTATACGCGATGGGACAATACGTTCGAACCAGGACATACGCCAGTTTAACCGAATCAGCCGGCAGGAGGCAGCACCAGACTTGCTGCCGCCTTTCCGGGGCCCGAACCAGGAGTCGGAATGCCGTACACCGCCGGATACTCCACTCTCCAGAGGTACAGTCCGGCGGCCGGGGCGGTAACACCGGCCAAGCGCCGCTCGCGCTGCTCCAGCACCCGCACCATGGCTGCCGGCGGGTCCGTGTCGCCCTGCAACGCCATCAGCGTTCCCACGATGTTGCGCACCATATGATGCAGGTAGGCGTTCGCCGTGATCTCCAGCCACAGGTAATCCCCATCGCGCCGCACGTCGATCCGCTCGACGCGCCTGACCGGGGTTTTCGATTGACACTCTATCGAACGAAACGCTGAAAAATCATGCTCACCGAGCAACGCCTGAGCGGCGGCGTGCATGGCCGCGGCATCGAGCGGGCGATGGATCCATGCGGCGCGTGAGCGCTGTAGGGCGGAACGCGCGCTGCGGTTCAAAATACAGTAGCGATAGATTCGGCGGGTGGCCTTATGCCGCGCGTGAAAGCCCATCGTCACCTCCCCGGCCCATTGCAGGGCGATCGCCGGGGAGAGCTTGGTGTTGGCGCCTAGCACCCAGGCGCGAGGGGTGCGCACAGCGCGGGTGTCGAAATGGATGACCTGGCCGGTGGCGTGAACGCCGCTGTCGGTGCGGCCGGCGCAGATGACAACGAGCGGATGACCGGCGACAAAAGATATCGCCGCCTGTACCGCGTCCTGAATGGATACCGAGTGTTCCTGCGACTGCCAGCCGGCGTACTCAGTGCCGTCATACTCTACGATGGCGGCGACGCGGCGGACCTTGGGTTCGTCCTGCAGAGGCCGCCACGCTAACCGGGCAGAGTTTCGATCAGGCGCTGCGCTTCCTGTTTCTGACTCGCAGAGCCTTCCTGCACTACTTCCTCGAGAATGCTGCGCGCACCTTCCGGATCACCCATGTCCATGTAGGCACGCGCCAGATCCAGTTTCGTACCCACTTCGCTCATGGTCACCGGCTCCAATTCCACCGCCGGAATGTCCTCGACCTTGACTTTGGTTGTACGACTCGTCGTCGAAATCGCCTGCATCTTGTCGGTTGCTGAGATCGCCTGCAGCTTGTCGGTCGGCGAGATCGCCTTCATTTTATTGGTCGGCGGATCCACGCCGTCCATTGCCTCGCCCACGTCGAGATCGACGCGTCGGCTGCGCTGGCTGGCCTCGAATACTTCGGTCGAAAAAACCTCGTCTTCCGCACGCGGCTGCTCGACGGTGTCGCCGCTTCCCAGGGCACTCGCCAAGCGATCCAGATCCAAGTCGATGCTGTCGCCGCTGAGTCCGCGCAGCTTCGATGTCGAATCGATGTCCAATTTGCCCGCATCGCCGACGTCGGAGAATTCGGGCGATTTGAAACGTGACGTCGCCGCGACGTCGAAATCGCGGGTATCAATCGGCATTTGCACGGTGGGAGCGGACTCCGGACCCAACACCGCCGTCTTGGCGTCTTCGTGGCCGGAATCCAGATCCGCGATGAAGGACGCCTCCAACTCGCGCTCAAGTTCGGTCAAGTCGCGATCGCGCGAGCGGCTCTCCGCTTCCGCCATCATGCGCCGTGATTTGTCGTCGAGGCCTGCCAACATGGTCGGTGCGTCGGACGGATGATCGGTCCGCTCGAGGTGCGAGCCGCTGGCGGCCGGCGATCCGGTCTGCTCGAGCGAGTCGAGATCCAATCCCAAATCGTCCACCGATATTTCAGCCGTCTGATCCGCCTGCACCGACCCGAGCTTCGAAGAAATGCGGTCGCGCACATCATTGGACTTCATCGTCGGCGATTCGACGGTGGGCGAGTCCGTGAAATTCATCTGCTCGGATTCGACCGTCGGCTCATCGCGGGGCGGCATATCGCGCGTCGGCGACTCATCGGCACCGCGCTCCGGAGCATCCAAAGTGAAATCGAGATCGGAGCTGCGGTGCATGGCCGGGGACTCACCGGTCGGCTCAGTATCCGCGCTCTCCTTGGCGAGCGGGTGATCCAATCGGCTGCGCTCGCCTTCCGGATCGCCGAACAAATCGATGTCGACGCGGTTCTCGCCGCCTTCGAGATTCAGGTCGACCAGCGCACCTGCACCGCGGCCGCTGCCCGCGACAGCGGCAAACAGCGGTTCGCCCGGGCAAATCTGCTTGCCCATGATGACGATCTTGTCCCACTCGCCGGCGGGGGCACGATCGCGCGTGGCTTCCAAGCTCTTTGCGGTCTGCAGGAATGCCTCCTTGTTGCCCCAGACGAAATAGATCTCCAGCAGCTTGAGGCGCAGATCGCGCCGATCCGGCTCGCGCTCGAGCGCGATGCGGACCAAGTCGGCTGCCTGATCGTACAAGCCGTATGCCATGTGAAAATCGGCTTCGGCCAGAGGGTCGCCCTGATCTAGGTTGACCGCGCTCTCGCTCGACATGGTGTCGTCGGGAGACTTGATATCCGAATGCGTATCGCCCAGAGACTCCGGCGCATCGCCGAATTCAGGCATGCGATGTTCGCCAGATTCCTCGACCACGAATGAGTCATCACCGCGTCGCATCGAGCCAAGCTTGGCGGTGGGATCGCGGAAGTCGGCGACGTCGGTGGCCTCCATCCGATTGAGGAAGTCGCTACCGCCGTCGTTTTGTCGGCGCCGCCATGCGGCAAACACCAGCACGAGAATAAACGCGACGATGACCGCGGCCGGCACCCACCAGTTTGCTGCAACCCAGTCTATCCAGCTTCCCGAATCTGCGGGCGCAACAGCCGGCTTCTTCTGCACCACCGGCGGCGCAGGGGCCGGAGTCGGAGTCGGAGCGGGCGTCGATGTGCTCTCCACCGGCGGCGGCACGGGAGTCGTTGTCGTATCCGGCGACGTTGTCGCAGCCGGCGGCGGAGATGCCGTGGCCGGCGCCGGAGTCTGCGCAGACGGCGCGGGAGCGGGTTGGGCCACCGGCGCAGGAGTCGGGGCCGGGGTCGGGGTCGGTGCGGTGGCCGGCATGCCGAGCTTGCGCTGCAGGGCGCTGAGTTCGCCGTTGCGAATATCTATCAGGCGGTGCGATTCCGCGAGCTGTCCTTCCAGGTCGCGGACCCGATCCTTGAGAGCCTGTGATTCGGCTGGGGCGGAGCCTGAATCGGCGCCGCCGGTGGTGCCGCCGCGCGCGCTCGGAGTAACGAGCCGCAGGTGCCCGCCGGACGGTGCCCCGCTCGCACCATGCCACTCCTCCATTTGACGATGCACTTCGCTAATCGCTTCGCTTTGATTCAAAGCGGCTATGTCATCCGCGCCGGGAATACGCAGAACCGAGCCGCGCCGCAGAATATTGATGTTCCCGCCGAAGGCATCGGGATTGGCGCGATAAACCGCCAACATGGTTTGATCGATGTTTGCCGATGAACCGTGCAGGCTGCGCGCAACCTTGGTGAGCGTATCGCCCTGGCCCACCCGATAGGTGCTGCCACTGAGCGAACCCGTGGGCTCCGATGCGGCCCCAGCAGACGTCTGGCTCGCAGCCGGGGCACGGCTTGCGGGCGCAGTCGTGGCAGCCGGGAGCGGTGCCGGCCTATGGGCTGCGGCACTGGTCGGCGCGCTGACGGGTGCCGCACTGCTCGCGGTTTCGCCAGGCGTGTATACCGGCGGGTCCAGCAACACCGTGTACTCGCGCATCAAACGGCCGCGCGCCCAATTCACCTCGACTAAGAACGTCACGAACGGCTCAGGGATGGCGTCGGTGGAACGAACCAACAAGGACTCGCGCCCATCCTTGCCCTTGCCCACTTTGAAGGTCAGTGTCGACAGGAACGGCGGACGATCGATGCCATAGCGCGTAAATGCATCGCGGCCTGCGAGGCTCGCGCGAAGCGCAGTCAATTCATCCGGAGAGGCCGCGATCAGGTCGATCTCAGCGTTCATCGGTTCGTTGAGCGATGAGTTCAAATGGATCTCACCCAGGCCCAGTGCCGAAGACAGGGACGGCCACAGCAAGGAGGGGGATAGCAGGCACGCCATCAGCATCAGGCGAGGCATCGTCACGGACATTTGTACTCCCAGGAATCCGGTAGGCAAGCGGGTAAACTTCATTGTGCTATAGGAGCTTGTAAGCGAAATCTCACTTGCCTTTTTACATAAGCCAATAACTATATCTTACTGGGGTCTATTTACCAAAATATGGGCTACCGAAACTGCGTTATGCGCCGCACATTTCCGAACATTATCCGCCACAACCCAAAAATTTAGAGCGCGGTCACGGGTTAAATCCGCCCTTAAACGGCCTACATATACCTTATCGGGTGCCATTGCCAATACCGCGGGGGTCGGAAATTCCGTACTTGAGCCGGCTTCGATGAAGCTGATCCCCATGCCGCATTGCAACACCGCGGCCGCTTGGGCCGCACTCACCGGACGCGCGAAGCTGGCATGAACCGCCAGGCTATGGCCGAAGAATACCGGCACCCGCACCGCCGTCGCATTGATCGCCAGCTGCGGTAATTCCAGCAGCCGCCGAGTCTCCTGCCACAGGCGGCGCTCCTCGCGCGATGCCCCATCCCCCTCCAGGGCATCTACTTGCGGAATCACATTGAAGGCTATTTGTCGCCCAAACGCCCGTCCCCTCGCCTTCTTACCGCTCAACATGGCGACGGTTTCCCCCGCCAGTTCATCTATGGCTGCGCGACCGCTACCGGACACAGCCTGATACGTCGCCACCTCGGCGCGCTCCAGTCCGGCCAGCGCATGCAGCGGCGCGAGGCACGTGGCGAGCGCGACACTGGCGCTTCCCGGCAACGCGATCAAGCCGCGTGTACCGACTCCATTCAGGGCTTCGGGATTCACATCCGCGGCCACCAGCGGCACCTCGGCGCGCTCGCGAAACGCCGCCGAACCGTCGATCACCCACGCATGCGCGGCGGCCGCTTCGGCATAGCGCTCCGACAACGCAGATCGCCCGCAAAAGAACACCAGGTCGACGCGCGAAAAATCGAAGGCAGCGACATCGCTCACCGGCAGCGCCTTGGCCGATTCCACGCCCTCCTCGTCCGTCACCGGTCGACCGATGCTGCGCTCGTCATCCAGCGCGTGCAGTTCCGCAAACGTCATTTTTCGCGCCCGCAACTCATCGATCACGGCCTCGCCGATCAGGCTCGAGACGCCGACCACGGCAACCCGCAGAGCAGCAGCCCTACTCATGGCCCGCCGTGATATCCGGCGTGGTGCGGATCACATCGCCGCACTGGGCGCGAAACCGTAGATAGTGATCCATCAGCACCAGCGCCATCATTGCCTCGGCGATCGGGGTGGCGCGCACGCCGACGCAGGGGTCATGCCTTCCGGTCGTGATGACCTGTGTGGGCTTGCCGTGAATGTCGATGGTATCGCCCGGGATGGTGATGCTCGATGTGGGCTTCAGGGCCAGGCTAACCAGAATGTCCTGGCCCGAGGAAATGCCGCCGAGCACCCCGCCGGCATGATTGCTCCTGAAGCCTTGCGGCGTGAGTTCATCACGGTGCTCGGAGCCGCGCTGTAGGACCGCGCCGAACCCGGCGCCGACCTCCACGCCCTTCACGGCATTGATGCTCATCATCGCGCCCGCCAGATCGGCGTCCAGCCGCTCGAATACCGGCTCTCCCCAGCCCGGCGGCACACTCTTGGCAATCACGGTCACCCGCGCACCGATGGAATCCCCCGCCTCGCGGATGCGCCAGATGAATTCCTCGAGTTCCTTGACGCGGCTGGGATCAGGGCAGAAAAACGGGTTGTCGTAGGCGCTGGCTGGATCCACCGGCTCGAGCACCAGCGGACCCATCTGGGCAAGATAGCCGTGAATGCTGACTTGCAACCGCTCCTGCAGGTACTTGCGCGCGATCGCTCCGGCCGCCACCCGCATGACGGTCTCGCGCGCCGAGGAACGTCCGCCGCCGCGATAGTCACGGAAGCCGTATTTCTGAGTGTAAGTGTAGTCCGCATGTCCCGGGCGAAAGCGGTCCTTTATCTTCTCGTAATCGCGCGACCGCTGATCTTCGTTCGCCACCAGCAACCCGATCGGCGTCCCGGTGGTTTTCCCTTCGAACACGCCGGACAAGATGCGCACCGTGTCGGATTCGTGGCGTTGGCTGGTGTACTGGGAGGTGCCCGGCCGGCGGCGCTCGACATCTGCCTGCAAATCGGCCTCGCACAGCGCGAGACCTGGCGGGCAGCCGTCCACGACGCAGCCGAGCGCGGGGCCATGACTCTCCCCGAAACTCGTCACCGTGAAAACACGACCGAACGTATTGCCCGCCACTCGCTAGTTCTCCGCGTTCAAATCTTCCGCGCGCAGTACAAATACCCCGCCGCCGCCCATCGCAATCTCGGGCCAGATGAACGGCATCCTCGGAAAGGCTCGCAGCAGCATGTTCTCAGTATTGCCCACTTCCACCACCAGAATGCCATCGCGGCGCAGATGCCGACGCGCTGCGGCGAAGATCGCCCGCACCGCATCCAGGCCATCGGCGCCCGCGGCAAGACCCAGCCGCGGTTCATGCCGATACTCGCGCGGCAAAGCTCGCATTTCCGCGTGCCCCACATACGGCGGATTACTGACGATGATATCGTAACGGCAGCCCCCGACCGCGGTGAAATAATCCGATCGCAGCACGCGGACCCGCTTTTCCAGCCCCAGGCGCCTTTGATTGCGCCGCGCCACCTGCAACGCCGCCGCGGACACATCGACCGCGTCTACTCGCGCCTTGGGAAATGCCATTGCGCAAGCCAGTGCGATCGCGCCCGAGCCGGTGCCGACATCCAAAATGCGGTGCACGCGGCGCGCGTTGACCCACGGCGAAAAGCGCTGCACGACCAGTTCGGCGATGGGCGAGCGCGGCACCAACACGCGCTCGTCTACATACAGCTCGAGGCCGGCGAAGTAAGAGCGATGCGTAAGATACGCAAGCGGTATGCGCTCCGCGATGCGCCGTTCCAGCAGCGCGGCGACTCTTGCGCTGCGCAGCGCAGTCAGTTTTCTTGAGTATGCCGCTGCCCCCAGCGCGTGGTCGAGGCCGGCGGCAAAGAACACCATTTCCGCCGCCTCATCACGCGCATTGTCGGTGCCGTGTCCGAAATGCACGCGCGCCGCCTTGAGCTTGCGTGCGACGCGATCGATGGCGGCACCGACCGTTTGCGGCGCAATGGCAGCGCGGCGCTCGCGGCCGCCGCCGGTTTCAGCGGCTGTGTGGGATAATCGGCGCATGGCAACTCAATCGAAATTACTGTCCTTCGTTCTCATTTGTCTGGTCGCCGCCGCCGGTATCGCCGCCTCGCGCTGGTGGGGGCACCCGGCGCCCGCCGTCGATCTGACCACGGGCTCCTTTCTAACGCCCAGCCGCACCTTGCCGGATTTTAACCTGATCGACCAACATGGCCGGGCATTCCGTGCGGTGAATCTACGCGGCCACTGGTCCCTGCTGTTCTTCGGCTATACGAATTGCCCGGATTTTTGCCCGACCACGCTCACCATATTGGCCGCCATGAACAAGCGCCTGCACGCCGACAAGGCGCAGGTGGTGCCGCAGGTGATCTTCGTGTCGGTCGATGCCAAACGCGATACTCCGGAACAGCTGGCAAAATATGTCCCGTATTTCGATCCCGAGTTCATCGGGCTCACCGCTGTCGATCAGCCCAGCATCGAAGCCGTCGCAAAAAAGCTCGGCGTTGCGGTAATCCTTCAGCCCGCTGCCGACGGCAGCTACACCGTCGATCACTCCGGCGCCATATTCGTGCTCAACCCGGATGGCCGGCTTACCGCGATACTCACCGGCCCATTCAGTGTCGGCGCGCTGCTGAGCGATTTCCAGCGCATAGTAGCCGCACGTGGCCTTTTCGCCGGAAGCACATGAGCGGCACGGGCAATGGCGCCGGCGGTAAGCTAAGTGGTTCGAGCGGCGAGGCGGGCGGCAATGTAGGCCGCGATGGTTGGCGTGCCCGGCTGTTCATCTGGTTTCAGCACCTGCTGCCGCAGCACGGGCTCTCGCGGCTGGTATTGACAGCCACCCGCGTGCGTTCCCCATGGTTCAAGAATGCGCTGATACGCGGGTTTTTGAAGCTCTTTAGCGTGGACATGAGCGAGGCCGCCGAGACCGATCCGTATCGATTCGGCAGCTTCAACGAGTTCTTTACCCGTGCCCTCCGCGACGGCGCGCGGCCCATCGCGCCTGACGCGGATAGCATCGCCTGCCCGGTGGATGGCTGCGTCAGCGAAGCGGGACGCATCGACGGCACCCGTCTGCTGCAGGCGAAAGGTCGCGACTACGGCCTTATGGAGCTGCTGGCCGCACAACCCTGGGCAAGCTATTTCGAAGGCGGCTCCTTCGCCACGATTTATCTTGCGCCCTTTAATTATCACCGCATCCATATGCCGCTTCGCGGCCAACTGCTGCAGACCGTGTACGTTCCCGGCCGTCTGTTCAGCGTGAATGCCGTAACCGCTCGGCATGTCCCCAACCTGTTTGCGCGTAACGAGCGAGTGCTGACGCTGTTCGATACGGCGCACGGTCGGTTCGCCTTGGTGCTGGTGGGGGCGCTCAACGTGGGCAGCATGACCACGGTGTGGGCGGGCGACATTACCCCCGCGGCGCGGCGCGTAGTCACCAAAATCCCGGCGCCGCCGACCACGCTGCAGAAAGGTGCGGAACTCGGCCGCTTCAACATGGGCTCAACGGTAATTCTGCTGTTCGAGCCAAATCGAGCACGCTGGAATCCCAGGGTGCAGGCGGGCAGTATCGTGCGGCTCGGCGAATCCATGGGCAGCGTCACATGAACTGGCGCCCGACGGCCGCCTTGAGCGCCCTGCAGCGCCGTGCCGCGCTGTTGCGAACGGCGCGAGAATTCTTCGCCAAGCGCGGCCTGCTCGAAGTGGAAACGCCCATCCTGAGCGCCGCCGCCGTCAGCGATCCGCAAATCGAATCGCTGGCGACACACATCGCCGGCATGCCGGCGCCCTTCTACCTTTGCACTTCGCCGGAATACGCAATGAAACGGCTGCTGGCGGCAGGCAGCGGCGACATCTATCAGATCTGCAAGGTGTTTCGCGACGCCGAGCGCGGGCGCTGGCACAACCCCGAGTTCACTCTCATCGAGTGGTACCGATTGGGGTTCGACGACGTGCAACTGATGGCCGAAGTCGAGTCACTGACGGCAGAAATGCTGGCGCCCGATCGCCGACTCGCGCCGGCGGAGCGCCTGAGCTTTGCGGACGCGCTACTGCGGCACGCCGGGGTCGACGCCTACCGCGCAAGCGATGCGCAACTGATGGATAGCGCGGCAAGTCATGGCATTGTGTGCCGCGCCGAACTCGACCGCGATGCCAAGCTCGACCTGTTGATGGGACTCATCGTCGGCCCCCGTCTGGGGCTCGGGCGCCCCTGCTTCATCGTCGATTACCCGGCCTCGCAGGCCGCGCTGGCGCGCCTCAAACCCGGGCTGCCGCCGGTCGCTGCGCGCTTCGAGTATTATCTCGACGGCGTCGAATTGGCGAATGGCTTTCACGAACTGATCGACGATCGCGAACAGCGAACCCGGTTCGCCCAGGATTTGCGTCAGCGGCAGGCGCGCGGCCAAGTGCAGCCGCCGCTGGATGAACGCATGCTGGCCGCATTGGCGGCGGGCGCGCCGGATTGCGCCGGGGTCGCCTTGGGATTCGATCGTCTGGCTGCGCTTGCGATCGGGGCGTCGCGGCTCGCCGATGCGATGGCGTTTACCATAGACAATGCATGAGGCTGCGGGCCG
>JBDUEQ010000010.1:0-17716 GCA_040002315.1 Gammaproteobacteria bacterium
GCATTCCCGACGACGCCTGGGTGCTGTCGAAGGACGCATTCTCGGGGGCCGGCCTATCCCCACCCCGCGCCGCCGAACGCCACACAGTAGGGTTCAAAGCGGGGATCCCCGCGAGTCTCGACGGCGCGGCACTGTCCCCCGTCGCCATCATCGAAAAACTGGAGGCCCTGGCCGGCCCCTTCGGCATTGGTCGCGGCATTCACTTGGGCGATACCGTGATCGGCACCAAAGGTAGGGTTGCGTTCGAAGCGCCGGCGGCGGAGGTGCTGCTGACGGCACACCGCGAGCTGGAAAAACTGGTGATGACGGGCAAGCAGGCACGCATCAAGGACTCGGTGGCGCAACCCTACGGGGACCTGGTGCATGAAGGGCAGCACTTGGATCCCGTTTGTCGCGATATAGAAGCGTTGCTCGCGTCCTCCCAGGCGCGGGTCAGCGGCGAGGTCAAAGTACTGTTCCGGCCAGGCTCCATCTTCGTCGAGGGCGTCACCTCGCCATTTTCCTTGATGGCCGCGTCCAAGGGAGTCTATGGTGAATCCGCCGGCGAATGGACCCCGACGGATGCGCTGGGTTATTCGAAGATGCTGGCCCTGACCGGCGTGTTCTACAAGCGCGCCGGCAGCAACGCGGCCGCGGCCAAGGATCCTCAGTCATGAGCGGCATGCGCACGGTGGTCGTCGATAAAATCGCCTCGGTGACCCAGGCCTGCGGCCTGTCGCACGAGTTGCGAATCGCCATGGACATTTCCTGTGAAGAGGGAATGGTGGTGGTGGTAGAAATCCTCAACAACAAATCGACATACAACACCCTCGAGCTGACCAGCGGCCGCATGGCTAAGGTGGCGCGCGGCGACGTCGTGGTGGGTGCGTTGGGACACCGCAAAGCCCTGTTCGGCTACTCGGGTCACATTCCGCCTGCGCTCAAGCCCGGCGATGTGATCCAAATGCTGAATATCGGCGGCGTGCTCGGTATCTGCGATTCGGCAACTCCGGACAAGGGCAAGCCGTTCGACTGCAAGGTGCTGGGCGCCGTGCTGACGTTTCCATACCTGGGCGAACGCATTGGTGTACCGGCCAAAGCGGGTTACAAGGCGTTGGACTATGACGCCGCACTCGACGTGCGCGGCGTGCCGGTGGTGGCGCTGGCCGGCACCTGCATGGAAGCGGGCAAGACCGCGGCGGCCTCGGCCATCATCGCTCGCATGCGCCACCGCGGACTGGTGGTGGATGCCTTCAAAGCCACCGGAGTGTCGCTGCGCCGTGACATCCTGGCGTTCGAGGATTCCGGCGCGCGGCGTACCATGATTTTTACCGACTTGGGGATAATCACCACCACGGCGAAGTGCGGTCCGGCACTGACCCGCACCATGCTCACGGAAATGGCTACCGGACAGCCCGACGTCATCGTGTTCGAATTGGGAGACGGACTATTGGGAACCTATGGTGTGGAATCCATTCTCCGTCAGGCCGACATTAAAATGGCGCTGACGGCCGTGGTGTTGTCCGCCAACGATCCGGTCGCCGCCTGGGGCGGGGTCAAATTACTGCGCGAGCGCTTCGGCATCGAACCTTGCGCCGTCACCGGTCCTGCGACGGACAATCTCGTGGGAGTGGATATCATTCGCGAGCAGATGAACGTCGAGGCGTTCAACGCCATCAGCAATCCGGCGGATCTCGGCGATCACATCATCGCCAAGCTGGGCTTGGGCCATGTGCGCGAATCCAAGGTGGCGGCTGAATGAATGAGCTCACTCCGGCCATCGTGCTGGGAGGTACAGGCTATGTGGCCGGTGAACTGCTGCGGCTTATCGCCGCACATCCGCAGTTGAAAGTGGCGGCCATTCTCTCCGATAGTGCGCCCGGCGCACCGGTGGCCGGCGCCTTTGCGCACTTGCGCAGCGCTTACCCCGATCTTAAATTTTCGGACCTCGACGCGATCGAGGCTCTCATCCGCAGCGCGCCGCGCTCCGCCCTGTTCTCTGCCGCCCCGCACGGTGTAGCCGCCGCCATCATCGATCGCTTGCTCAACGCCGCCGCCGCCGCCGGCAGCCGCGTGCACTGTGTGGATATTTCGGCCGATTTCCGCTTTTCGAGCGCCGCGGCCTATGAGGCGGTGTACAAGCATGCGCACGGCGCGCCCGCGCGGATTCGCGAATTCATATGTGCCCTGCCGGAACATCTACAAAAGTCGCCGACTCCGCATGTTGCGCATCCCGGCTGTTTCGCGACGGCCACGCTGCTCGCCACCGTGCCCTTGCTGGCGCTCGGGCTCACCGATACACGCCTGTTCGTCACCGGCATTACTGGCAGCACCGGTTCCGGCCGCAAGCCCGTTGATGGCACGCATCATCCGCATCGGCACAGCGATCTATACAGCTACGGGGCATTGAGTCACCGCCACGTACCGGAGATCATCGCCTGCGCCAAGCTCGCCACGGGGGTAGAGGCCGAACTCAATTTTGTGCCGCACTCCGGCCCGTTCGCTCGCGGCATCCATGTCACTGTGCAGGCCAGCCTCAAGAAGTCCATCGGCACGCCGCAAGCTTTGGAGGCGCTCAAGTCCTACTACAAGGACTGCCCCTTCGTGCGCATCGGCGATACCGCGCCGCGCGTCAAGGACGTGGCCACCAGCAACTATGCGAATTTAAGTGCCGTGACCAACGGCAATTCCATCGCCGTCATGTCGGTGGTCGACAATTTAAACAAAGGCGCCGCCGGCGGCGCCATTCAATGGATGAATCGTTTGTTGGGTTTGGCCGAGACCACGGGCCTGACCGCGCCCGCGCCCGGCTGGACCTAAGATAAGGCAAAGGGCTTAGACACTTCATGGCGACTCCACTGAACGCTTCGACTACGACTCAGTCGCTCACCCGCCATCTGGCCCAGGTGTTTGCGCAATATCCCATCGAGGTGGCGCATGGTGACGGCGTTTGGTTGCACGCGCGCGACGGCCGCAAGTATCTGGATTTCTACGGCGGCCACGCGGTCGCGGGCTTGGGCTACGGCCATCCACGCTGGTTGGCAGCGCTCTCTGCCCAAGCTCGGCAAATGTCGTTCCAGACCAATGCACTGCCCATGGTCATCCGCGAGCGCGCCGCGGCACGCCTGTCGAAGTTCGCAGGCTTGGGATTAGACACGGTGTTTTGGGTCAACAGCGGCGCCGAAGCCAACGAGAATGCGCTGAAGCTGGCCTTCAGGCTGACGGGCCGCAGCAAAATCGTGGCGCTCGAGCAGAGCTTTCACGGCAGAACCGCGGCAGCAGGCGCGGTGACGTGGGGCGCGCTCGAAAAGTGGTACGGCTTCCCGCGCACCCCCTTCGATGTGAGTTTCGCGCCGCGCGACAATTCCGCTGCGGTGGAACTATGCGTCGATCGCGACACGGCTGCAGTTATCGTGGAACCGATACAGGGAGTCGGCGGCGCCTATGATATCGGCAAGCCCATGCTGCAGGCACTGCGGCGGCGCTGCGATGAGACGGGGGCGCTGTTGATTTTCGATGAGGTGCAATGCGGAATGGGACGCACCGGCGCCCCGTTCGCTGCGAATTTCTATGGCATCACGCCGGACATGATTACCGCCGCGAAAGCCCTGGGAAATGGCTTTCCGGTGTCCGCGCTGTTGATGTCGCGCGCCGTCGCCGGCCGGCTCAAGTACGACGACATGGGCACGACCTTCGGCGGCGGTCCCATGGCCTGCGCAGTCGCCGAAGCGGTGATCGACGTCATCGAATCCGAATCGCTGCTGGCGAATGTGCGCCAGGTCTCAACGTACATGCGCTCCAACTGCATCATCGGTCCGGTCACCGGTGTGCAAGGCGCGGGCTTCTTGCTGGGCCTCAAGACCTCGCGGCCGGCCAAGGAAGTGCAGGCAGCACTGCTGGCGAAGAACATACTCACCGGCACCAGCGCGGACCCGCATATCTTGCGCCTGTTGCCGGCGTACATCCTGAACGAAGGCCATGTCGATCAACTGAGCGACGCCCTGGCGCGAATTCCCGCATGAAGCGCTTCTTAGGCCTGGCCGATTTCAAGCGCGAGCAGATTCTGGATCTGCTCGCGCTTGCCCAAGCACTGCAGGACAAGCCGGATTCCCGTGCGCTGGCGGGCAAGATCTTGGGATTGGTGTTCTTCAATCCCTCGCTGCGTACCCTCGCCTCTTTCCAGGCGGGGATGGCGCGCCTCGGCGGCTCCTCCTTCGTCATCACGCCGGGCCAGGGAACCTGGCAGCTGGAGACACGGCAGAATGCCATTATGAACGGCGCGGCTGCGGAGCACATTCGTGAGGGCATACCGGTGTTGGCCTCCTATTGCGATGCGCTCGGCGTGCGTGCCTTCGCCGAAGGCAAGAATCTCGCCGGCGATCTAAGTGAAAGCCTGTTCGGGATGATCGATGCGCTATGCGACAAGCCATTGATCAATATGGAATCGGCAATGAATCATCCCTGCCAGGCGCTGGCGGACTGGCGCACCCTGGACGAACTCAAGATACCGCAGCGAGCGAAGTTCGTTTTGAGCTGGGTCTATCATCCGAAGGCCCTGCCGCTGGCCGTTCCCGCGGCGACCGTGCACATGGCGGCCATGCGCGGCATGGAAGTCGTGGTTCTGCGGCCCGACGGATTCGCGTTGCCGGTGCCAATCATGGACAACGCGCGTTTTGCCGCGGCTGCGGCCGGCGGCTCGCTCACCGAGACTTCGGATCGAGCCGCGGCGCTCGCCGGCGCGAGTGTGCTCTATGCCAAGGAGTGGGGCACCACCACGTACTACGGCGACGTCGAAGCCGACTCGCGGCTGCGCGCCGATCTTTCCGACTGGTGTGTGCGTGAGCGTTGGTTCGCAGGCGCGCTCCCGGATGCCAAGCTCATGCACTGCCTGCCGGTGCGACGCAATGTTGCGGTGGCCGACGAAGTGCTGGACGGCCCGCGCGCGGTAGTCAAACGCGAGGCCTTCAATCGTCTGGCGGTGCAGATGGCCATTCTGCATCGCATGCTGGCCTGAGCGGCCTCAGTTTCGGAGTATTTTTAAATGATGAGTACTTTCAAATGATAGTGAGTCGACCCGATCCCTCCGTCGCCGTGCGTGCGCTCAAAAGCGCCGCGCCGTACATCCGCATGTACAAGAACAAGGTGTTCGTCATCAAGGCCGGCGGCGCCGTCTTCGCCGACGAGATTTCCACACGCGCGCTGATCGAACAGGTTGCCATCTTGCATCAGGTGGGCATCAAAACCGTGCTGGTCCACGGCGGCGGTCCGCAATTGGACACTCTGCAGGCCTCGTTGGGCATCGACACCCACATGGTCAATGGCCGGCGCGTCACAGATCAGAAATCCATCGACGTTACCGCCATGGTGCTGAACGGCCTGATCAACACGCGCATTCTTGCGATCTGCCGCGAGCTCGACATCGAGGCCATCGGCTTGAGCGGTGTCGATGCGGGCCTGATACGCGCCCACAAGCGGCCACCGGTGCGCGTCGCAGAGGGCCAGACCGTGGACTATGGATTCGTGGGCAACATCGATTCGGTGAATGCGGGCGTAATCGAAAAGCTGCTCGAGGATGGTTTGATGCCCGTGGTCAGCCCCTTATCGGCGGACTCGAATGGCATCTTGCTCAATATCAACGCCGACACCGTGGCCGCAGCCATCGGCGGCGCGCTATCGGCCGAAAAACTCGTGCTCTGCACCGGCGCACAAGGAATTCTCGAGCGCGTCGATGACTCGAGCTCCGTGGTGTCGTACACCGACATCAAGGGATTGAAGCGCTTGCGCGATCAGGGGTCGTTGAAGGATGGCATGCTGCCGAAGGCGGCCGCGATCGAAAACGCGATCCGCGGCGGCGTACGCCGCGTCCACGTGATCAGCTACAAGTCTGCCGACAGCCTGCTGGCGGAGATCTTCACCAATGAGGGCACCGGCACGCTGGTGGTGGCCGATCTCACAGCCTTGAGTCCTGCCGAGCAATTGAGCGCGTCGGCCACATGACGCGGCTTTGGGACAAGGGATCCCCGCTCGACTCGCGCGTGTTGAGCTATACCGCCGGCGACGACTATGTACTCGACAACCGCCTGGTTCGCTACGACATCCAAGCCTCGCTTGCGCACGCCGAGATGCTGCAGCAGAACGGACTGTTGTCGGCTGAGGAGCTTGCGTCAATTCGCGAAAGCCTGACGGCGATCGGCGCGGAACACGCACGCGGGACTTGGGCTGTGTCGCTGGAACACGAAGATTGCCAGACCGCCATCGAGAATCTGCTCACCGCACAGATTGGTGCCACCGGCGGCCGACTGCATGCCGGCCGCTCGCGCAATGATCAGGTGCTCGCCGCGCTGCGCCTGTACCTGCGCGATGCCGCCGATGAACTGCGGCAAGGTGCGATGGCCGCGGCGGAGGCGCTCGATGCGCTGGCCGCACAGCATGGCGCGGTGGTGCTGCCCGGTTATACGCATATGCAGCAGGCGATGCCGAGCACCGTGGCACTCTGGGCGCAGGGTTTCGCGGCGGAGATTCGCGACGATGCAGAAGGACTGGCGTTGACGCAAAGACGTATCGGCAAGAATCCGTTGGGATCCGCAGCCGGCTATGGGACTCCGAATCTCGAGCTCGATCGCGAAGCCACCCGCCGAAGTCTCGGGTTTGCGGTCACTCAGGAGCCGGTGACGGCAGTGCAGCTGTCCCGCGGCAAGGCCGAGGCGCAGCTGTTGTTCGAGATCACGTTGCTTACTCAGGATATAGGACGGCTTGCGGCGGACTTGCTGCTGTTCTACACGCAGGAATTCGGCTACGTCGCGCTTCCGGCTGCCTTTACCACCGGCTCTTCCATCATGCCGCAGAAGCGCAATCCCGATGTGTTCGAGCTGATGCGGGGACGGGCGGCGGTGGCGCAGGCAGCGCTTGCCGAAGTGCTGGGGATTACACAGAAGCTGACGTCGGGCTATCACCGCGATCTGCAGCTGATCAAGCCGCCCCTGTTCCGCGGCATCGATTCCTGCCTGCAGACGCTCGCGATACTGCCAAGCGCCCTCGCGGGGTTGAGCTTTCGGCCGGAGAATATTCACCTCGATCCCGGCATCCACACGGCAGCGGCGGCGAACGCGCTGGTGTCCAAGGAAGGCATACCATTTCGCGAGGCCTATCGCCGTGTCGCTGCCAAGATCAAGGATTCCGAATGAGCATATGGAAGAGCCTGAGAACCGTACAGGAGCTGAACTCCCTGCACGAGGGAACTTTGGTTCAACATCTAGGCATTGCCTTCACCGAAATCGGCGATGATTTCGTGCGCGCGACCATGCCCGTCGATCCGCGCACCCGTCAACCCTATGGATTGCTGCACGGTGGCGCGTCGGTGGCGCTTGCCGAAACGGTCGGCAGCATGGGTGCGGGCATGTGTATCGACATGCACGAATACCAATGCGTGGGCCAGGAGATCAATGCCAACCACGTGCGCGCGGCGCGTTCAGGATTGGTCACCGGTACAGCGCGCCCCGTGCATCTGGGCGGACGCAGCCATGTCTGGAGCATCGACATCGTCAACGAAGCGGGCAAATTGGTATGCACGTCGCGTCTAACGGTAGCCATCATCCGGCGCGGCGCCCTCTCCGCCTAATTCACGCTGGCGTTTGCCACCTGAAGGGGCGTATCTTTCGCGCCATGAAACAACCCAGCATCACAGCGATTCGCCAGACATGCACCGCATGGCTTCTGATGGCAGCTACGCCCCTGGTCGGGGCCCAAGCTCCCTCCCCTGCACCTACACCGCCCACCACGTTGAGCAGCGAGCAAAGCAGCTATCTGTTCGGGCTGACCTTCGGCGCTCAGATGCACGGCGTGGGCGTTTCCGATCAAGTAAATATGGATGCTCTGATGCGCGGCATGCGCGATGGCTTGCAAGGCAAGAAAAACACGCCTGCCGAACAGCAGCAGTTAAACGCCTATGTGCGCTCGGTGATGGAAGCCGCGGTTGCAGTGAATCAGGCGGCTGCCAAGGATTTCCTGGCGCGCAACGCCCGCGAAAAGGGCGTCACCACGACGGAGTCGGGGTTGCAGTACAAAATCGTATTGCCGGGCGACAAGAAGGCCGCGGCCGTCGCACCCACCGATGAAGTGACGGTGCAATACCGCGGCAAACTCCTCGATGGCACGGAATTCGACAGTTCGTACGCGCGCGGACAGCCCGCCACCTTTCGCGTGAACGGCGTGATCCGGGGTTGGCAAGAAGCACTAGTGCTGATGAAGCCCGGCGCCAAATGGCAGCTGTTCGTGCCGCCCGAACTTGCCTACGGCGCGAGCCCCAAGCCCGGTATTCCGGGCGGTTCGCTGCTGATTTTCGACGTGGAGTTGGCCAGCGTCAAAGCCGGCGACAAACCGGCAGCGCTATCGCCGGCTGATCCCAAAGGGCCGCCGAAGAGAACCCAATAGGTTTAAGTCCGCGCTAGCGGCGCAAGTCGAGGGCGTTGGTCAGATCACCCATCGGCGCAGAGCCATGCGCGGCGAGCCCTTGATCGCGGGTCGTGATTCCGGGCAACACCTCCAGATCGTAGCGGCGCGTGATCAGACGCAGAATGGACTCGGTGTCGTACTGTGTGTGATCGATCGCGCCGCGTTTGGCCAAAGGCGAGATGATTAAGGCGGGAATTCGCGCGCCGGGCCCCAAGAGATCGCCCGACGGCGGTGCCACGTGGTCCCAGGCGCCGCCGAACTCGTCATAGGTAATCACGATGACCATGCGCGACCATTGCGGGCTCGCGCGCAGTTTGTCGACCAGCTGGGCGATGTGCGCGTCGCCCTCTGCGATCGAGGTATTGCCGGCGTGTTGATTCACATTGCCTTGCGGTTTGTAGAACGCGACGGCTGGTAGCCGCCCGGCGGCGGCGGCGGCGAGCAATTCGCCGTAATCCTTCAAGTGCGCCGTACGTTGCTCAGCATGAGCAACCGGATCGAACCGTGCGTAGTAATTGAAGGGTTGATGGTGCGGCTGAAAATTCGGATTGCCGCCTGGCGAGTCGGGGGCATAGATTGCGGTGCGAGGTTTGAGCGGCGGGCGGCGGCCGTCGGCAAGCGCCGTGTCCCAGGCGCCCGAGTACCAGGCCCAGTTGACATGCTTTGCATCCAGCGCATCGCCGATGGTGCCCGCCGTCTGCGGCGGCAAGGTAGTCGCATTGCCGGGATCCGAATAGAGAAAATCGGCATCGTTGCCGGCCGGTGTATTGCCGCTCGGCTGATACGGCGGTTGCATGGTATTCACCGCATAAAACCGGCCGTCGCCAAAATAATTCGGCGGAGTGATATTGCCGCTTTTCGCGAACCGTGGCGGTCCGTCCAATGCGGAGCGCCTGGCGTTCGGAGCTAATTTGAGCCGCGGCAGAAAATGTCCGGCAGCGTCCTCCTCCAGTATGGCAATGGAGGGATTCGCCTCGGCTGTCGAAGCGTTGGGGTACTCCGGTGCGCAGGCGCAAATCAGGTACTGATGATTGAGGAAGGATCCGCCGAAGGCGCCTTGATAGAAGTTGTCGGCGAGCACGAAGTCCTTCGCCAGCGAATACAGCGCCGATCGACTGTAGTCATAGTGCCCCATGGCGAGGCCGCCGGCGTCGGACCATGCCGCGTAGCCATCGTTCTTGCCGCCGTCAATCTGCATCTGATGCTCGAAGAAGCGATGCCATAGATCTCGTGTGATGGTGGATGTCGACAAAGTAACGTTGGACCGCGCCGTGTAAGCGTGCTCGATCGAGAACGGGGCATTCGGCAAACCGGCGCTTTGCGCTTCGGTCACCACGGGATTGGTACCCGGCGCCGTGACGCCGCCCCAGGTCGGTGGCAATACGGGAAGCACCGATCCATCGCGATCTATCTGCGGCACGTAACTAGCTAGAGGCCCTCCGTCGGGCCCGACGACCTCGCTGAGGCCGCGTGCACCCGGGAAATTACCGTATAGATTATCGAAGGCGCGATTCTCCGCGTAAATGACCACGATGGTGTCGACTTTGGATCGAAGCGCTCGAGTCGTGGCATCGGAATTACCGGCCGGTGCCCGCAAATCCTTATGCGCGCAGGCGGAGAGTAAGGCGATGAGCCCGATCGCAACGATCGGGAGTAAGGGCAATGAATGGCGCGAAGCGCGGGGTACGGTGTTCTTCATGAACGCCATTATAAAGCGCGCAGAGGTTCGGCGCGCGGACTCACGGCGGACAGTATTCCAGGGCGCTATACCGGGCGCTTAGAAAGTCCAGGTCGCACCGACCGTCAATGCATCCGGATCGCCGAACTGGGAGCTGATCCGCTCATATTCCGCGCGGAAGGCGACCCCCCAGGCTTTGGACTGCACGCCCACGCCGTAGGCGAACCTATTATCGGTCTCGTTGCGGCGAAAGTAGGTTCCGCCGCAAGACGCACTCGACGGCGGACACACATCCGGCACGAATGTGGTGACGTCGGTTTGCAGCCGCGCGATGCCGGCCTTGCCGTACACATCGAAGAATGGAATCGGCAGCGGTAGATAGCCGACGCCGAACAACGCGTTAGCCCGCGGATGAGAATCCAGTCCGTAGTTGGCAAAGCCGTTGGAGCCGTAACGATTGCTGGGATGGCCGAAGTCGATGTACTCGTATTCGGCGCCCACGATGGAAATTGGCCGCACGCCGGCGATCGCTTTCCAGGCTGCCTGGTGATCGTCGAAATAGCCGGGGAGCCCGTACGCGGGATCGTCGCTTCTGACAGTGGAATAGCCAGCACCGACACCCAGATAAAATCCGGCTGGGTTATCCGCCAAAGCCCCGGTCGACGCCGCGCATGCGCCCACTGCGAGTATCGCCAACCGGGTTCCCGAGATCCGCTTCATTGCCGTCTCCTATATCTACTGCAGATACGGACCGATTGGCGGCATCAGAAGTTCCGGCCAAACAGCCGCGCGCCCGCGCGCGGTATACTGCATTGATGACACTTGCGCGCCTGTTAATCTCACTGTGCATGGCCGGCCTGATTTGCGGCTGTGGCCAAAAAGGTCCACTGGTGCATCCGGACGCCCCGAAGCACAAGAAAGTGGTGCCAAGCGCCCGTGGCACGGCTCCCGATTTGACCAAACCTGCGGACGCGCCGCCGCAACCCTGAGCTAAGCATTACGCAAAGTTCATGAGCGCAGGCAAACTCATTCTGGTCGATGGCTCAGGCTATCTGTATCGGGCATTCCACGCGCTGCCGCCGCTCAGCAACTCCAAAGGTGAACCGACCGGAGCGGTGTTGGGCGTGCTCAACATGCTCAACAAGATGATCAAGGAGGAGTCGCCCGATCGCATCGCAGTGGTGTTCGATGCGCCGGGGCGAACGTTTCGCGACGATCTGTTCGAGCAGTACAAGGCGCATCGTCCACCGATGCCCGATGACATGCGCTCGCAGATACAACCTCTGTACGACACGGTCGCCGCCATGGGACTGCCGCTGCTGCGCGTGTCGGGGGTCGAAGCGGATGACGTGATCGGCACCCTGGCAAAGCAGGGAGCCGCCTCTGGCTATGAAGTGCTGATCTCAACCGGCGACAAAGACATGGCGCAGCTGGTAGGTCCGCATGTCGGATTGATCAATACCATGAGCAACTCGCGCCTGGATCGCGACGGGGTCAAGGCGAAATTTGATGTCTTTCCCGAACAGATCGTCGACTATCTGGCGCTGGTCGGCGACAGCTCGGACAACATTCCCGGCATCACCGGAGTGGGCCCTAAGACCGCTGCGAAGTGGCTCAATCAATATCAAACGCTCGATGAGTTGATCGCCCACGCTGCGCAAGTCGGCGGCAAGGTAGGTGAGAATCTGCGCGGCGAACTGACGATTCTCGAATTGTCGCGCAAGCTCGCCACCATCGACACGTCACTTAGCTTGGAGGTGACTGCTGAAGGGCTCAGCGCCGGTGCACCGGATCTCGCGCGGCTGCGGGAATTGTACACACGGCTGGAATTGCGGGCGCTGCTGAAGGCATTGGGCCCGGACGCGCCGGGCGCCGCGAAGAGTATTGCGGCCGGCGTTACCGCCGGCGCTTTGACGACCGAGGCTCTCGCCGATGGAGCCGTGGTCGCGCAGGTTGGCGGCGGAGCGCAACTCGTAGAGGCATTGCCTGCGGCGCTGCCTCCGGCTGCTCGCAATTATCACAAGATCGTTTCTGAAGACGCCCTGCAAGAATGGCTGGTCAAGCTTGCGGCCGCGCCGCTCGTTTCATTCGATACCGAAACCGACAGCCTGGACTACATGCAGGCTCAGATCGTCGGTCTATCGTTCGCAGTCACTCCGGGAGAGGCCGCCTATATTCCCCTGGGCCACGACTATGCGGGCGCTCCGCACCAACTGGATCGAGACAAGGTGCTGGCGGCATTCAAGCCGCTGCTTGAAAACGCATCCCTGCCGAAGTTGGGACATCACCTGAAGTACGACGCACACGTCCTCGAGAATTACGGTATCGCGCTGCTCGGACAGCAGTTCGACTCCATGCTCGAATCCTATGTGCTCAACAGTGTCGCGACTCGGCATGACATGGATTCGACGGCGCAGAAATACCTCGGCATCCAAACCATTCACTATGAGGACGTTGCCGGCAAGGGCGCCAAGCAGATCAGCTTCAATCAAGTGGATGTGGACCGCGCCGCCGAATACTCCGCAGAGGACGCCGACGTCACGCTGCAGCTACACCTGGCCCTCTGGCCGCAAATCGACGCGCTGCCCACCTTGAAGGCGGTCTATGAAACCATCGAGCAGCCGCTGGTGCCGGTGCTGTACCGCATGGAGCGCGCCGGCGTGCTGGTGGATCGCGAACTGCTCAGGATTCAAAGTTCGGAACTGGCGGCGCGCATGCTGGAGCTGCAGGCGCAGGCTCATACGGAAGCGGGCGGCGTGTTCAACGTGGATTCGCCGAAACAATTGCAGGAGATCTTGTTCGGCAAGCTGGGAATTCCAGTGATGCGTAAGACGCCGACCGGCCAGCCATCGACGGCCGAAGATGTACTCGAGGAACTCGCCGCGACCTATCCCTTGCCCAAACTGATCTTGGAATATCGCGGCATCGCCAAGCTGAAATCGACGTACACGGATAATCTACCCAAGCAAATCGACGAGGCGTCCGGGCGCATTCACACGTCTTATCATCAAGCGGTGGCCGCCACGGGCCGGCTCTCCTCGACGGATCCGAATCTGCAAAATATCCCGATTCGCACCAAGGAGGGGCGGCGCATTCGGCAGGCATTCATCGCACCGCCGGGTCATTCCCTCGTCGCCGCTGACTATTCGCAAATCGAATTGCGCATCATGGCGCATCTCTCCGGCGACGCGAGTCTGCTGCAGGCCTTTGCCGAGGACCGCGACGTCCATCAGGCGACCGCCGCCGAGGTGTTTACCACCCCCTTGGATGCCGTCAGCGCCGATCAGCGGCGTTCAGCCAAGGCCATCAATTTCGGGTTGATGTACGGTATGTCGGCATTTGGGCTCGCCCGTCAGTTGGGGATAGGCCGGGGAGACGCACAGAAATACATGGATCTTTACTTCGAGCGCTATCCGGGCGTGAAGCGCTACATGGAGGAGACGCGCCGCCAGGCGCGCGAAACAGGGTACGTGGAAACCGTATTTGGCCGGCGGCTGTACCTGCCCGAGATCCAATCCCGTAACCAGGCATTGCGTCAGTATGCCGAGCGCAGCGCCATCAATGCGCCCATGCAGGGCACCGCCGCTGACATCATCAAGCGGGCCATGATCCAAGTAGACGCCTGGTTGCGGGCCTCGCGGGTTCCCGCGCGGCTCATTATGCAGGTGCATGACGAATTGGTTCTCGAGGTAGCCGACGAGGCCATCGAGGATCTTGTAGGACAAATACGGACACACATGGCGCAGGCGGCGAACCTGGCCGTACCGCTCAAAGTCGACATTGGCATCGGACGCAACTGGGACGAAGCCCACTAATTCTGCGGTCCGGCCGATTTGAGCCCTGAAATCCGCCCCGTGGAGCCGAAAGCCGGTCCAATCGCAGTATTTCGAGCATCTTGCTGCGGTTTGGGGCAGAATTAGTGCATTATTTAGCCGGTTTTGGCTTTCTTGGCACCGCAGCCGATCGGAAAAAAATAGCTTTTGGTGGGGCTGGAACTTTCGGGAGATGTCCCCATCTAACCTAATGAGCGTGTAAGACGCTCCCCGCTCTTCTCCCTGAGCGGGAATGACCCGGTTTGTCATCCCCATGCCGGGTTGGTCTGCCTCGGTGGCTGCTCTAAGTAACCACCGGGGCCTTTTTTTATGCGCGTCTTAGGCCAGCCATCGATCCATCACCTCGCGCGCCTCTTCAAATCCTTGTTTTGCGTGGGCAGAAAATAATTGCGCAGTCACCGACGTATCGGAGCATGCAGCAGTTGTCTCGCGCAGCACGCTCTGCGCGTCGCGTCGGTTCAACTTGTCCGCTTTGGTGAGCAGAACATGCGCGAAACGATCCCTGGCCAGCACCCATTCCAACATGCCCGCATCCTGTGCACCTAAGCCGCGCCGACTGTCGACGATCAAGATCAAGCCGACCAGCGACTCGCGTACATTGAAATAATGTTCCATCAGCTGCAGCCAGTGAATTCGCACCCTTTCCGGCACTTTAGCGAAGCCGTACCCCGGCAGGTCCACCAAGCGACGCTCGGGCGCCAACTCGAAGAAGTTAATGAGTTGTGTGCGTCCGGGCGTGCGGCTCACCCGCGCAAGCCCCGTTCGTTGCGTGATGGCGTTGATGGCCGTGGATTTGCCCGAATTCGAGCGACCCGCAAAGGCTATTTCTTTCCCCATGTCCGGGGCGAGCTGGTGCGGCTCGGCGGCACTGGTCAGGAATTTCACATTGGAGTAGGTCGACATAGCCGCCGCTTGAACGCAAATTATTGACTCTAGTGTACAATTTACGCTCGGGAGCGGTTCACATTAGCACGGGGTAGCAGTCGATCATGAAGCGGCTTTGGATTCTCGCAGCAACAATTTTCGGCTCGTTTATCGGTAACTCGGCTTTGGCCATAGGCAGCGTGGAAGCCGGCGCCACCAAGGCCATCGTGTGCCAAGCCTGTCATGGTGCGAACGGCAATAGCACGAACCCTGAATGGCCCAGCCTCGCCGGGATCGGCGCGGACTATATTGCGGAGCAGCTGAAGAATTTCAAAGACGGGAAGCGCGCCAATCCGGTGATGATGCCCATCGTTACCGGCTTGAGCGCCGGGGACATGACCAATCTCGGCGCCTTCTTCGATAGTTTGACCAACACGGGGCTGGAAGCCGATCCCTCGTATTGGCAGGCGGGCGAAAAATTGTACCGCGGTGGCGACTCGGCCCGAGCGATTCCGGCATGCATGGCCTGCCATGGACCCACCGGCCGCGGCAATGAGTCCGCGAAATTCCCCGCGCTACGCGGGCAGCAATCGGTGTACGTCGTGAAACAGCTGAACGATTACGCGTCGGGTGCTCGGACCACCGGACCTAACGGCATCATGCAGACAGTCGCCAAGCGCCTATCGGCCGAGGACATTCGCAATCTGGCTTCCTACCTGCAGGGCATACGCTGAACATGCGCGCTCGGCATCTCGGGTTATGCCTCGGATTAGCGATTCTGCTCGTGGCATGCGGTAAGCAGCAATCCTTGGACAATCGTGCGCCGACTTCTGCGGCAACGTCCAACAGCGCGATGCCGGCGAATTCGACGGCTCAGCAGAAGACGGAGCAGCCGTCCGACCTGCCGTCCAAGATTACCCGCATGAATGAAGATGGTTCCGAAACCGTCGAAGACGTTCCTGGCGACAGCGGCGCACACAATACATTGTTGGCGGCCGTCGCCTCGACGGTGGCGGCTTCAACGTCGTCGGCGTCTGCGGCCACGCCGAATGGCCCGAGCGTGTGGCAGGAAGGCAAGAATTACACGCGCCTCGTTCCCGCCCAGCCCACCTCGGCGCCCGCCGGTCAGGTCGAGGTGCTGGAGTTTTTCTGGTACGCCTGCCCGCACTGCTATGCGATCGATCCCTTGGTCGAATCGTGGAAAAAAACCAAGCCCGCTTACATTACTTTCTCCCGCGTTCATGTGATGTGGAACGAGGGTCATCGGTCGCTGGCGCGGCTGTATTACACGCTCGACAGCTTAGGCAAGCTCGATCAGCTGCACGGCGAGGTGTTCAAGGAAATCCACGTCAACGGTAATCCCCTGATCGCCGCTGATTCAAACAACACCGTTGAGTCGGAACGCATTCAAACGGCATTCGCAAAAAAGCTAGGCATCCCGGAGGCGGCTTTCAAGAGCGCCTATCATTCCATGCCCGTGGATCTGGCGTTGCAGAAGGCCGACGAACTAGCGCAACGGTATCGAATCGACGGCGTCCCCACTTTCGTGGTCAACGGCAAATTCGTCGCCGACGTACGCAGCGCCGATGGTCCTGAGCAACTGATAGCGCTGGTCAGCGATCTCGCGGCCCAAGAGCACAAGCGCTAGCCCTCGGGGTATGCGTACACATACCGGCGGCTGTCATTGCGGTCGCGTGCGCTTCGAAGTCGTGGCGCCGCCCGAAATCGAGGTCGCGGACTGCAATTGCTCCATTTGCAGCAAGTATGGATTTCTGCATTTAATCGTGCCTGCTGATCGCTTCAAGTTAATCAGCGGCCGTGAAGCCCTATCGACGTACTCGTTCAACACGCATGCCGCCAAACACTTATTTTGTTCCACCTGCGGCGTGAAGTCGTTCTATATTCCGCGCTCTCATCCCGACGGAATCAGTGTCAACGCACGCTGCATCGACATCGGCACCGTCGAGTCGATGTCTGTGAAGCCCTTCAACGGCCAGGAATGGGACGTTGGACGAGCCGAGTACCGCGATGCGCCAGACCCTTGAGCGCGACGCACGAAGCACATAATCCCAGGATATCTCGGCATTATGTTGACATGAACCAGAGTACTGCAGGTGCCGTGCGGATTTGTGACGCGCATCGCACGATGCCTCTCTCTCCTTGGAGGATCCTGACGAAGCCCACAGGTCGAGATGAAGTCTGCACCTCATGTCGGAATTTCGTCCATCCATTGATGCGCCGCCGCGTGAAGCGACGCGGTGCCACGGCAGCCGGGAGCGGTTTCTGTTCGGCTTGGTGGTGTGTACTTTGTTCCGCATCAGCCAGGCTCTCGCCGGCGATCAAGCCACGGTGTTCAACGCCAGGACCGATCCTGCCCCAGTGAACTTTGGCCAATTTTCCCAGATCAGCGCGGTGGTGACGCCATCTTCGGGGGTTTTTACCATGCCGACTTCCGGCGGCGTCCCGCTATTCTCGGACACGGAATTCCGTCCTCGCAAACACACGGTGCTCGACCAAGACCCCGCGGGGAGCGCCTTCGGCGAAGCTCCGCTGGTTCACTACACCACGGTGTGGCAGCGGCTGTCGGAATATAAATCTCACAATCGCGTGCAAGTGCTGACGCTGTGGGAATCGAGCGGCAGCTCAGTCTCGCTACAGGCCGGTAAACGCGGCGATCCGTCATTGCAATGGACCAGTCGTATCATGAATCGCGGGGGATCCTCGCGCGGCCTGCTCGATCGATTCGTATCGCTATCGCTCGCCGGAGCCGCCAACGGTTTGCGCAATTCGACGCGCTCGGCAAACGCCGCCGCACCAGCCAAGCCCGGTCCTCCTCCGGTGGTCGCCGGCCTGAAATAGTTCGTGGGGCGGTCCGTTACACGGCGTCCGTTACACGGCGTCCGTTACACGG
>JBDUEQ010000011.1:0-36839 GCA_040002315.1 Gammaproteobacteria bacterium
ACGACTGCCGTTGACGGTAGGTTCCAGCCTGGTTGGCATTGGACTGGCGTTGTATGCTCGGATGCCGGCGCACGATGCCGGCTACTGGCTCGACATCTTTCCGCCGACTCTGTTGGTCGCACTCGGGATGGGTGCATGTGTCGCACCGCTGACCACCTCCGTTTTGGCGTCGGTCAACGCCGATCACGTCGGGCTGGCATCGGGATTCAACAGCGCCGTGGCACGCATCGCCGGTCTGGTTGCGACGGCGCTGCTGGGATTCGTGTTTGCGCGACAGGAATCCGCCGCGAGCTTCATGATTGGATTTCGCGCCGCTGCCTGGATCGGTGCAGGTTCCGCGGCGTTGGCCGCCGGCTTCGCTCTCTTTCTGATCAGCCCGACCCTCCGCGGTCAGGAGTATATAAATCGTGCAGAGAGTATCCAGCATTGACCAGTTCTTCGCATTTTGTATGCATTGAGCGACTATTCAGAACTCATTGAATGTTTTGCCGATCGCCTCCCTGAGACGCTTGTGTATCACGAGCTCGGGTTGCTTTCCGCAATCACCTTCATCACTGCTTGCGCCACGCCCTCGTCGACCTCCGCGGCGTGCTCGCGATGTACAGGGTATCGGATCAGCGCCTCCATGCGGCCATTCGCCAAATGCATCTGAACCTGCGGCACGGCATTGGTAACCGAACTGGTCGCCGTGGTTTTCTCAATTTCTTTGGTCTGCCGCGAGATTTCCTCACTGTAATGCCCGACCACAGCGGAAATAGCGGCCAATAACTTCTCCTTCAGCAAGCCGTAGTCGTCGACCACCGGCAAGGTCAGAGTGTTCTCATGCCACGCGAAATTCACTCCGGGGATTTGCTTGAACAGGCCGCCTGATGCTTGGAACACGATGAGATTGGCAAAGGCAACTACCCGGCCGGTCGGGCCGAGCGGGCCCGATTGATTGAGTTCCATGAGGTGCATCCGTACCAGGCCGATGTCGATCACCTCGCCCACCACTGCGCCGATTTGTATGCGATCGCCGACCCGAATTCCATACTTGCCGATGAGGAAGAAATATCCCACGACGGACACCAGCACGCTCTGCATGGCCACGGCCACGCCGGCCGTGAGCAACCCCGCGAAGGTGGCGAAAGTGCTGATCTCGTTGACAAAGCTCAAGCCCACGATGGCAAGCACCACGGTCCAAAGAACGATAGTTCGTACCAGCAATAATTGCGAGCGCCGGCGTGGTTCATGGGAATAGCGAAGCACGGCTCTGCGCCAGATTTCGGCGAGGCCAAACACCACCGCCAAGATGGCGGCCAGTACCGCTGTTCGAATCCCGAGCGCCGCCAACGCGTCGTGATACTGCCGCTCGGCGGAGTCGCGCCAATTGCCGAGGTTGTGCCGATACTGTCGCAGCAGCACTTTTTCCTTGGTGAGCGGGACGAGAATGTCCGATGTCTGCTTGAAAAGCCACGCCAGGGTATCGAATTGACCGCGTAGTTCCTTGTGTGTGCCGTCACCGGGGGCATCCGACTGGGCCGTCAGCGCATCGCTGCGGGCCGAATAGGCCTTGAGCTGCTTGAGCGGCGGTGCGCTGATCTCGTCGAAGGTCCGCGCCAGATCAGCCGTATGCTTGTCGATCACCTCGATGCTGTCGACCTTGTTGCGCAGCTTGAACACATTGGTCGCCAGATCCCAGAGCCCCGAACGCACGGGAGCCGCCTTATTGGCATCGCTGGCGACCGACGCGGCGGCCGAGGAGCCTGTAGCCGCCGATGATGCGGCAGTTGCCGGGTTCGCGCCCGAACTCGGAATAGTAGCGGCGATAGCATCAATTTGAGCCTTTAGATTGTTCGCTCCCGCGGATTTTGGGTCGCTCGAATTGACGAATTCCGTCATGGTATCCAGAAGGTTTTTACGGGCATCGAGCATGGCAATCTCGCCCTGCAATTCGGGGTGCTTGCCGTCGCTCATCTGCCTCTTTATCTCTTGTCGCTTGGCGTCCAACTCGTTCTGCCGCTGGCTGAGCGCCTGAGGTGAGGAGCCTTCCGGCGTGCTTGCCTCCTCGGTGCTCTGCGCGGCACTGCTCTGCGCGGCATTCGCCTCGCTGCTCAAGAGTTCCGCATTGGCCCGCGCGATCTCGAAGGACAGAGCCACCACTTTGTCGGCAGTCTGCCGATTGGCGAACAAAATCAATAGATCGCTCGGTTGGGTAGCGTTCTGCTGCTGCGTACCCAAGGTTCGATACCAGTCGACGGTTTCATCCAGAATCTGGATGACCTGCTCGCCGGTCAATACCGATACGCGATTGCGGGGTGTGGTGCCGTCAACGGGTGGCTTGGTCACGACGCCCGCGGCGGATTTCGTGACGCTGCCCGCAACGGCCGGGTTGCCCGGATCGGCCGCGTAAGCGCCGGCACTGCCGATGGCCCCCAGGATTGTTAAGGCAAATAGGACTGGGGTACGCATACCAAATCGTACCCCAAGTACCGCGCAGAAGTGCGCCCGCGCCTCCGACTTTTGATTACGGAAGCGCGGGTGCCGGAATGACTGCGCCGATCGCTAGTGGGCCAGCTCAAAATTGGTGGATACGGCCCAACCCTCATTGCCAAGTTCGTCGGTGACCTTCCACCACACGCCCATTTTGTCGCCGGTCGGATACAGCATCATGCCGGGATCAAGCTCGCGCACCACCTTAGATTTCAAATTCGAGTCTGTGTAGAGCTTGGTGGGTTTGGCTACCCGGATTGCCTGCTGCACATTGTCGGCCTTGGCATCGGGGGCATTGCTCTTCAGGTCGTTGACCATTTTGATGTAGGCATCGAGGTAGGCCATGGTGACCACCTGGCCTATTTCGGTGTTGGCGTAGCTGCTCGCACCGCCGGCCGCGAATCCGCCGAAGAACGCGCCCCCGCCGCCGCCCATCCAGCCCAAGTCGGTTTTCTTGGCGTGCCCCTGTTCAAGCGCCACTTGCTCGGTCGAGCGTACATCGGTCAAGGTCAGCACCACATCGGCCGTCTTGCTCTTGAGACTGACGCCGCCGACGACGGCGCCGATGCCATGCGGCAGAAGGCCGCCCAACATGCCGCCGATATTGGTTCGATCTGCATTGCGATTTTGATTGGCGATGTCGGGCACGAGCACATAGTCGGCCGCCTTCATTTGACCTTTGCCGATATTCGAGCCTTGACGCTCCTCCCCGCTCGCCGCGAGCGCTCTCTCAGCTTGCGCCGCCTGCAGGCCCTTGCCGCGGTCTACCAAGGTGAAGCATTTGGACTGGGACACAAACACCTTGATCAGCGCCGCGGGCGAATCCAAGTTCAGCGCGGTCCACCATTGATTCTGCGGTTCCGTGACGGCCAGCGTGCCGATCTTCTTGGCGCAGGTCGGTATCTCAGGCGGCGGCGCATCGGCTGCACGCGCGCCAGTCGCGACGATTGTGGCACCTCCGCTTGCCAGCAACAGTGCTACGCAATAACGAACTGAGACAGAAGGCTTTTTCATTGTGGTTTCCCTTATTGAATCCAATTGACGCACAAACGGCCTAATCGTCCGCGGCCTTTGCCGTACGCCGGATCGCAGCTGAGTGTTCTTGTGTAAAAAATACCATAGGGGGTCGCGGGACGCGACGCGGTGGGCTAAGTTTTATGGTACGCGAAGGTATATCAGTGCCGCCGAAGAACACAGGCGGCGTACCGTCGGTGCGTATTCGCTGCGCGCAGCAGCGTGACTACTACAAATGCGCTGACAGTACGAGAGTTCTAGTTAAGTAACAGAAAAATGCTGTATCTCATTGTTTTTTAAGCTATGAGATACAGCTTACCGATCAGCCGGCACCGCGTGGCTTATAAGAGAATTTCTGTCCGGCAATGGTGGCGGCGTACATCAGCCCGCCCTTCGCAATGGTGAACACAGCCATACCGTTTGTATACACGCCGTCGTTGCTCGCGTCCTTTTTACCTGCACTGGCTCCAGCGGACGCACCGCTAGTGCCCGCACTGGCGGAGGCGGCCGCGGTGATCGCGACGGCACTGGCGCCGGCGGTGAACTCAAAGCTGCCTGACTGGAATTTCTCGAGGGCCGCCTTGTCCTCGAAGAAAATCATCTGACTGTACGCCTTGCCGCCGGCCTGGAATCCGACGCTGACTTGACCCATGGTGGTGTCGCCAATGAGGCGCCCGTGGAGGTATACATGTCCCTTCCCGAGCGCCCCACCGACGACGAAACCGGCTTCGCCGACATCGGGAAAGACGGCGTAGGCGTAGCTATTATGAAAGAAGGACGCACTCTCGCCGGCATTGCGAAACAGGCTGATGGTATCGCCGTACTTGCCGGCGTAAGCAAAGCCCGCCACCAGCAAAAGAATGGGCGCGAGGCGAAATGCCCTGGATATTGAATTCATATGATCACCTAATACGAATGACGACTGGAATGATCGCCGATTGCTTAACTCGGCGGCAGGCGAATATGCCGTCAACCGGCGTAGGCAGACTCCTATAGACATTGCGCAAATGCCGTTGATTCAGCGGCGAATCATCCGCTTCATCAAGTGCTCGAGTGCCGTTTGAATGTCGCTGCACCGGCCCGTGTGCACGGGAGAGGTCTGAACGATGGTGCTCTTCGGCGATACCAACCAATGAAATCGCTCGCGAGCCGATAGTCGGCCGATGGGTCCGGCTGCAATGCCGCCGGCGCAGATGGCGGGAATGGCGGCCAAGGTGCTGCGGACGAGATCTAAGTCCACATCGGAATCGAGCGTCAGCAAAGCCGCTTCATCGAGCTCGATGCGGGCTTCCAGGATCCGCTCGATATCACAGGAGAGGATGATGCCCGCATTGACGAACTCGCCGCGCTCGACGCGCGGCACGACTCGAACGATGGCGTAGTCATACGTTCGCAGCGCGTGCACGAAGGGCCTCCTGGACGAAGATATCCGATGACTGAATGCGGGCCGTGAAAAACGTCAGATAGGCGTCGCGCTGCGCGGCCTTGCCCGAGAACCCTGCATCTTCCGGCAGCCAGGCATCGGGAATCCATTCGACGATGGCGGCCAATCTGGCCGCCGTTAACAAGCCCTTCATCTGCACGTCGACCTCGGAAAGGGCACTCGCAAGTTTAAGCAGCACGTGATCCTTGATCAGCGCGAAGGGGTTTTGCGCGTGCTTCTCGCCTTGCTTCCAGGCATGGTGAAAGTAAAGCGCTGCACCATGATCGATCAGCCACAGGCGGCGATGCCATATCAACATATTCACATTGCGCGCCGTCCGATCCACATTGCACACGAAGGCGTCGAACCAGACGATGGCCGATGCCAGGGCCGCATCGGGCACGAACACCAATGGGTCGAAGGTGACCGAGCCCGGCAAATAGTCCAAGCCTATGTTGAGGCCCGCACTGTTGCGGATGAGATCGGAAATTTCAGGATCGGGTTCCGTGCGAGCGAGGTCGACGGGCAGTTCCACGAAGGCTATCTCCGGCACCGGCAGTCCGGCGAGGCGCGCAATTTCTCCGCCAAGCAATTCTGCGATCAAGGCCTTGGAACCCTGTCCGGCACCGCGAAATTTAACGACATAGAGGCCGTCGTCATCGGCTTCGATGATGGCCGGCAGCGAGCCCCCCTCCCGGAGCGGCGTCACATAGCGGCTCGCTACTACCGTTCGCACGTCGATCATGACGGCAAGCTTACCGGATCCGGCGCTCATTACCGGCTGTTCGCAAGATACGCGCCGATGGCGCGAGCCCGGGTTTACGCGCTGCTTGACCTCACAGCGCTTCCACCTGCACCAGGCAGTCATAAAAAATCGGCGCCCGCCCCATATCGGTAAGCGTGTCGCTATTGGTGAGTTCGTTGGCGTTCTTACCGTCGCGGGCCAGCTTTTTCCACCAAACCGACAAACCCACGACCACCCCGCGGCGGGCGCGATCGGTAACCCGGGCGCGCAACTCCAAGCTGCCCCGGTCGTTGTACACCCGCACATAGCTGCCCTGGATGACGCCGCGCTTTTCCGCATCGTTCGGATGGATGTCGAGCCAAGGCTCGCCTTCGGCGGCACGCAGGCTCTGCACATTGACGAAACTGCTATTGAGGAAGTTTCGCGCCGGCGGCGATATCATCGCCAACGGATAGCGCCTCGACGCTTCGCTGCGTGTGTCTTCCAGCGGTGCAATGTAATCGGGCAACGGGTCCACACCGAGCGCCTGCGCACGAGTCGAAAAAAACTCCACTTTTCCTGACGGAGTATCGAAGCCGCCGTCGGCAAAGCGCGCAATCTCCTTGGGCAAACCTATCCGCTTCCAGCCCGCGGCACGCACCGCATCGAAGTCCCAGTCCTTGGCAACCGCGGCCTGTGCAATGGCTTCGTCCGAATCGCTGAAACACGAATCGTTCAATCCCATGGCCTTGGCAAGCAAGCGGAATATCTGCGTATTGGGTTTGGATTCGCCTACAGGGGCAATCGCCGGATTGTTGGCCATCATGTAGTAGTGGCCGTACGGTTTGATCACGTCCAGATGTTCGAGCTGCGTCGTGGCAGGCAGCAGAATATCCGCGTAGTCGGCGGTGTCTGTTTGAAAATGTTCCAGCACCACGGTGAACAAGTCCTCGCGGGCGAAGCCGCGCACCACGCGCGTAGAATCAGGCGCCACCGCGACGGGGTTCGAGTTGTAGACTATGAGCGCATTGATCGGTGCACTTTCATCCAGCAGCGCATGCCCGATGGTGACCATGTTGATGGTGCGGGGCGTGCGTCCGGCCAGCAGATCGGGGCGCTCCAGTGCCGGCGCATCGATCTCGAAATTGCCGCCGGTGGACAGCAACAGGCCGCCCGCCGCATCGCGAAACGCACCGACCAGCGCCGGCAGGCAGGCGATATTGCGGGTTGCCATGCCGCCGCCGCGGACGCGCTGCATGCCGTAGTTCGCGCGTATCAATGCGGGTCGGGTTGTGCCATACAGTTGCGCGAGAGATTCGACCTCCCCGGCAGTGATGCCGCAAATCGCTGCGACCCTTTGCGGAGGATACTGCTTTGCGCGTTCGCTCAAGGCCCCGAACCCCAGGGTATGATCGGTCACGTAATCGCGATCGATCAGACCATCGCGAATCAGCACATGCATGAGCCCGAGCGCCAATGCCGAATCTGTACCGGGCAGCAACGCAATGTGGGTGTGGCATTTTTCAGCCGTCAGTGATCGGTACGGATCGATGGCGACCAAGGTGGCACCACGGCGCTTGGCCTCCTGGGCGCGAGCCCAAAAATGCACGCTCGAGGTGATCGCGTTAGAACCCCAGAAAATGATCAACTTGGCGTCGTCGACCAGTTCCATGTCCATCCCGACCCGGCGGCCGAGCGTGATTTCATGACCGGCGGTGCCCGCCGAGGAACAAATGGTGCGGTCCAGAAAACTTGCGCCCAGCTTGTGGAAGAATCGCATGGACATCGAGTCGCCCTGCACCAGGCCCATGGTTCCCGCATAGCTATAGGGCAGAATTTGTTCGGGGTTGTGTGCGGCCATGGGCTTGAGGCGCTCCGCGACGGCCGCAATCGCCTCGTCCCAACTGATGCGCTCGAACCGCCCTTCTCCCTTCTTGCCGACGCGCCGCATCGGATGCTGTAAGCGATCGGGATGGTAGGTGCGCTCGGTGTAACGCGCGACCTTGGTACAGAGCACGCCCGCGGTGGGCGCATGCACCGCAGATCCCATGACCTTGATGGCGATGCCATCTCTGACGTGCACATCGAGCGCGCAAGTGTCGGGACAGTCGTGCGGACACGCGGCCTTCACGTGGATGACTGGCGATAACGCAGTGCCTGCGCCGTTCAAATTGCGCTGTCCGATCACGATGTGTCCCCCGTTTCGCCGGCAGTGTTTCACGGCGCTGATACTGTACATTAATGAGGTATCGCGAAGATCTTTTCGCGGCCGTGCACATCCGCGAGCTAAATCGAGATTATGTACGTAACTATTTATAAGTATTGTAGTTTTACATGATGCAATCACCACTTGCACCTCGCTACGCCCTCCTCTGTCCATGAGGAGTCAAGCACGCATTTTCGGTGCCGTGGAAGCCGGCGGCACCAAGTTCGTCGTTGCCATCGCCGATGAGCACGGACAGATTCTGCTCCAGGAGCGCTTTCCCACCACCTATCCAGCAGAAACACTTGCTGCGATGACAAACTACCTGCGGCAACGGGTGGCAGTCTTCGGCGCATTCGCAGCCATTGGCATTGCCTCATTCGGTCCAGTCGAACTCAATCCGCGTTCCCCCCACTATGGTTGCATCGGCCGCACTCCCAAGGCCGGTTGGAGCGGCACCGATGTCGTGGGCGCTGTCGCGCGTGAATTCTCATGCCCTGTCGGCTTCGACACCGACACCAACGCGGCGGCGCTGGCCGAACATCGCTGGGGCGCGGCGCAAGGCGTTGACAATGTGGTGTATCTGACGATTGGGACGGGAATCGGCGGCGGCATATTGATTGACGGAGTACCGACTCACGGCCTCATGCATCCGGAGATGGGTCATGTGTACCCGCGACGCCATCCATTGGATGACGGGTTCGCAGGCGTGTGCCCCTTTCACGGCGATTGCATGGAAGGTTTGGCCTCGGGTCCCGCGATTCTGGCGCGCACGGGCGCATTGCTGCGGGAACTCGATGCCGCGCACGGGCAGTGGGAAATCGAGGCGGACTACTTGGGTCAACTCTGCGCCCTCCTGGTCGTTACGGTATCGCCGCGTCGCATCGTCATGGGCGGCGGCGTCATGAGTCAGGGGCGATTATTCCCCCTCGTTCGTGAGCGCACACGCCACTGGCTGGGCGGCTACGTCGATCGCAGCGAGGTACTCACCGGCATCGACGAGTATGTCGTGGCACCCGGCCTCGGCGAGAATGCCGGTGTTATGGGGGCCGTAGCGCTCGCCATTGACGCGGCAAAAATCCGGCGCTGTTAGCCGGGCGTGGTCAGAGCGGCGGTAACTGCAGCAACATCCGCTGCAGCGCGAAATGCCGATAACTCTGCAGAGTCAGCGACTTGATTTCCTGCCAATCGCAACCCGAGCTGACATCGAGCGAAATCCAGCCGTTGTGACCCATGTAGGGAGGGATGGTGTAGCGGGCATCCGCCGTGAGCAGACCTTGAGTGTCCACACCCACCCAGAAATTCAAAGAAAGCTGCTCGCCGTCATGACGCGCCAACGCAAAGGTTTTCGTGCCGGCTTGCCACACCGGACATCCAAATTGACTGGCCTCGCGGGACTCCGGCAATTCGAGGCATATCTTGCGCAGGGACTTGAGCACGCGCAGGGCAGCCGGGGATTTCATGGGATCGATCTGACTGGCGGACAGGATCTTGTCGGGTGCCTTGAGCACCGGTGTCTTGCCGATACGCGCTCGAAGTGCCGGGGACGCCACCTTCTCGTAGGCCTCGCGCACCAGTCGCGTCACGTGTTTCCAAGCGAGCCCTTTATCCAGGCGCACTCCCAGCCAACCGCGGGGGCCGACGTAAGGAGGCACGAAGAAATGTTGAGGATCCGCGCCCACATGCAACTCCTGTGCACCGGGCAAGGCGTTGAGCCACAGGGCAACGCGCCCGTCGCCGTGGTGATTCACTGCATACATGGCAAAGGTCTTGCCGCCGCGCACTCTGAAGTTGGGCGAGCCGTGCGAAAGGAATTCCTCCGCCTCCGGCAGCCAAAGGCATACCTCCCGCACCACCTGGTGAATGTCGCGTGCCAACACACTCTCCGCGCGAACCGACAGTCCCCGATGCTACATTGAGCGTCATGGCGGAATCACCAACAATTTCACCCAAGCAGCCATTGCTGCTTTTGTCCGGGCTGTTATGCGACGAGACCGTTTGGTCCGATATCCCAGAGCGCCTCGCAGATGTTGCCGAGGCGCGCATTGTGTCGTTTGGCGGATTCTCATCCATATCCGCCATGGCCGCGCATGTGCTGGCGGCTTGCCCCGCCCGTTTCGCGCTGGCGGGACATTCCATGGGCGGGCGGGTCGCGCTCGAAGTGATGCGTTCGGCACCCCAGCGCGTTTCTGGGCTGGCCCTGCTCAATACGGGAGTGCACGCGGTTCGAGACGGAGAACCGCAGAGTCGCAGCCGCTTGCTGCGTCTGGCCTACGAGCACGGCATGGCGGCGCTCGCCGCCGAATGGTTGCCCCCGATGATGGCGCCGGGCTATCGTAAAGTGGAACTCATGCCGCGCCTGACGGCGATGATTGAGCGTGCGACTCCCGATTCCTATGCCGGACAGATCAATGCACTGCTCAATAGGCCGGACGCCATGCCGGTACTGCCCAGCATCGGCGTGCCCACCCTCTTGCTCAGCGGCAGCGACGATACCTGGTCGCCGGTATCGCAGCACGAAACCATGCGCCGCAGAATTCCGCATGCCACGCTGTTTGAAATTCATGGCGCCGGCCATATGGCGCCGGTGGAACGGCCCGACGCGGTCGCGCTGGCGCTGCGCGAATGGCTGGCGAAGATCTAGCCTCGCCGCCAGATCTTGCTATAGTTTTTGACAAGGGAGATTTCATGAAAGACAGTCGCGCGAGTGTTTGGGCACGAGCTATGGCTCCGTTGATGGTCTTAGGCTGGCAGTGCGCGGCCTTCGCTGCCGACACTATGCTCGTTCACGGTCACATTTACACCGGCAACCCGCACGCGCCCTGGGCCACGGCATTGGCGGTGGCGGGAACACGCATCGAGGCGGTGGGCAGCGACTCAGCCGTTTTGAAACACCGCGGACCCAAAGCCCGAGTGATCGATCTGCGCGGCCGGACTGTCCTACCCGGCATCGTCGATTCACACATGCATTTGCTGTACGGCGCCTTTGCGCTGCATGGTTTGAATCTCTCCACGCCCGAATCCAGCATTACGCCGGAAAAGCCGCAGCTACTGATCGCTCAGCTCAAGGACTACGCGGCGGCTCACCCCAAGGATGCCGTGATCTTCGTGCGAGCCGATTTCAATACCGCGCCGCCCACCACACCCACCCACGCCCTGCTGGATCAGGCCGTGCCGGATCGGCCGGTGGTGGTTCACAACACCTCCGAACATGCGGTGTGGCTGAACGCGGCCGCCTTGACCATGGCCGGCTTGACAGATCTACCGGTCAAGGATGCAGACGAAGAGCGAGGCGTCATCCGCGACGCCAGCGGCCACCCGAGCGGCGTGCTGCTCGAGGCCGCCATGCAGCTCGCCGCGCGAGCCGTCGCCTTGCACGTGCCCGTGGAGGAACAGCTGTCCATGGTGGAGGCCGCCACTCATTACTTGAACAGTTTCGGTATCACCAGCGTGGTCAATGCCACGGGTGATCTGGCCGAGATCGGCCTGTACGGCACACTGCGAGATCGCGGCACCCTCACCGTGCGCACGCGTACCAGCTTCGGAGCGGTAGCCGTGCAGCATCATCTGTGGCCGGCCTTTCTCTCGGATCTGGAGCAGGCCCGTCGGCTGTATCACGATGACTGGGTGTCGGCGAACCTGGTGAAGTTTTTTGCCGATGGGGGCAGCGGGCTTATTCCGCCGCTGGTGTATGCGCCCCGCGACTATGACGCGCTGGTCACGGAACTCGATTCGCGTGGTTATCAACTGATGACGCACGCGCTGCGAGCAGATTCGGTGCACATGGTATTGGACACCTACGATCGGTTGGAAAAGGCGCACGGACCCAAAGATCGGCGCCTACGGATCGAACACGCCGATCTCATCGAGGCCGAAGATCTGCCGCGCTTTGCCAAGCTCTCGGTGATCGCCGACATGCAGCCCTCATTCTGCTGCGGGGATGAGGGGCTCAATTTGGATCCAGCGGCCATGGTGCCCTCCGATCGCTGGCACTCCTTGCAGCAAAGCGGCGCGCTATTGGCCTTCAGCAGCGACTGGCCTTGCACCTGGCCACCGGACCCTTTCGTATCCATTCAAGAGACCGCGACGCGCCAAGTTTGGAAATCCTCTGACACGGCCAATATTGCCGGTGAGACGCTGGATGGAGCAGCCCAAGGCGGCGCACGGCTCACCGGAGGAACTTACGTGCCCGAAGAGCGCATCAGCGTCGCCGATGCAGTTCGTGCCTACACCCAGGGTTCCGCATTCGCCGCCTTCTTCGAGAGGCAGGTGGGCACCTTGGAAGTGGGCAAGCTGGCCGATCTCGCCGTGCTGTCGCAGGACATCTTTGCGGTGGCGCCCGAGACCATCGCCAAGACCCAAGTAGTCATTACTATGGTGGACGGCAAGATCGTTTATCAGCGTTAGCGGGTTAAAATAAGGTGATCATCACGCCCGCGAAAGGCTATTCAGTCTGGTGTTGAGTCGAGGAAACACCCGGCGCGCATTGCCCTCGAATATCTTGTAGCGATCCGCATCGCTTAACTTGAGCGCATCCAAGTAGCGTTTGGTGTCGTCGTAGTACTGATTCGTTTCGGGATCGATGCCGCGCACCGCGCCCACCATCTCGGAGCCGAAGATGATGTTGTCGGCCGGTATGACCTTGAGCAGCAGGTCGATGCCCGGCAAATGATAGACGCAGGTATCGAAGAACACATTCTTCAGCAAGTAGTCCTTCAATAGCGGACGCTTCATATCCTGGGCAAGGCCGCGGTATCGTCCCCAGTGATAGGGCACCGCACCGCCGCCGTGCGGAATGATGAATCTAAGGTTCGGGAAATCGGCGAACAAGTCGCCGGTCAGGAACTGCATGAAGGCCGTGGTGTCGGCGTTGATGTAGTGCGCTCCGGTGGCGTGGAAGTTCGCATTGCACGAAGAGCTCACATGTACCATTGCAGGCACATCCAGCTCCACCATCTTTTCGTATAACGGATACCAGTGCCGGTCGGTCAGCGGCGGCGCGGTCCAATGTCCGCCGGAGGGGTCTGGATTCAAATTGCAGCCGACGAACCCGAGATCCTTGACGCAGCGCTCGAGTTCCGCTGCGCTGTTGACCGGCGCAATTCCCGGTGACTGCGGTAACTGGCACACGCCGATGAAGTTATCCGGATACAGTTCGACCACACGGTGGATCAAGTCGTTGCAGGCCTGAGTCCAGCGGCGGCTGGTCGTTTCATTGCCGATGTGATGCGCCATGGCGGACGCGCGCGGCGAGAAAATGGTCAAGTCCGTGCCGCGGGCACGCTGTAATTTCAGCTGGGCATTTTCCAGGCTGTTGCGAATCTCGTCGTCGCTGATCTTTGTTTGCGCGCTCAAAGGCACGTCGACACCGCTCTCGAGGCCGGCGATTTGCTGTTCGCGGAATTTCTGCAGAGCGGCGGGCGCGGTGGTGTAGTGGCCGTGACAGTCTATGATCATAGGCAAGCCCTTGTTCAGTCGGCCCAGTACAGGCGGCTCGGGTTGTCCACCAGGATGCGCTGCCGCTCTGCGGCATCCGGGCAAATCTCAGCAAATAAATCCACCAACTCGCCGTCATTCGGCATTTCCTTGGTGATGTTAGGGTGGGGCCAGTCGGTGCCCCACAGGATGCGCGCCGAATCCACCGCGATCAGAGCGCGCGCGAACGGCACGGCATCGCGAAACGGGCGCTTGCCCACGGACACACGTTCCGAACCGCACACCTTGACCCAGGCCAACGGATTGTTGCGGAACAACTCGAGCAGCAGCTGGAATGGACGCTGCTCCAGGCCCTCGGCCGCTTTCACCCGTCCCATGTGATCGATGATGAAGGGCACATCGATACGCCGCAGCAACTCCTGCTGCGTCAGGATATCCTCGGCATCGAAATGCAGGACCACGTGCCAGCCCATGGGTTTGATGCGCGCCACCAAGCGATGAAAAACCTCGAGATCGGGAACTCCGCCCAGATGCTTGACGAAGTTGAAACGTATGCCGCGAATTCCGCGCTCGTGCAGACGTTTGAGTTCTTGCTCAGTCACCGAGTCCTCGACGCAGGCGACACCGCGATAGCGGCCGCCGCTCGATGCGATCGCATCCAGCGTGACCGCCATGTCCGTTCCATGGCAACTGGCATGTACGATCACCCCCCGCTCAATCCCAAGCCGCTCGTGCAGCTTGCGTAAATTGTCGACCGGCGCGTCGGGGGGGGTGTAACTGCGTTCCGCCGCATAGGGAAATTTGCTCGCCGGCCCGAACACATGACAGTGCGCATCGCAGGCGCCCGGTGGCAAGAGCAAGGCCGGTGTGACTGGATTCGGATCGGGAGGCAGGCATCCCTTCAATGGATTTTTGGCTGCGGCGCTCATTTCTGCGTCTCTTTCCGCCAATCAGCTTCGTGCTCGAAATACTTGAGGCCCGCGTTGGCCAACGGTTCGCGCATGGCGTAGACATCGAGACCCAACTCCCCTGCTGCGAGACGTCGGCGAGTTCCGGCCTCTTTCTTCTCGCGAGCTGCGGCGGCGACGGCGACGCGGGGCGCCTGCAATTTCGGCACGATCACGACGCCGTCGTCATCCGCGATCACTACATCGCCCGGGTGCACCAGCGCTCCGGCGCAAATGATGGGAGTGTTCACCGATCCGATGGTGGCTTTCACCGTGCCTTTGGCGTGAATGGCCTTCGACCAGACGGGGAACCCCATGTCGCGAAGATCCGTCACATCGCGACAGCCGGCATCGATCACCAGTCCCAGCGCTCCGTGTGACCGAAACGAGGTGGCCAGCAAATCGCCGAACATTCCGTCGCTGTTGTCGGAGGACACACCGAGCACGGCTACATCGCCGGGCCGCAGCAGTTCGGCGGCCACATGCAGCATCCAGTTGTCTCCGGGATGCGCAAATATCGTGACAGCCGTACCGCAGGCCTTGGCGCCGGAATAGATGGGGCGCATATACGTCTCCATCAGTCCCACCCGACCCATCGCCTCATGAATGGTGGCCACTCCATACTTCGAGAGTTCGGCTACGCTCGCCGCATCGGCCCGCGTCACCTGCCGCACCGCTATTCCGGATTGTCCTATCATCGGGTCACCCTTACGTGTGCAAATCTTGAGGTACGAAAACTTCGCCGCGCATGATGAGCCGCGCCGTGCGCAGCAGCGCGGCGTTCACTACTTCAGTGGGATTCGCCGCGTTCATGGTCAGCACCACGCTGAATTCACCGCTAGGGTGCTCCACCGAGACGGTCTTAACGAGGCCGGGCGGCACATCCGCATATCGATTCGCGACACTGCCCGACAGGACCGCCGCAGTCGCCACCGTCACGGCACCCAACACTCCCACGGCGGCATGGCAGTCATGAGGAATGAAGGTCCGGGTGCAAATCTGGCCTCCCGCCTGAGGCCTCGCAACCAAACACATCTTGGGCACGACTTTTTTGCTCACATCACCCAGGTTCATCGCCGGGCCCGCCTGCAGGCGAATCGATTCGATCCGTTGCTTGAGCGCCGGGTTGGCATTGAGCTCATCGCGAGTCTCGTAGCCGGTCACCCCCAGCGACTCCGCTGCCATCACCACTACGGGCATGCCGTTGTCGATACACGTCACCTCAACCCCGTTGAATACATCGGTGAGATGTCCCGTGGGCAGCAAGGATCCGCAGACCGAACCTGCCGTCTCCAGGAAGCTGATGTTCACCGGCGAGGCGGTTCCGGGTACGCCGTCGATGCGCGCCTTTCCTGAATATTCCATGTGCCCGCCCGGGGTCCGCACGGCGATGTCGCTCAAGGTTCCCGTGTTGCGGGTCAGCACTCGCAGGGTGGTGATATCGCCCGCGGCCTTCACCAACCCGGTCTCCAGTCCGAAGGGCACCACCGCCGCCAGCATATTGCCGCAATTCGGCGTGGTATCCACCCGCGCCTCCGTGATGGAGACCTGGGCAAACAGAAACTCGAGATCCACCCCGGCGCTCTGGCCGCGGCGCACGATGCCGACTTTGCTGGTCAGGGGATCGGCGCCGCCCAGGCCGTCGATTTGGCGCACGTCGGGCGAGCCCATCACGGCCAGCAGCACGGCATCGCGCTGCGCAATGTCCGTGGGCAAATCCCTTTCCAGAAAGAACGGACCCCGGGAGGTGCCACCGCGCATGAACAGTAAGGGAATGGCTCGCTGCATGATTGTTGCCCGACGCCGCCAATGTGAGCGGCTCTGATTATCACGTATACTATCAAGTAATGAGATATATACCTGTTATCGCAGTTCGGCATAGTAATAGAGCGAGACGTGCGTGGATCTGAAACAGCTGGAGTATTTTCGTCATGTCGCGGAGCTCGGTAGCTTCACCCGCGCGGCCGCGTTCCTGTCCGTGGTACAGCCCGCTTTGAGCCGACAGGTACGCCAGCTGGAAGTCGAACTCGGTCAGAACCTGTTCGACCGAAATGGGCGCGGGGTGGTGCTCACCGAGGCGGGTACGCGATTGCTCGAGCACACGCGCGGCATTCTCATGCAGGTGGGCCGCGCCCGCCAGGAACTCGAGGATCAGAGGAACGGCGACTCCGGCCACTTCGTGCTGGGACTGCCGCCGAGTCTTGGGCGCAGTGTCACAGTCCCGCTGGTCAAGGCCTTCGGCCGCCTGCTGCCCAATGCCAGCCTCGCCACCGTGGAGGGCTTGTCGGCGTACATGCTGGAGTGGTTGAACGTCGGCCGCGTCGACTGCGCGCTCGTATATAACGCACCGGCATCGCCCAGCATCGATTTGCAGCCTTTGCTCGATGACCAGTTGTTTCTCATTGGGCCGCTTGCGGACAAGTCGCGGCGCAAGGCCCGCAAGTCCATCGCTCTCGCAGAACTTGCCGACTATCCGCTGATCATTCCCAGCCGCCCGCACTCCATCCGCATGTCGGTGGAAAATGCGCTGGCCGGCGTAGACGTCAAGATCAAGGTGGCGCACGAAATCGAATGCATTCCGGCGGTGATCGATTTGGTGCGTCAAGGGCATGGATACGGGGTTTTGCCCTTGAATGCGGTCAAGTCCTCGCCTTGGGCCGATGCTGTGCTGATCAAGCCCATCGTCGCCCCGATATTGACATCCTCGCTGTCCATCGCCATCTCGGCGCAGCGCCCCAAGAGCCCGCTGATGCGCAAGTCCATTGACGTGATTCGCGACATCGTGCGCCAAGAAATTCGTTTCGCGGAGATCACGACATGAGCAAGCTACACGACTATGACGACATTCCCGGCACGTATGTCTACGATGCTGAGCGCGGCCGGATCGGCTACTCGCTCAACATGTTCTGTATGTCGTTGAACAAGGTGGAGAACCGAAAGAGCTTCAAGGCGGACGCACCCGCCTACCTGGACCGCTTCCCGCTCACTGCGGAGCAGCGGCGCACGGTGCTGGAACGCGATTGGTTGGGCATGCTCAAGGTAGGCGGCAATATCTATTACACCATTAAGATTGCATTTTGCGACGGCCTGACGTTCCAGGACGTGGCCGGCATGATGTCAGGTGTGTCCAAGGAAACTTACGCACAGATGATGTTGGCGGGCGGACGAAGTCCCGAGGGCAACCGCTACAAAGACTCGAGCGCCACGGAGAACCAGCATGGCTAAAATCGTCGCCGGCATTGCCGTGTCACATGTGCCGGCCATCGGCGTCGCAATGGACAAGGGAATAACGGGTACTCCTTACTGGCAGCCTCTGTTCACGGGCTATGAACCCGCACGGGAATGGCTGGCCAAGTTGGCGCCCGATGTGGCCATCATCGTCTATAACGACCATGCCTCCGCCTTCTCGCTGGAGATCATTCCAACCTTTCTCATCGGCGTGGCCGCCCAATTTCCGATCGCCGACGAGGGTTTCGGTCCGCGCCCGGTGCCCGTGGTGAAAGGGCACCCTGCCCTCGCCTGGCACCTCGCCGAGTCGCTGATTCTCGATGAGTTCGACATGACTATCGCCAATGAAATGCCGGTGGACCATGGCCTCACCGTGCCGCTGTCGGTCACCTGCGGCCAGCCCAATGCCTGGCCCTTTCCGGTCATTCCGTTATGCGTGAACGTGGTGCAGTACCCGCCACCGACCGGCAGCCGTTGCTACAAGCTCGGCATGGCCATCCGACGTGCCGTGGAGCGGTTCGATCAGGATCTGCGCGTGGTCATCTACGGCACCGGCGGCATGTCGCATCAGTTGCAGGGCGAGCGCGCCGGCCTGATCAATCGCGCCTTCGACACGGCGTTTCTCGATGGGCTCACCCGCGACCCGGTGGCGCTCAGCAAAATCACGCATACCGAGTACATGCGTGAAGCCGGTTCCGAGGGCGTGGAGATGGTGATGTGGCATGTGATGCGCGGCGCGCTCGGCGACGAAGTAGCTGAAGTCTATCGTCACTATCATGTGCCGGCATCCAACACCGCCGCGGGACTGATGATTCTGGAAAATAGGAGTGCCGCATGAAGGTCTGCCTCGCCGGCCACGGCGCCTTCGGCATCAAGCATCTGGAAGCCATGACCAAAATCCCCGGCGTCGAAGTCATCTCCCTCGCCGGCTCGAACGTGGAATCGGCGCGCGAAGTGGCGCAGCAATGGAAGATTCCCCATTGGAGTGCGGACCTCGGAGAATGCCTGGCGCAGCCCGGACTGGACGCGGTGATTTTGACAACGCCGACGCAAATGCATGCGGCGCAGGGCATTCAGTGCATGCGCGCGGGCAAGCACGTCATGATCGAAATTCCGATGGCCGATTCCGTCGCGGACTCGGAGCGGCTGGTGCAAGTACAAAAGGAGACCGGCGTGGTTGCCATGGCCGGACACACCCGCCGCTTCAACCCCAGTCACCAATGGGTGCACAAGCGAATCCTTGCCGGCGGGCTCAAGGTTCTGCAGATGGACGTGCAGACTTATTTCTTTCGGCGCACCAACACCAATGCGCTCGGCAAGCCGCGCAGCTGGACCGACCACCTGCTGTGGCACCATGCCTGCCACACCGTGGATTTGTTTGCCTATCAAACCGGCGAAAACCCATCGCAGGAGTTCGCTTTGCAGGGCCCCAAGCATCCGACTTTGGGCATCGCCATGGACATGAGCATCGGCCTCAAAACCAAATCAGGCGCCATCTGCACCCTGTCCCTCTCCTTCAACAACGACGGCCCCTTGGGCACCTTCTTTCGCTATATCTGTGACAACGGCACCTATATTGCGCGCTACGATGAACTGCTGGACGGCAAGAACAATCCCATCGATGTATCCAAGGTCGCCGTCTCCATGAATGGCATTGAATTACAGGACCGGGAGTTCTTCTCGGCAATCAGCGAGAACCGTGAACCGAACGCCAGTCTCGCGCAATGCCTGCCGGCGATGCAGACCTTGGGGAAGTTGGAGCGGCAGTTGGAGAGTGTCTCGCCCTAGCGAGTATCCATCCGCGGTTCAATACGCCAGGTTATGTAGTACGCGGTTGTCCGTGCCGACGCGACGCCGTCACGAATCGGGCAATCTATCGTCATTAAGCACCGGCCCCAACAACATTGCTTATCTCGCACGGAAGGCGGGCAGGCGCGGCGCGCGGCTCCGCTACTTGAATGCCGACTCCAACGCCTTTAATCCCACCTTGGGATCCCAGAGCCCGTGATACATCGGTGGAATGGCCTTGTCGACTGCAAACAGCGTGTAGGCCGCATGCATGGCGCAATGCACGGAGTATTCGACGGTGAACACCGTATCATCGGGCAGCTCGACAAACTGGCCGAGAAAGGCGAAATTATGCGAGCCCTGCGGAATCACCAGCGGCCGGTCATGCGGGACGCGGCGGCTGAACAGCGCCGAAGCGTACGGCATCATGACCGTGGTCACGTCCGTGGTCCTTAAAACCTCATCGAGAATGTCGTCGAAACCCAATTGACGGATCAGCTCGGTCAGGATTTCCCGCCCAGTGCACTGCGCCATGGGCTTTTGAACGTAGTTGCCCTTGTCATCGATGAATAGGCCGTAGCCCCAGAGGGTATAGGTATCGGCGGGCATGTCGAGAAAGTGCGGCTCATGTGGCACGACGATGGACAGCAGCCAGCCCGATTCCACGAAAGTCATCAACGCTCCCGTGCCGGGCGCATTGTTCGAATACTCGACGATGCGCCGCAACAGCCTATCGCCGCGCAGGGTCAGGGTGAACGACTCCCATTTGTTCTCATCGATGTTGCCGTAGAAGGTGTTCGGCCGGCCGAAGTCCCGTGCCTTGCGCGCAACGGAATCCCACAGCGACCAGGCGCCGTCGCGGCGCTCGCGGATCAGCTCCGGAACGGTGTCATTGCCTGCGTAAGTGGAGTCGGCGGTGATGGAGCCAAGGGTGAGCATACAGACGTCATTCGCACCGAGCGCAATGCGCGACTCACCATTCCGCGTTCGGATATGCAGCGTCGTGGCGCTGCGTCGGCTCATGTTTGCCTGATCGAAATCCACGTCGGTCACCCGCGTGGCGAAGCGCACGTCCACCCCCTGCTGCAGCAACCAGCGCTGCAGAGGCCTGACCAAAGAATCATATTGGTTGTACTTGGTGCGCACCACGCCTGACAGTGTATGTATGCGCGAGAACTCCTGAATGAAGCGCAGGAAATAGCGCTTCAATTCGATCGCGCTGTGCCAATTCTGAAAGGCAAAGGTAGTGCGCCACATCTGCCAGAAATTAGTCGTAAAGAAATGTTCGGAGAACAATTCGTCGATGCGGCGGGCACCGAGCATGTGCTCCGGCGTGGCCAGCAAGCGCGTCAACTCCAGGCGATCACGGGTGTCGAAGCCATACACGCTGGCATCGACGATTCGGTGTTTGGCGTCGATCAGGCGCGCGTGCGCCTCGGTCTTGATGCGCTCGTTGAATTCGACCGTCTCCTGACGCACGCTGATGTGCGGATCTTCGAGAGACGGAATGCTCGCCATTAGATTCCACAAACACTGGTAGGCCTCTTCCTCCAGCATGCGGCCGCCGCGCGTGACATACCCTGCCTGAACGGGCGACAGGGCCCCGTCAAGGGCGCCGCCCGCGAGCCCCAGTTCCTCCAGAATATGGATGTGCTGCGCGGGAACGCCGGCATCGCGGATTAGGAACGCCGCCGCCGCCATGCTGGCGATGCCGCCTCCCACCAGCCATACCTGGGAGGTTTTTGCATCGATGTCTGTCGTGTCCATTCTGGGTACACTACATGAGAGCTGAATTGAATGTCAGAGCGGCCCCTATGGATTCAGGCCGGGCAGCGAAGGACGCTAGGCCGCGCCGCGCCTAGGATTTGACCTGCTCAAACGGGAGTCCGACATAACTCTCGGCGAGGCTGGTGAGTGCCGCATGCGAGCCCGTCAGGTAGTCCAGTTCCGCCAGTTGCAGTCGATGACTGAAGGGATCCTCCGAAAACTTGTGCGTCAAGGACGTGAACCACCACGAGAAGCGCACCGCTTTCCAGATGCGCCGCAAACAGGTCTCCGAGTAGCGATCAATGAGCGCCATGCTCCCGGTCCGATAATGTTCCACAAGCGCCAGATGCAACACCCGCACATCGGCAGCAGCGAGGTTCAAGCCCTTGGCGCCGGTGGGCGGGACAATGTGCGCCGCATCCCCCACCAGGAACAGTCGGCCGAATTTCAGCGGTTCGACTACGAAACTGCGTAAGGGGGCGATGCTCTTCTCAATCGAGGGTCCGGTGATCAGCGCCTCGGCCACCGGGGCGGGCAGGCGCCGGCGCAGTTCGTCCCAGAACCGCGGGTCAGGCCACTGCTCCAGGTTCTCATCCAAGGGACATTGCAGGTAGTAGCGACTGCGCGTCTGCGAACGCATGCTGCACAGCGCGAAGCCCCGTTCGTGATTCGAATAGATCAGTTCGTGCGCGACCGGCGGAACATCCGCCAGAATCCCCAGCCAGCCGAAAGGGTAAATTCGCTCGAAACTCTGCGATGCTCCGGTCGGTATACTGCGCCGGCACACACCGTGATAGCCATCGCAACCGGCGATGAAATCGCAGTCAAGCGTGTGCGTGCGGCCGGCATGAGAATAGCGCACCACGGGCTGCGGGCTGCCGAAGCCTTCGACGCTGACGTCGCCGGCATCGAAGATCAATTTCGCGCCGGCGGCAAGCCGTGCGTCGGTCAAATCCTTGGTGACTTCGGTTTGACCGTATACGGACACGGCATCCCCCGTGTGTCGCTTCAAGTCGACGCGAAAGCTGCGCCCGGCGAAACCTAGGGCGAATCCGTCGTGCACCAGTCTCTCGTTCAGCAGCCGTTCACCCACTTTTGCCTGCAGCAGCAGATCGACGGTCCCCGTTTCCAAGACCCCGGCGCGAATGCGGCTCGCAACATGCTCGCGGCTCTGACGTTCGAGCACGACGTTATCGACGCCGTGCAGGTGCAGCAGTTGCGACAGCAGAAGTCCGGACGGGCCGGCGCCGATGATTGCCACTTGGGTGCGGGCCATGGAGGGCCTCTGAGGTAATGTTGGCGACCAGCCTAGCAGCGCGTCGGCGGCGTTATTGCACGATTAGGAGACCTGCTGGTACTTATCCGCCATGATGACGGCGGCGGAATTCGTTCGGACTTACGCCGCTGTGGCGCCGAAAAAAGCGCGAGAAATACGCCGGATCCTTAAAGCCAAGTTCTGTGGCGATGCGGCCCACCGAACTGCCTGCATATACCAGGCGCCGGCGCGCCTCCAAGGCGAGACGCTGTTGAATCAAATCGAACGCGGTGCAGCCGGCAACCCGGCGGCAGAGGCGATTCAAACTGCTTTCCGACAGTACGAGATGGCGGGCGTAACGCTTCACAGGCCAGTGCTTGAGGAACTGTACCTCGATGAGCCGGCGAAAGCGGCGCAGGCGCTCCGCGTCGGGAGTGCCGTGAAACTCCGGCGCGCCGTGCACTTGAGTTCCGTGCGTCAGAATCCATAGCACGCTCAACGCCAGCCAACTGCCTACCGGAGCGGCCCAACTTCCGGGTTGTCCGAATTCATGGCCCAGCTGATTGAGTAGGCGGCGCACTCGGGTGGCGAGGTCGGGATCTTGCCGCAGGTCAATGACCCGAGCAGCCGCGAACAATGCCTGGATCGATGCGTGGTACGGCGATGTCGCCGCGCTCAGCACGCGCCCAAGATCCATGGTGAGCACGAGTCCGTCGGTGTCTGCGCGAAAGCGGAAGCTGTGAACGGTCCCGGCCGGAATGATCATGACGGCGGGTCCCAGCAGATCGGCGCGTGTTTCGTCCAATGTCACGGTGACGGGGCCCGTGGTTACCAACACGCATTGGCTGAGCAAGGCGTGCCGATGGGTGCCGATCTTCCACAGATACTTGCGGCTGCGCGATTGAATGTCTTCGATGTGCACGCCGTCGGCTTGGCCGGCCGCCGCCGGGGCTTCGCCGTACAGCGAGAAAATCGGCACTGTGCGTCGCCTGGATGGCATCGCGAGCTACTCAATGATCGGTTGAGACGTCACTCACCAATAGTACTTCGCAGGCGCCCGCTCCGGTGTCATTGCGTGTCAACGACGTATTGACCCAGGTGCCGTCGTCGCGACGTCCGTCCACGAGCTCGCCGGACAAGGTCACGACCTGGCCCGGCCGCAGCCGCGACAACTCGCGAGCGATCAACCGGTTCTGCGGAATGACGTGCGTGTTGGCGCTGTGCGCAATGATGGAATCCTTTTGGATGGGCGAATGCGCGGGAGCGCGCCAGAAGTAGAACCGATTGGCTTGGGAGATATCGAGCGAGCGCAGAATTCTATTATCCGACATGGGACCCCAGCCCAAGGCCAGATCTTCGGGAACCAAGTCGGACAGCGCGTCGAAGTGATATCGCTCGCGAGCCAGGATGCGGGCGGTAATTTGATAATTGGCGCGCACCGTCAGAGCCCAGCGACCGACTTGTATTTTTTCGCCGCCGGACACATCGGTTTGCAGCGGATCGCCGACAGCCAACACGCCATCGGGCTGATGAAGCGGTCGGTTGGTGAACCAATTCCAGCCGCCCCAGCCGATGTAGGCGAGCAGTGCGACTGCAAGAATGGGATGGCGCCACATGCCGGCACTGTGGCGCAAAACAACACCCGGTTCCGTGATCTCGGTCGGAACTCACTTGCCCGTGGCGAGTGGGCTCAAGGCCAAACGGGCTTAGGCAGGCTTCTGCGCCCAGACCTTGCACCAGCCGCCTGACGGCACACTCTTGCCTGCGAAAATATTGCAGCCCGCAATGGCATCTCCAGCCTTACCTTGAAACTGCGCACAGGTGGCGCATTTCTGCGTCGCCTTGTAGGTGGGATTCGCTGCGGCATCGACCTTGCTGGCGTCGGGCACGAAGCCCAAGGCCTGCGCGGTCGGATCTTTGGGGTCGAGCGGCGGAAGGCCGGCGGCGGCCGCGGAACCACTCATGAGGCCCATGGCAGGAATGAATGCGCTGGCGATCAGTCCGCCCTTGACGATGGCTCGACGCGAGATCTTGTTTTGCATTGTGTTTCCTGTGAGTGAGAAGCTGGAGTACATTCTCACGCTTTTCCCCAATGATTTGCCACAAAAAAACTTAATAAACCTATGGCTGAGCGCGAACGATTCTCACTAACATTTGCGACCGCGCATCAGCGTGCATTCCTTCATGACGCAATCGTCACCAACCAATCGCGGAACAGCTGCGCTTCGCGGCGGATTCGTTGCGGACGCTCCGGGGTAATCACGAAGTAAGAATTGTCATCATCGACTTCTCGTGCCAACGCCTGCACCAGCCGGCCAGTCGCGAAATAGGCGCCGAGAAAAATGCCGTGCGCCAGTGCCACCCCGGCGTCGGCCGCCGCCAGCTCCAATGCGGCGATGGTGGTGTCGACGATGGGACCGGTACTTTGCGCCGTATTCGGGAGCTGCAGCGTCTGGCGCACCTTCAGCCACTGATTCTCGTATCCCATAATGTGAATGGGAGCGCGCGACAGCAGGCTATCGGCCCCGCCGTTCGTTTGCGCGGCCCGCAGTAGAGCAGGACTACACACGGCCAGAATGCTCTGATTCATCAAGCGCTCCGACCGGTAGCCACGCCAGTGCCCCGCACCGTAACGAATCTCCAGGTCCGTCGCTTCATCGAACACCGCGTTGTCCCAAATCACGGAGGACAGCCGCACATCGATGGACGGATTCGCCGCGCTGAATTCAGGAAGCTTGGGGGCGAGCCACAACGCCGCAAGCGACACCGGCGCATGCACGGTGATCTGCACCCGTTCCAATCCGCCGAACAGACCCACCGTCGAATCCGCGAGCTCCTCGAAGGCCTTACGGACCGGCGGCAAGTAGGCAACGCCCATGGGCGAGAGCTTGACTCCCCGCGGCAGCCGCTCGAACAGGGCAAATCCCAAGTGTGCCTCCAGCGCGCGGATCTGGTAACTGATGGCCCCTGACGTTAGATTGAGCTCAGCCGCCGCGGCCGCAAAACTGGAGGTCCGGGCGGCCGCCTCAAAGGCTCGCAGCCAGGTGAGGGTGGGCAGACCGATAACGGGACGATTTGGGGCCAACTGTGCCTCTCCAGCAAAAATTTCAGGCCAAAGGTACCAAAATTCTGGGTTGTACACCCCCTATCGATCAATTTATTGTGGTCATCACTTCGCCTCAGACGGTTATTCATGAAAACAAACGCTCGCGTGGTGGTGGTAGGCGGCGGCATGATGGGCGCCAGCCTGCTTTACCATCTAGCCCTGGAGGGTTGTTCCGATACGGTGCTGCTCGAAAAGAACGAGCTCACCTCGGGTTCCACCTGGCATGCCGCGGGGCAATGCCCGAGCATCACGGGCAGTTACAACCTCGCGAAAGTCCACGCCTACAGCAACCAGCTGTACCCCAAGCTCGAAGCGCTCACGGGTCAGTACGTGAGTTGGCACCCCTGCGGGGGACTGCGGCTGGCGAACAATGAGCATGAGCTGGCCTGGCTCAAGTATGTATACGGCTACTCGAAGAGCATCGGCTTCAGCATGGACATCATCGGGCTCGACGAGATCCGCCGCTTAAATCCGTTTCTGACCACGGACAATGTGATCGCTGCCGCGTGGACTCGTGATGATGGACATGGCGACCCTTCAGGGCTCTGCAATGCGCTGGCCAAGGCTGCACGCGACCTGGGCGCCACCGTGATGCGCCATACCCGAGTCCTCGGCATTCAACAACGTCCCGGCGGCGAATGGGAAGTGCTCACCGACAAAGGCAGCATCGTCGCTGAGATGGTGGTGAATGCCGCCGGCTGTTATGCGCGCCAAGTTGCAGCCATGGTCGGTGCGGATGCTCCAATCACTAATATGCAGCATCACTATGTGGTGACCCATCCAATTCCGGCGTTCATGGAACGCAGCGGTGAGATTCCGGTCATGCGGGACTCCTACACCTCCGGATATTTCAGGCAGGAACAGAAATCCGGTCTGATGGGCGTCTATGAAAGCACCGGGCTGCAGGAGGCATGGGCGCCGCGTGGATATCCTGAGTGGGACGCGTCAAACGAATTGTTCCCGGACGATCTGGATCGCATCGCGCCGTGGCTGGAGCGAGCCATCGAGCGCATGCCCCTATTTGGCGAAGTGGGAATTCGGCGGGTCATCAACGGCGCAATTCCGCACACTCCCGACGGCGCGCCCCTGCTTGGTCCCACCGCGGGCCTGAAGAATTTTTGGATGTGCTGCGGAACATCGTTCGGTATTGCGCAAGGCGGAGGCTGCGGCAAGTATTTGGCACAGTGGATGCTGCACGGCGATGCCGAAATCAACATGGCAGAATTCGACCCGCGCCGCTTCGGCGCCTTTGCCGATTCAAGCTACGTGCGCGACAAGGTGTTCTTGGACTATCGATCGACCTTCACCACCCGCAGGCCCGGCGAGGAGGAGATGGCCGGACGTCCACGCAAGATGAGCCCGCTGCACGAGAAGCTGGGCGCCCAGGGCTGTGTGCACACCGAAACCTTCGGCTGGGAACGTCCGAAGTGGTTTTCACTCGATGGCCGCGCCGAGGACTACGGCTACGGCCGCAACAATGTGTTCGACGTGGTGCGCGACGAGGTCGCGGCCGTGCACGAGCGTGTCGGCGTGCTCGATCTGACGGGCTTTGCCAAGTACGACATCAGCGGACCAGGCGCCGAGGCTTTTTTGAGTCGCGTCTGCGCCAATCAGATGCCGCGCAACACAGGGGGTATTGCACTCGTGCATCTGTTGTCGCCGGGCGGACGAATACAGGGCGAGATGACCATCACTCGGCTGGGCGACAATCTGTTCTACGCACTGTCCGCTGCTGCCGCCGAACTACGCGACCAGGATCTGCTCACGCAGAGTCTTCTGCCGGGCGAATCCGTACGCATCGAAAATGTTACTGAGCAGCGCGGCGTGCTGGTGGTGAGCGGCCCGCGCTCGCGCGAACTTCTGTCCCGATTGACCGACGACGATCTCGGCAACGACGCCTTCCGCTGGTTGCGCGGCCGCGAGATTCGCATAGCAGGCGTGCCGGTGCGCGCGCTGCGCGTAAGCTACGTAGGCGAGCTTGGCTGGGAACTGCATCCCCTGGTGGGTTCCATGCCGGCACTGTACGACGCCATTTGGGAGGCGGGACACCGCTTCGGCATAGCGAACTATGGTCTGTATGCGGTCAATTCAATGCGCATGGAGAAGGCCTACAAGGCGTGGTCCGCTGAACTCACCAACGAGTTGAACATGCTGGAAGCGGACATGCCGCGCTTCATTCATTTCAATAAGCCCGACTTTGTCGGCAAGGCCGCCACACTGGCATCGCCCCCGCGTCCTTTGAAGATCGTTTACATCGAGGTCGCGGCTACCGACACCGATGCGCGCGGCGGCGAACCTGTGCTTGATGGGGATCGCTCGATCGGCGTGGTCACCTCCGGGGCCTACGGACACCGAGTCAAGAAAAGCCTGGCATTCGCCTGCGTGCCGCTGGAATTCACAGCGCCGCACTCGCGCTTCGATGTGCTCATCCAAGGCGAGCGCCGTGCCGCGACGGTGTTGCGGACGGCCGCCTTCGATCCCGACAACGCACGAATGAGAGCTTAGCGTGGCCGTCGATCTTCCAACACGCGCCAGAGTCGTCATCGTCGGTGGCGGGGTCATCGGCTGCTCCGTGGCCTACCACCTCACAAAAATGGGCTGGAACGACATCGTCCTGCTCGAACGCAAGCAGCTCACGAGCGGCACAACCTGGCACGCCGCCGGCCTGGTCGGTCAATTGCGCCAGAGCATCAACATGACTCAGCTCGCGCGTTACACCGCCGACTTGTATCGCGGCCTGGAAGCGGAGACCGGGCAGGCCACGGGCTACCGTCAATGCGGTTCCCTGTCCTTGGCCACCACCCCCGGCCGCATGGAAGAGTTAAAGCGCAATGCCTCCATGGCCAAGGTGTTCGGCTTACGAGTAGACGTCGTCAGTCCCAATGAAATCCGCTCACTGTACCCGCTGGCCAATCTCGACGACATCATCGGCGGCATTCACATCCCGAGTGACGGCTATGCCAACGCCGTCGATATCACACAGGCGCTGGCCAAGGGCGCCCGCTCCCGGGGTGCACAGATTTTCCAGGATCTCAAGGTCACTTCCATCCATCACGATGGCCACGCGGTCAAGGGTGTGCAAACGGATCGCGGCCGCATCGACGCCGACTATGTCGTGCTGTGCGGCGGCATGTGGACGCGCGATTTGGCAGCCGGCATCGGCGTCACCGTGCCTCTGCATGCCTGCGAGCACTACTATGTGTTGTTCCAGGACGTACCCGGCTTGAGGCCAGACATGCCAGTGCTGCGCGACTATGACCATTGCAGCTATTTCAAGTACGACGCCGGCAAACTGTTGGTAGGCGCGTTCGAGCCGCACGCTCGCCCGTGGGGCGCGGACGGAATTCCAGATGATTTCTCCTTCGGCGAGATCGACGGTGACTTTGCTCACTTCGAGCCCGTACTGCTCGATGCCATGCGCCGCATCCCGGCATTGGAGAACGCCGGCATCCAGAAATTCTTTTGCGGTCCCGAGAGCTTTACGCCCGACGTGCGCTATCACTTGGGCGAATCGACCGAACTCAAAAACTGCTTCGTCGCAGCCGGTCTCAATTCCATCGGCCTGCAATCGGCGGGCGGTATCGGCAAGGTCGTCTCCGAATGGATTCGCGGCGGGCATCCGCCGGTGGACCTGTGGGAAGTGGATATCCGGCGCAACATGCCGTTTCAAATCAATCGCAAGTACCTAAAGGCAAGAGTCTCGGAAAGCTTGGGTTTGTTGTATGCCACACACTGGCCCTTCAGGCAGTACGAGACAGCCCGCGGTGTCCGCAAATCGGCGCTGCACGATCGATTGGCGGCGGCGGGCGCCTGCTTCGGTGAAGCCTTTGGCTGGGAACGGGCCAATTGGTATGCCCCTGCAGGCGCCCTGCCCCCCGGCACCCGGCCTCAATACGAATACAGTTACGGCCGCCAGAATTGGTTTGAGGCGAGCGCGAACGAGCATCGCGCCGTACGCACTGCCGTCGGCCTTTTCGACCAGTCCTCATTTGCAAAATTTCGCCTCGAAGGCCGGGACGCCACCCACGTACTCAACCGAGTTTGCGCCAACGACATCGACGTCGCGCCCGGACGAATGGTTTACACCCAATGGCTGAACGAGCGCGGCGGGATCGAGGCCGATCTCACCGTCACGCGCTTGAGCGAGACCGCCTACCTCATCGTGAGTGGCGCTGAAACCGAGAGCAAGGACAGCAACTGGCTTAGACGGCAGATCGAGCCCCATGCCAATTGCGTGTTGACCAATGTGACTTCCGGGATGAGTGTGCTGTCGCTGATGGGTCCTCGCTCGCGTGAGCTGCTGCAGTCGCTGACCCCGGATGATTTATCGAATGCCGCATTCCCCTTCGCCACCAGCAGAATAATCGAGCTGGGCTACGCTCTGGTGCGCGCCTCACGCATTACTTTCGTCGGTGAACTTGGGTGGGAGTTGTACGTGCCGACGGAATTCGTGCAAGGCGTGTACGACGAATTGACCGGCACCGGCGCTCGATTCGGATTGGTGCACGCGGGATATCACGCGCTCAACTCTCTGCGCATCGAGAAGGCCTACCGGCACTGGGGTCACGACATTGCCGACGAGGACTCGCCTTTGGAGGCGGGACTGGGCTTTGCGGTCAAGTGGGACAAGCCGCGCGGCTTCATCGGCCGAGAAGCGCTTCTGCAGCAAAGAAAAAATGGCTGTATGAAGCGCCTGGTGCAGTTCAAGCTCAAGTCTCCTGAACCCCTGCTATACCACAATGAGCCCGTCTGGCAGCGCGACTCGCTGGTGGGCTACATTCGTTCCGGAATGTATGCCCATACCTTGGGCGCTGCGGTGGGCTTGGGGTATGTCACGGCGCCGCATGGCGGTGTAGTCGAGTCGGTAGGCGAGAACGACTACGAGGTTGAAGTCGCCGGCGTGCGCCATCCCGCCACTGCTTCTTTGCGCCCCTTATACGATCCGAAGAATGAGCGCATCAAATGTTGATCCGTCCGAAACCGAATTCCGAGGTGATGCCATGAGTGTATCCAGCATAGATTCCGTGACTGAATCCGCCGTGATCGACCAGCTGGCCGCAAATACCCAATTGGGCTACAGCCTCGACCGCAAGTTCTACTGTGACGACGCGGTGTTCGAAGCCGACATGGAACAGGTCATCGGCCGCAAGTGGCTGGTCGCCGGCCACGTTGACCGCGTACGCCACAAGGGCGATTATTTTTTGTTCAAGGTGGGCAATGAATCCATCATCATCGTGCGCAGCGATGATTCGACCATCAATGCCTTTTACAATGTCTGCCGCCACCGCGGCTCGCTGATCTGCACCAAACCGGAAGGACGGGTCGCTCGTCTGACCTGCGGCTATCATGCCTGGAGTTACGGCCTGGACGGCGCCCTGCTCGCCGCGCGCCTGATGCCCGCCGATTTCTCGAAAAAAGACAATGGCCTGCACCGCTGTCACGTAAGAGTCTTCTACGGTTTTATTTTCATCAACCTATCCGATGAGGCACCGGTGGATTTCGATGCGTCGTTCGGTGATCTTGCCCCCTATCTGGATTTCCACGGATTCGCGGAGGCGAAAATCGCCCATGCCCAGTCCTATCCCACGACTGCCAATTGGAAGTTGATTGTCGAGAATTTCGTCGAGTGCTACCACTGTGCGCCATCGCACCCGGAGTTCTGTTCCATGCATCCCCCGGAGGCACTGATTGCCTTCGGTGCGGGACCCAGTTCGGGCCCTCCTGAGGCGGTCGAGAAATACCTGCCCGCCGTCAGGGCGTGGGAAGCCCGGGCCGCAAGTCTCGGGCGACCGATTGGAACGGTTGACGATGGGCCGGAATCCTCCCATCTGAGGCTGTTGCTGCAGCGGACCATACGCGACGGCTACGAAACCGAAACTCAGGACGGCCGTCCTGTGTCCTCACTGATGGGCAAGCGCTTAGGGTTCGATCAGGGGCGCATGTACCTGTCGTTCAGCCCCTTCACGCAGCTGGTCGCGACCAACGATTTCGCCGTATTGTTTCTGTTCACGCCGCGTAGCACCATGCACACCGATGTGGACCTGTTTTGGTTGGTCGACGGCAAAGCCACCGAGGTAGACGTCAAGCGCATGATCTGGGGCTGGGACGAGACCACCAAGCAGGACAAGGAGATCACAGAGAACAATCAGGCAGGTATCTTGTCGAAGCACTATCAGCCCGGGCGCTACTCGGAACACGAGCGCCGGGTGGTGACGTTTCAGCAGTGGTACTTGGCTCAGTTCGGACATCGCCTGAGCGATGCCCATGTTTGATTGCCAATGATGAGGAGTTGCGATGCCGGGGCTCGATTTGGAGGGTATCGGCCGATCCGTGGTGAAGCTGCGCGCTGACGTGCCCGAAGACGCGTTTACGGCGGACATATTGGGATCGCAGCGCACGGGCAATGGGGTCGTCATCAATTCCGATGGGCTGATCCTGACCATTGGCTACCTGATCACCGAGGCTACCGACGTATGGCTGACCACCCCGGACGGCCGCGAACTGGCCGCTCACCCTCTGGCTTACGATCAGGTGACGGGTTTCGGATTGGTGATGCCGCTGGAGAACGCCGATCTCGCGCCGATTCCGCTGGGGTCCTCGGCAGCGCTCAAAGTTGGCGATCACGCCTATGTAGTGAGTTCTCCGGAGTTCGCCGAGCCGCAGCAAGTGCGCGTATTCGCACGCCGCGAATTCGCCGGCGCCTGGGAGTACTTGCTGGACGATGCCATATTCGCGACTCCGGCACATCCGCATTGGTCGGGGGCCGCATTGGTCGACCTGCAAGGCAGTGTGGTCGGATTGGGTTCCTTGCTGGTGCGCGAACTGAGCGCGGGTGAGGAGGTCAATGCCAATATGTTCGTGCCTATCGACTTGCTCAAACCCATTCTCGAGGAACTGAGTACTCGCGGGCGCACCTCGCGCCAGTCGCGTCCATGGCTGGGCGTCTACGCTGTGGAAATGACGGGTCGCGTCTACGTAACGGGCGTGGCCGACGGCGGCCCGGCTCAGTTGGCGGACATACGTGAAGGCGACCTCATCAGCCGCGTGGCGGAGCACGATGTCGCCACCCTGCCCGACTTTTACCGGCGCTTGTGGGCGGTCGGCCCGGCGGGAACCGGCGTGCCGCTGACGGCGATTCGCGGCAGCACACGGCTGCAACTGAATGTGCGGTCCATTGACCGCGGGGACTTGCTAAAGCGGCCGCAGGCGCATTAGCCCGCCTTGCAGCCCTCGCGTGGCCGATCTCAACGGACAGCTGTGCCTGCACGAACGGTGTCTCATCACCCGCAAGTGGGTCGGTGCCGAACGACTGCCGGTACTCATTGACTCAACGGCACCGCCGCAGCGGAGCGCGGCGATCATGCGATGTTCTAAGCGCCCACGGTTCTCGCTATGCTTCTGAATCTGAGCTTACCCGGAGCCCTTCTGATCTTGTAGTAGCGCCGTGACTTGTTCGGTCGGCAGGGGTTTATTGTAATAAAATCCTTGAACTTCATCGCACGCGTGGACACGCAGATAATCGGCCTGCTCCTTGGTTTCCACCCCTTGTGCGACAACGGTCAAGCTCAAGCTGCGGCCCATGGCGATAATCGCATCCGCCAGATCCGGCTTTTCCGGATGCAGATGAGCGATTGAGGCTGAAGAGACATCACGGATAAAGGATCGATCGATCTTGATGGCATCCAATGGAAATTGTCTTAAAGTGGAGAGTGACGAATAGCAGGTCCCGAAATCATCGACCGCAATCCTGATACCCATGGCTTTTAAGCCCGCCATGATTCGCAAGGTTTTGTTGACGTCGTTGATCAATAGGCTTTCGGTAATTTCCAATTCCAGCAAGCTCGGCTGCATGCCGGTCTCGCGTAGGATGCCGGCAATGTCGGCCAGGAGATTCTCGTCCGAGAATTGGCGTGCCGTGAGGTTCACCGCCATGCTCAAATCGGGTATCCCTTGATTGTGCCAGGCAACGTTCTGCAGACAAGCGGTTTTGAGCACCCATTTGCCGATAGGCACGATGAGCCCGGTCTCCTCCGCGACCGGGATAAATTGCATGGGTGCGACGATGCCGAGGTCTGGGTGCTCCCAGCGCAGCAGCGCTTCCATGCCGGTGATCCGTCCGCTCGCCGTGTCGCGCTTCGCCTGGTAATACAGCAGAAACTCGTTCCGCTCGAGCGCGTGGCGGAGGCTCGATTCGAGGGAGAGCCGTTCGAGGGAGTTGGCATTGAGCTTCTCGGAATAGAACTGGAAATTATTCTTGCCCTCTTCCTTGGCCTGATACATTGCGATATCCGCGTGCTTGGTGAGCGTCTGCTCATCCTGCCCGTCCTCGGGGTAAGTGCAGATACCGATGCTCGCGGTAACTCGAAACTCCTGGCCGACCAGCACGAAGGGCTCTGCCAACAGGGTCAGAATCTTTTGCGCCACGACCGCGGCATATTCGCCCGACCCCAATTCCGGCAGCAGCACGACGAACTCATCGCCCCCTAATCGGGCGACGGTATCGCTGTCGCGCAGACAGGATTCCAATCGCCTGGCGACTTCCTGCAGCAATTGATCCCCCGCCTCGTGGCCCAGGGTGTCGTTGATCTGTTTGAAACGATCGAGGTCGAGAAATAGCACCGCGAGACGCCGCTGGTGCCTTCTACTGAGCTTGATGCTGCGCGTCAGGATTTTGCTGAATAGGCTGCGATTGGGCAGGCCGCTCAAGCCGTCGTGATATGCCAAATATTCCACGCGCTCGGCATACTCAACTTTTGCGGCACTTGCGAGCCGCCGGCTTTGCAGCAGTTGCCAACTGGAGCGGCCCAGGATAGCGGCCAGCAAGATCACAACAGCGCTCGCGAGGCCGGCGCGCTCGAGATAAATGCGCCGGTCGTGGGAGGTTGTGGCCAGTTGTTCCTGTTCGGAAACCCCGACGATGACCGCGAGAGGAAAATCGTACAGTTCACGTGAGTTCGTATAGCGGCGCACACCGTCCCAGGGATTGGCAGCGAGGAATACGGGCAGATCCTCCCCTCCGGAACCGGGGTGTACTACGGACGCGTAGTCGACCGTCTCCCCGGCGCTTACGGCATCCCCGCTGCGGCGCGCACGGAATATGCCGTCCGTGCCGAGTACTCCCAGGACGCCCTCTAACCCAAGCATCGAAGGTTCATAGCCGCTCACGAAGTATGCGGCATCGACCGTCTCCGTGACGACGCCGGCAAAGGAGCCATCGCGTGCATTCATGCGCCGGCTGAACAGCAATTTCCACTCGCCCGACTTGGACTCGCGGTGAGGCGGGTCGACCCAAATGTCCTGATTCGCGGCCGGACGATCACGAAGGCTCGCAAAATAACTGGTATCGTTCACGGTCGCAGGGTGAACCGCCGCGGTACTCGCGACGACTGCGCCGCGCGCATCGATGACGCTCACCGTGAACAGAAGCGTCGGCGGCAGGAGCGAGCGGTCCTGAAGTTCAGGCAATGCGACCTGGTTTCCATCTGTCTCAGCGGTGAACTGCACGACCTTCAGGGTTTGGTCGATTTCCCGCAACGCGCGCACGACCTGAGCTTGGTAGGTATCGAGAAGCTTGCGAACCGAAGTCTGCGCCGTGCCTTGTGCACCGGCACGCTCGACGTGGATGAGGTGGAGGGTGGCGGCCCAGAGGATGATCAAAATCAAGACAGCCAGGAGGGGAAACAGCAGATGCGGGTCGGTGACGTGACCTAGCCTCTCGAGAATCAAGGCGCCCGCACCCTGCGGCGGCATGCGCGCGCGCATGGTGCTCGTGTCTTCGAAGGAGTTTTCTGCCGCGTTCATGTAAATTTCACAATATTGAGTCTTGCTATGTCGTTCAGTCCACGGTTAGAACAATTTTTACGGTGGCGTCGACCTCGGATTTTTCGATGTAACCGATGGCCTTGGGGTCGGCGGCGAGGACCTTTTTGATCGCGGCGGCGTCGGGCAATACTTTGGGAGGTTGCCCCTGGCCCGTGAAGGTGAGTCTGGACCACACGGTCTTGATCTGGTCGGCGTCCCGATTGGTCACCTTCTTGTAGAAGGCGGCGCGAACCGCGCTCGATTCGGGCAGATCCACTGGTTTAAGAACAGTGCTGCGGCCCAGATAGATGTTGGCGATCTGATCGCGGGTCATGGCTGTGGCGGAGGGTCCCATCACGACCACGATATCCCCGGCAATGACGCGCGATGCTATGGTCAATGCAAGAATCGCACTCGAGGCCCGCAGCGGGAAACTGATACTCATAGCAGCGCCTCCCTAGAACACAAAGTCCGCGCCGACGCTGTAGACATTCACCCGTTCGCCCGAAGCGGCGCTCCCGGTAACCCAGTAGGTAGAATTGCTCGCCTGGGGGCGCGAAACTTGCGCTTTCAGCGCGATATTGTGAACGACATCGTAGCGCAGAGACGCCGCTACGGTGCTCCAGGAGCGAGGGCTGCCGAGCAGGCTCTGCTCCTGGTGAATGTGTCCATAGATCGCCAAGGGCGTGAACTTGCCAAATCGCCATCCACCGGCGACATACCACTGGGAAGATTCAGTGAAAGGCTCATTGAGCAACGGAGCATCGTTCTCCGACCGGCGAGTCCACTCGGCGAGCGCGATGGCCCTGCCGTCATCATACTGAGTGCCCACCGACGTGAATCTGTCATGGACGTGGTAGCTCAACACGAAGTTCGCGCTCAAGGGTACAGACACCGGGCCGTTGTCGCCGGTCTGCGCAATCCGAATCAAGAAATCTTTATACTCGAGCGAGACGGCGACGTTGAACACGTCCGTCGCGGTAGAGGTGAAGGACAGACCCAAGGCTTGCAATGCGACTTGCGTGGAGCCGAACGCACCTTGCGCGCCGAGCCGAAACGGTCCCACGTTTTTATGCCACACCACCTCGCCGCCATCCACATAGAAGAACGGCTCTGCGCTATAGACCTCATTCGGCGAGTGAAACCAAGGAGCGGCGTAGCCAACCAAGCGCGAATCTGAATACAAGAATGTGGCGAGCGCTACCCTTCCCAGCCGCAATTTCCAGTCCGAGCCGGGCTCATACTGCAGGTACAACCATTCCGTTGCGGGATCGAAGGTTTTGTCCCCGCGCTCCCGGGCGACTTCTTGCACGGTGACCGAAAGACCCGAGCCGAAGCCAAACGTCGCCTGCAGGCCGACTCGTGATTCAAGGCCCACATCAAATTGATTGGTGGCGCCCCGAAATTCGCTCGGATCGTGAATGTACGCATAGTGACTGTCGCTGGTGAAGCTGCCACCGAGGGTACCGAAGCCGCTGACAGTCGTGGTCAAGCCGTCCGCCCCCGCGGCGCCGACCGCGGCCAGCATTAGCGCGATGCAGGCGATTGCCGGATCCATCACAGTATTGAGACGCCGCATTTCTGATCCCCGCCAGCAAATAGTCGTCCGCACCATAAACCCACAGCATTTCGGGAAGTGGGTGCGACCAACCATTTTTGACAATTGCTGGGTTCC
>JBDUEQ010000012.1:0-29899 GCA_040002315.1 Gammaproteobacteria bacterium
GTCATCTGCGGCGACGTCGGTTTCGGCAAGACCGAGGTCGCGCTGCGCGCCGCCTTCGTCGCCGTGCAGGCCGGAAAGCAGGTCGCCGTGCTGGTCCCGACCACCCTGCTCGCTCAACAACACTACACCACCTTTGTCGATCGCTTCGCCGACTGGCCGGTGCGCGTCGAAAGCCTGTCGCGTTTTCGCAGCAACAAGGAAGCACAGGGAATACTCGACGGCGTCGCCGCGGGCACCGTCGACATCGTCATCGCCACGCAGCGCCTGCTGCAGGGCAAGGCGCGCTTCAGGGATTTGGGCTTGGTCGTGATCGACGAGGAACATCGCTTCGGCGTGCGCGACAAGGAAAAGCTCAAGGCATTGCGCACCGAGGTCGACGTTCTGACGTTGACGGCTACGCCGATTCCGCGAACCCTGAACATGGCCATGGGAGGATTGCGCGATCTGTCCCTGATCACCACCCCGCCGGCCGAGCGCCTCGCCGTGAAGACCTTCGTGCTGGAGTGGAACGAATCCGTGGTGCGCGAGGCCGCGTTGCGGGAGATTCGGCGCGGCGGTCAGATCTTCTACGTTCACAACGCGATAGAGACCATCGAGAAGACGGCGCAGGCGATTCGCGAACTCGTGCCCGAGGCGAATGTCGCCGTCGGTCACGGCCAGATGCGCGAGCGCGATCTGGAACAGCTGATGCTCGATTTCTATCACCGGCGCTTCAATGTATTGGTATGCACCACCATCATCGAGAGCGGCATCGATGTGCCTACGGCAAACACCATCATCATCGATCGGGCGGACCGGTTCGGTCTGGCGCAAATCCATCAGTTGAGGGGCCGTGTCGGTAGATCGCATCATCGCGCCTATGCCTATCTGATCACCCCGCCCCGCAAGGCCATGACCGCCGATGCCATCAAGCGGCTCGAGGCTCTGGAATCGCTCGAGGAACTCGGCGCCGGGTTCACTCTGGCCACCCACGATCTGGAGATCCGCGGCGCAGGCGAGCTGTTGGGTGATGAGCAAAGCGGCCAGATCGAAGAGATCGGCTACAACCTCTATATGGAATTGCTGGAGCGCGCAGTGTCGGCACTGAAGTCCGGCAAGCAGGCCGATCTGGAACGGCCCATCGATGCGGGGCCCGAAGTCGAGTTGCATGTGCCGGTGCTCATCCCCGAGGACTACGTGCCCGACGTGCATCTGCGCCTGGTGCTGTACAAGCGCATCGCCAGCGCCACATCCCGCGACGAACTCGACGACTTGAAAGTCGAGATGATCGACCGCTTCGGACCCATGCCCGACTACGCACAGTCGCTGTTTCGCGCAACGCGGCTCAAGCTGCGTGCCGCGCAACTCGGCATCCGCAAGATCGACGCCGGCGCCACCAGCGGCTACTTCATATTCGAGGAGGCGAACAAAGTCGATCCGAAGCACGTGCTCAAACTGATTCAGGGAAAACCGAAGGAATTCCGCCTCGATGGACCCTTGAAATTGCGCTTCACGCACGACGCACGCACCGAGGAAAAACTATTCACGCGCATCGAGATGCTGGTCGAGGTGCTCGCCTAGCGCGCTACTGGATGGCCCCCAGAAAATCACCTTTTCCGATTTCGACGCCGTTCTTGCGCAGCAGTGCGTACACCATCGCCTCGTGAAAGTAGAAGTTCGGCAGCACGAAGTCAGTCAGGTAGGCGAGCCCCGTGAATTTCCAGCTGCCGCTCGGAAACTTGATTTCGATGTTGCGGCTCTCTGCGTCCTTCACCTGCGCCGCGGTCACCGTCTTCAGAAAATCCACCGTCTTGGCGATGCGTGCCTTGAGGTCTGCAAAGGTCGCCTCCGTGTCTTCGTGCTTGGGAACGTCGATCCCCGCCAAGCGCGCACCCGCTCCTTTGGCGGTATCGCAGGCAATCTGCACCTGACGCACCAGCGGATGCATGTCTGGAAACAGGCGTGCCTGGGCGAGCACCACGGGATCGAATTTCTTCGCCGCCGCATGCGTCGAAGCCTTATCGAGAACGACCGACATATTCGTCAAGCCGCGGGTCAATACCGGAATCGAGAAGTCGTATATTGAGATCGCCATCGAGAATCTCCTTGCGAACCAAGTTAACCGGGGGGCCGATACTCTAACAAAAGTCGGCGCCGTCGAGGGGCACGGGCCGCGAGGGTTCGATTTTGCGTCATACTCGCCAATTGGCCAACCGTCAATCGAGGCACCATGCTCCCCTTCTCCACCGCCTGCGAGCGCAACAAGGACCCCATCCTCGAAGTTTTGCGTGTGCGCTTCGCAGATCGCACCCAAGTCCTGGAGATCGGCAGCGGCACAGGTCAACACGCGGTGCACTTCTCTCGAACGCTCGCCCATCTGACCTGGCACCCGACCGAACAATTGGCCTACCTTGCGGATCTGGCGGAGCGCGTCAAGCTCGAAGGCCCACCCAATCTGCGCGTACCCACGCTGCTCGACGTCCGCCAGGCCGTCTGGCCGGTACGCAGCGTCGATGCCGTGTTCACCGCCAATACCCTGCACATCATGTCCTGGCATGAGGTGTTGGCGCTGTTCAATGGTATCGGCTCGGTGCTGTCTCCGGGCGGGGTGCTGTGCATCTACGGGCCGTTTCGCTACGCGGGCCGCTATACCTCGGACAGCAACCGGGAATTCGATCTCATGCTGCAGGAGCGCGATCCAAAATCCGGTTTGCGCGACATGCAGGAAGTCACGGCCCTTGCGCAGCAATATGGTCTGCACCTGGACGCGGATCATGACCTGCCCGCGAACAACCGCCTGGTGGTTTTTGCCAAAGAGCCCGGCTAGCAACGTGTAAGATCGCGGCTAGATAAATCTCAGCATCTCCAATTTCAACATCATCAACCCCAGGACCTCTCCTCATGGCGGACTTTCCCTACCGGAACGCACTCATCGTCGGCGCCGGAACTGGAATCAGCGCCTCATTGGCGCGGCAACTCGCCGGCCTCGGAGTCAAAGTCGCGCTGGCAGCGCGCAATGGCCGGAAGCTCGACGCACTCACCAGGGAAATCGACGGGGTTGCCTTCAGCGCCGATTCCTCAGATCCCAAATCTGTTGCTTCTCTGTTCGAGCAGGCGACGGCGCAGATCGGCGACCCTGAGATCGTCGTTTACAATGCAGCCGCCCGCGCTCAAGGGCCGCTCGCCGAGCTCGATCCAAGCACCGTGCAACAGTCCATGGGCGTTACCGCCTTCGGCGGATTTCTCGTCGTCCAGCAAGCGGCGAGATGCATGCTGCCGCAGGGGCGCGGTGCCATCCTGTTGACCGGCGCGACGGCCAGCGTCAAGGGTTTTGCGCATTCTGCCGCGTTCGCCATGGGAAAATTCGCGCTTCGCGGTCTCGCGCAAAGTGCCGCCCGCGAATTGGCACCCAAAGGAATCCACGTCGCGCATTTTGTCATCGACGGCGCGATACGCGCCGCGCATCGGCCGGATCCCGCCGACAAGCCCGACAGCACGCTCGATCCCGACGCGATTGCACAGGCCTACATCGATGTGCTGCGTCAACCGCGCAGCGCCTGGTCGCAAGAGATCGAATTACGCCCCTGGGTTGAGCACTTCTAAAAACAAGAAACGCTTGGAGCAACATGGTCATCGACACCCCCGAGTCTCAGGAATCCTCCCTGGCGGAACGCTGGTACGTAGTCATCATCATGTGCCTGGTGTACGCGGTCAGCATCGCCGACCGTTATGTGGTCTCCACCGTACTCGAGCCGATTCGCCTGGATCTCAAGCTGACGGACGCCGGCGCGGGCTTCCTCACGGGAGTGCCGCTCGGCTTGTTCTACGTCTCCTTCGGCATTCCCATGTCGTGGCTGGCCGACCGCAGGAACCGGCGCAATATCCTGGTTGCCTCGCTGATCGTCTGGTCCGGATTCACCACACTGTGCGGGCTGTCGCGAAACTACTGGCAATTCCTGGCGGCACGCATCGGAGTCGGCATCGGCGAAACCGGCGGCACGCCGCCCGCGAATTCCATCATCGCGGATTACTTTCCGGCGGATCGGCGCCCCATGGCACTGGGCGTGTTCGCGCTCGGTGCGCCCATCGGCGCCTGGCTGGGTGCGAACGTGGCCGGCGCGGTGGCGCATGCGTACGGCTGGCGTGCCGCGTTCCTCGCCCTGGGTATCCCAGGCGTCATCATGGGCACGATTATCTATTTGACCATACGTGAGCCCAAGCGTGGTCGTATGGACGCCGTTGCCGACACAGGCGCACCGCCGCTGCTCGAATCGCTGCGATTCCTGTGGCGCCAAAAGGCTGCATTTCACGTGGTCATGGCCTCGGGCGTGTGCGCTCTGTGGGGTTGGGGCCTCATCTGGTTCACACCCGCTTTTCTGATGCGCAGCTACAACCTCAATGTCGGCGAAGCGGGCGCGTTCACCGGGAATATTCATCTGGTGGGAGGCATCATCGCGACCGCGGGCACTGCTTGGATATTGTCGCGCCCGGCCATGGCCGATCCGCGCCGCGTGGTCTGGCTGCTGGCGGCCGGCGTCGGATTGACCACCATTCCCTCCTTCATTGCCTACTGGACGCATTCCTTGGGGATGGCCAAATTAATGTTTTGGCTGTTCATTCCGGCCATTTATTTCTACATCGGCCCGTGCATGGGCCTGATGCAGAATCTGGCGCCGCCCCGCATGCGCGCCATGTTCACCGCCTGGTCCTTGGTGGTCGGCAATGTATTCAATCTCATCATCGCGCCTCAGGGCGTCGGTTTGTTGAGCGACTGGTTCGCGGGCAGCGGCGGCGCGGATGCCGCGTCGCTGCGCATGGCCCTGCTGGTGTTGGCACCCACCGGGTTCTGGGCGGTGTATCATTTTTGCATGGCGAGCCGCACCATCATCGCCGACCAGAAACGCGCCATAGGCTATGTGACGATCCATGACGGGGCAGCAGCGTGACGCAGATCGCATCGACAATCATTGCCTTGCTAATTTTCGCGTCCGCCATACCGTGCCATGCCAAGAGCGGCGTGCAAGTGCTCAACGGCGACGCGCACTACCCCGAGGGACCCGTTTGGTTCCACGGAAAGCTGTACTACGTGGAGTACGACCGCAATGTCGTGATGACCTGGGACGGCAAGAAGAACTCAGTGTTCTCCTCCGAGAAGGGTTGTGGGCAGTCCGCAGTGGTGCCCACGGCGCACGGCGAATTCCTCACCACCTGCTATGACAACGGCACGATCGGGCGTATGGCCGCCGACGGCACGGTGCTGCCCGCCTATACGCACGACCGGGATGGCAATCACTTCGTGGGTCCAAACGATCTTGCGCCCGACGGCCGCGGCGGCATTTATTTCACGACCTCCGGCAGTCACGGCGATGCCATCGACGGCAAGGTTTTCTACATCGCCGCGGACGGAGTCATCACCTTGAAGGCCGGCGACGTGCACAACGCCAACGGCGTGGCGGTCTCCGGAGACCGAAAGATCCTGTACCTGGTCGAGACCGACGAGAACCGGCTGCTCAAATTCAAAATCGGCGCCGATGGCTCGTTGTCCGATCGGCGCATTTTCGTGAATCTAGACGATCTGACCAACCACGTGGTGCACGTCTGGCCCGACGGCGTGAAGATAGACTCACGCGGTCAAATTTATATCGGACAGAGCGCACGCGATTTGCATGTGCCGCTGGCAGGGGTAATTTTCATCGTCGATGCCGAAGGGAAATTACTGCGAAAATTGACCCTGCCGTCGCTGCAAGTGCCGAATTTCGCCTTCAGCCCTGACGAGAAGACCCTGTACGTCACGGCGGTGGATCAGATCGACAAGTCACCCTACCTCGGCAAGGTGTACTCCATACCCAACCGCTAGCGCGCCAACCACCCGCCGTCGACCACCAGATTCGACCCTGTGATGTAGGTCGCGCGGTCGCTGGCCAGGAACACGGCGGCATTGGCGATATCCTGCGGCCGGCCGAGGCGCGGCCAAGGCGTGCGGCGGCGCGCGTTCTCGAGCAGAGCCGGATCCATGGGCAGCCCCGGATGGCCGGTCACGATCTTGCCGGGAGAGATGCAATTGCAGACGATGAGATCCTGCGCATAGTCCACGGCGATTTGCTTGGTCAAATAGATCGCTCCCGCCTTGCTCACGCCGTAGGGAGTATCGCGGGGCGCAGTCACTATCCCCTGCTGCGACCCTAGATTGATAACGCGGCCGCGCACCTCGTTGCGCGGCTCCTGGGTGATCATTTGTTGGATGGCGCGTTTGCAGCCGTTGAACATTCCGGTGAGATTGACCGACATGACATGTTCCCATTGCGCAGCGCTGGTATCGAGCAGCGCCGTTGCGGAGAAAATCGCCGCGTTGTTCACCATTACGTCGATCCGGCCGTGGCGCGCCACGGCCCGGCCGATCAATGCGTCGATGTCGTCCCAGCTGCCGACGTCGGTTTTCTCGAATGAAGCCTCGCCGCCGGATCTCGCGATGAGCTCGAGGGTGGTCTCGCCGCCCTCGAGCGGCTCCGCGACCACATCGGCGATGACCACGACGGCGCCTTCGGCGGCAAAGCTCGTGGCAATCGCACGCCCTATGCCGGAGCTTGCTCCGGTGACGACGGTGATTTTTCCTGCCAGTAAACTTGACATCTTTCTTGGATTCCTTCCGGTTGAGTTACCATGGCCCAACAACATGGCGAGCGAACGACTCCAACCCGATCTTAAGCTGGCGGCGGCGCTATTCGATAGCCTCAGCCGCAGCACTCGGCACGGACGGGGCATCGTGCGCGACAGCTACGGCGCGGGCGAGCAAGCTGCACACGACATCATGCATGCTGCCGCCGATGCGATGGGTCTCGAAGTCTCCATCGACGCCATCGGCAACCTGATGATGACGCTGCCCGGTCTCGACCGGCGCGCACCGCATATAATGATGGGTTCGCACCTCGACAGCGTACCGCAAGGCGGCAACTATGATGGTGCGGCCGGCGTCGTCGCGGGCCTCAGCGTTCTGTCCGCCCTGAAGCGAGAGGGTTTCTCCTCGGATTCCGACATCACCGTCATGGGCATTCGCGCCGAAGAATCGGCTTGGTTCGATATTGCCTATCTCGGCAGCGGCGGCGCTTTCGGCTTGCTTGATCCCGACTGCCTGTCGATCCCACGCTCTGACAACGGCCGCACTCTGGAAGCCACCCTGATCGAGCGAGGTTTCGACCCGCAGGCGATTCGCGAGCGGCGATCCCTGCTCGACCCATCGCGAATCCGCGCCTACTTGGAACTGCACATCGAACAGGGCCCGACGCTGGTGGCCGAGCGGCTGCCCGCCGCCGTTGTGACCGGTATTCGCGGCTGCAAGCGATTCCGCAACGCCCGCTGCATCGGCCGCTACGGCCATTCGGGCGCCGTCAACCGGGCACACCGCCACGATGCGGTCGCGGCAACGGTCGCGCTGCTGCATCATTTGGAGACGGTCTGGTTACGACAGGAGGAGGCCGAAGCGGATCTGGTGATTACCTCGGGGGAACTCTATACCGATCCTGCCATGCACGGACCAAGCAAGATTGCCGGAGAAACTCACTTTGTAATCGACATACGCAGTGTATCCGACGCCACGATGAATGCCATAGCCGACGAAGCGCGGCGGGCCGCTGCGCGCATCGGCGAGGAGTATCGCGTCAGCTTCGACTTAGGCTCTACCAGCGACTCGCCGCCGGCCGTCATGGACGCCCGGCTGCGCGCATCGCTGCGCGGTCAACTCGAGCAGCCATTCGAAATGGCCAGCGGCGCCGGGCACGACGCGGCAGTATTCGCCAAGATGGGGATTCCGACAGGGATGATCTTCGTGCGCAACGATCACGGCAGCCACAATCCGGATGAGGCCATGACACTTCAGGACTTCGGCATCGCGTCGCAGGCCTTGCTCGGGCTGTTGCAGGATTTCCCTCTCCCATGACACTGCTGGTGACGGGTGCGACGGGATTCGTCATGAGTGTGCTCGGGCGCTCGTGGCTCGACGCCAATCCGGCCGAACGGCTGGTGGTGCTCGATGCCGCCGCACCGGACGCCGCCGCCCTGCGCTACTTTGACTCCGTGAAGGAGCGGCTCGATATCGTGGTCGCCGACGTGACTCGACCGGACATTTGGACACCGCTGCTAAAGCAGATGGACATTACTTACATTGTCCACGGCGCCACCGTGACGCCGCTGTCGCGCGGCACCGCCGCGGAGTCACGCCGCGAGCCCGAAGCGGAAAGCCCAGGACGCATCATCGACGTCAATGTCATGGGCACGGTGGCCGTGCTCGACTGGGCGCGTACCCTCAGTGCACCGCCGCGGGTCATCTACGTCAGTTCCGGCGCGGTCTACAAGCACCACGGTCCGGATCGCCCCGGTGAGCCTCTGCCGGAGGACGGATACGTCATGCCGCGGCGACTGTATGGCATTTCCAAGCTCGCCTCGGAACTGATCACGGAGCGCTACGGCGACCTCTTCGGCCTGTCAACCACCTCGGTACGGCTCTCGTCGGTGTACGGCACCATGGACCGCGTCACTGCCAGCCGAAATTTTCGGCATGTTCCGAACCGCATCGCGCATCTGGCCGTGGGCGGTGTAAAGCGCGTGCGCGTGAATACACTTGCCGCTGTCGGCGACTACATTCATGTGGAGGACGTGGCGCGCGCCATCATCGCGTTGCTGCGAGCGCCGGTGCTGCGATACAGTTCATACAATATTGCGATGGGTACGACCGCAACGGTGGGCAACTTGGTGAACTGGGCTGCGGAAAAGTTTCCCGGCTTCCATGCCGAGCTCGCAGCGGCCGGCGACGCCGACATTCTACAGGACGAGACCCTGCGCGACGGCATGTGGGGTGCCTACGACATTGCGCGCATCAGCGCCGAGACCGGCTGGAGACCTCGTCCATTGCGCGAGGCGCTGCACGCCTACATGGATTGGATCGCGGCCGAACGCCGCCTGAATCACGCATGAGTGGTTCTGACGCATATCCGCGCGATCTGATCGGCTACGGTTCTCGGCCGCCGCATCCGCGCTGGCCGCGTGATGCCCGAATTGCCGTCTCCATTGTGCTGAACTACGAAGAGGGCGGCGAACACTGCGTGCTGCACGGCGACGCGCATTCGGAATCCGTGCTGACCGATGTCGGCGGCGATCCCTTGCCGAACGCCCGCAACCTCAATGTCGAATCGAATTTCGAGTACGGCAGCCGTGTAGGTTTTTGGGAAATCATGCGCATTCTGCGCGGGCGCAATGTGGACGCCACGATTTTTGCCGTAGGAATGGCGTTGGAGCGCAATCCAGAAGCGGCCGCAGAGATCACAGCAAGCGGATTCGAAGTCGCCTGTCACGGTCAGCGCTGGATCGATTACCAATTCGTTGCCGAGCAGGCAGAGCGCGCCGATATGCTGCGCAACATCGATGTGATCTCGCGACTCACCGGCCGCCGGCCGGTCGGCTGGTACACCGGCCGGCCCAGCCCCAACACACGGCGCCTGGTGGTGGAGACCGGCGGGTTCCTCTACGACAGCGACGCGTACAACGACGACCTCCCCTATTGGACGCGCGTCGGCGGCAGCTCGCATCTCGTGCTGCCTTATACCTTCGACAACAACGACAGCCGCTTGCAGCGCGGCGGCGACTTCGCCACGGGAGGCGATTTCTTCAGCTACTGCCGCGATGCTTTCGATTGGCTGTATCGACAGGGCAGCGATGGCCGGCCGCGGATGATGAGCGTCGGCCTGCACGCACGAATCATCGGCCGCCCCGGCCGGATCGGAGCGCTCGTTCGCCTGCTCGATCATATGCAGCGCCACGAAGGTGTTTGGCTGTGCAATCGCGAGAGCATTGCCCGACATTGGCTCGCGCACCATCCGTCCGCTTGAGCCCATTCATGCACACGCGGCGACGCTTGCTCAGAACCATGGCCACGCTGCCGCTCCTATGGGCCGGCATTTCGGCAAAGGCCATCGCGAAAAGAATTAAGCGGCGGCTGCGGCCTGCGGATCCCGCCTGGCCGAAGCACAAAGACTGGGAAGTCCTGAATCGGTCGGTCGGCGGAAGGCTCAGCGGCGTGCGCTCGCCCCTCAAAACGTGCCTGGCGGCGCCAACCAGCGCCGAATGCGCGCAAATGCTTACGGAATTGCACAATCCCTACTACGTCGGCGACGAGCCAGGGCTCACACAGACACTGGGCTGGGTGGATGCCTGGATCTTTGCACCCAGCATCTATGCGGTAGCTGCCGAGAGCACGCGCGATGTGGTTGCAGCCGTCAATTTTGCTCGGGCTAGGAACTTGCGCCTGGTCGTCAAGGGCGGTGGCCACAGCTACCAGGGCACCTCGAATGCCGCGGACTCACTGCTGGTTTGGACCCGGCACATGAACTCGATTACGGTGCATGATGACTTCGTCCCTGCCGGCTGCGCAGCGGCGGCGCGCAAGCACGCGGTCTCGGTCGGCGCGGGTGCCATCTGGATGCAGGTCTATGACGCCGTGACCACCCGTCACGGGCGCTATGTTCAAGGCGGCGGATGCACCACAGTGGGCGTGGCCGGACTGATCCAAAGCGGCGGCTTCGGCAGCTTCTCGAAACGCTACGGCACCGCGGCGGGCAGCTTGCTCGAGGCCGAGATCGTGACGGCGGATGGTCGCGTGCAATTGGCGAACCCGTGCACGAACCCGGAATTGTTTTGGGCCATCAAGGGCGGCGGTGGCGGAAGCTTCGGCGTGATCAGCCGGCTGACGCTCGAAACCCACGAACTACCGGAACACTTCGGTCTGGTGAGCGCGACCATTCAGTCCAATTCCGACGCCGCATTTCGCAGGCTGATCGAAAATACGCTGCGGTTTTACCGGGACCATCTGCTCAATCCACACTGGGGGGAACAGATCACGCTGAAGGAAGATCGGGTGCTGGCCATCCACATGGTGTCTCAGGGCATCGACCGGGCAACCGGCGAATCCATTTGGCACAGTTTCTTCGAGGCCGTCGCCAATGCTCCTGAAGAGTTCTCCTTCGTCGCCAAACCCCGCGTCATGGACTTTCCCGCACGCAGCTTCTGGGACCCCGAATTCTTGAAACGAATCCCCGGAGTCACCAGCTCCGACGACCGCGCCGGTGCGGCCGCGGGTAATCTGTTCTGGGCGGGCGACGCCGGCCAATGCGGCCAGGTGCTGCATGCTTACGACTCGGCCTGGCTGCCCGAATCGCTCTTGAACGACGATAGCTTGCCGGCGTTCGCGGATGCGCTGCACGCCGCGGCGAAACAATGGGAGGTGTCGCTGCACCTCAATAAGGGACTTGCCGGCGCGCCGACCCGCGCGCTCGCTGCGGCCATGGACACCGCCACGAATCCGGCCGTCCTAGGTGCATTTGCACTGGCTATCATCGCCGCGGAGGAACCGCCGGCGTATCCGGGAATCGCCGGCCATGAACCCAACATCGCTGAAGCCCGCCGTGATGCGGCTGGAATTCATGCCGCCATGGCCGAGCTGCGCAAAGTCCTGCCGGACTTTGCATGCTATGTTGCCGAAAGCAACTTCTTCGAGCCGCAATGGCAGAGCGCATTTTGGGGCGAGAACTATCGGCGTTTGCTGCAGGTCAAATCTCGCTACGATCCCGACGGCCTGTTCTTCGTTCACCACGGCGTCGGCAGCGAAGCATGGAGCGCCGACGGATTTACTCCGCTCGCCTGACGCATTCGCACGCCGCTACACGCTGCGGATCATGCCGCCGTCGACGCGAATGACACCTCCCGTCATATACGACGCGCGCGAACTCGCTAAAAAAGCGGCAACTGATGCGAATTCTGCGGCATCGCCGTAGCGCCCGACCGGTATGCTCGCCCGCGCCTCTTTTTCGACCAAGGCGATGTCGACGCCTTCGCGCTTGGCACGCCCCTGGTCCAACTCAGCAACTCGATCCGTTGCAATCCGCCCGGGGGCGATGCAGTTGACGGTGATGCCTTCGCCCGCAACTTCAGCGGCCAACGTCTTGGCCCAGCCGACGAGGCCGGCACGCAGGGCGTTCGATATCCCCAGGTTAGGAATCGGTTGAATTACTCCCGATGAAACGACGGCAAGGATTCGGCCGTAGCCGCGTTCGCGCATGCCGGGCAGCGCCAGGCGAGTCAAGCGAATAGCGCTCAAGAACATAATCTCGAATTGCCTGTTCCAGACCGCGTCGGTGGTATCGGCGGCAGGGCCCGGCGGCGGGCCGCCGCTGTTGAGGACCAGGATATCTACTTCCTGCAGCAATTTGCCCAGAGTCTCGATCGCCGCGCCGTCGGCCAGATCGCAGGCACGTGCCATAATCGATCCGCGGCCGCCCGCACTTGAGGCCACGAGATCATTCAAGCGCTCGAGATTGCGTGCCACGGCCACCACCTGCGCACCTTCCGCGGCCAGCGCCGACGCAATGGCCCGGCCGAGCCCGCGCGAGGCGCCCGTCACCAATGCTCGACGATTCTCAAGTCCTAGATCCATCGTTCGCCTATTTGCCCAGCGTTCACCGTCCTCGCCAGTGTACCGCAGGCGGCAGCGTCGATCGGGCAAAAGCGGCCCGCAAGCCGGGTGGCGGCGGCTATCCGATCAGCGACCTCAATCGCTGGGTACGGGTACCGGCTGTGTTGTCAGCGGCGCGGCACAACAGCTTATGCGCGTCTGCGGCCGGCAGAGCGCGGCTGAACAAAAAGCCCTGTGCCTCGTGGCAGTCATGCTCTTGCAGGAACAGCAGCTGCGGAAAGCTCTCGACGCCTTCCGCGGTGACATTGATCCGCAGCGAGCGTGACATCTCAATGATGGCCGCGGCAATGGCACGATCATCGCTGCAGTCGATGAGGCTGGTCATGAAAGATCGATCTATTTTCAGCCGGTCCACGGCAAAGTGCCGCAAGCGGCCGAAGCTCGAATAGCCGGTCCCGAAATCGTCGATGGCCAGCATTACCCCCTGCTGCTTCAATTGGGCCAAGGCCTGTTCCGCCCAAGCTTCGTCCTTCATCACCACCGATTCGGTGATTTCCAGCTCGAGCATCGAGGCTTCGATACCGGTCTCTTTGATGATAGCGGCCACCAATTGCGGAAAATCCTTGAGCACGAATTGCTGTCCCGACACATTGACCGCCATGCGGGCGATCGGCAGGCCTTCATCAACCCATGTCTTGGCCTGCTGACAGGCACTTCGCAGCACCCATTCTCCGATGCTCAAGATGAGGCCCGTCTCCTCCGCCACCGGAATGAATTCCGCGGGCGGCACCACGCCCAGCTCGTCATTGGTCCAACGCAGCAGCGCCTCCATGCCCGACACGCTTCCGCTGCGCACGTCGAACTGCGGCTGATAGTGCAAGGTGAACTCGCCGCGCTCCAACGCGCCGCGCAATTTCGCCTCCAATGTAAACCGATGCAGCGCGGCATCGTTCATCGAGGCGTCGAAGAACGCATACATGCCGGGGCCCTTGCGCTTCGCATAATACATGGCAAGGTCCGCGTTACGCAGCAAGCTATCCACTTCCACACCGTCCGCCGGAAACATGGCGACGCCCACACTGGGGGTGACCACCAAGGTATGCAACGCGAGGCGCATCGGCTCATGCAGCTCCGCAATGAGGCGCGCAGCAACCGCCGACGCATCGTCCGCAGAGCGGATGTTGGGCAGTATCACGATGAACTCATCGCCCCCAAGACGCGCAATGTGGCTCGAGCGCGACGTCGACTGATCGTCCAGCGTGTCATCAGCGCGCAAGGAAGTGCGTAGCCGAGCCGCAACCTGGCACAGCAATTCATCTCCCACCGCGTGGCCCAGCGTGTCGTTTACCCTCTTGAAATTGTCGAGATCTAGATACAGCACCGCCAGCATGCGCTGATGCTGCTTCGCCGCGACCAGCGCACTGTTCAAACGATTGCGCGACTGCTCTCTATTGGGCAGGCCGGTCAGCGCATCGAAGTAGGCCAGCTTCACGATGCGATGTTCGGACCGCCACTTGCTGGCCAGCGAGATCGTCATCTGGCGAATTTCATGCGGATGAAACGGCTTTTGCAGGTATGACAGTTTCTCCTCCGGTGGCACCAGCCCGCCGATATCGCGCGGGTCGACGTCCGAATAGGCGGTGCACACCACAATTTCAATGGCGGGATCGAGCTCTCGAATCCGGGCCGCCGCCCATACGCCGTCGGGTCCCGGCGGCATTCGCATGTCGAGAAAGGCGACTGCAAACGGCTGCTCCGCGGACAGCGCATCGCGCACCGCAGCGACCGCCGCCTCCGCTCCCGCGCAGAATACGGGTTCGAACGTCGTTTCGCTCGGTGCAAGGATCTTGGCCACTTGCTCCGGCGCGTTCTTCGCAAACAGCCGCTCGCGCAAATTGTGAAACACCGCCGTTTCGCCGCTCATGTCAGTATCGAGCAGGATCTGCCGATAGGCGTCGCGCACGTCGGCTTCATCATCGGCGATGAGGACACGAATCGGCATTCTCTTTTTTTCGGACACTGGCAACCTCACTGGCTCTAAGTATTCGGCGCGCTCGATCGCGCCGGCAACGGCAACATCAAATGCATGGACGCGCCCATTCCAGGGCCGTCGCTCGCCGCCCAAATTCTCCCGCCCAGAGCGCCGATCGCATTGGCGCACCAGTGCAGCCCGATGCCGTAGTTGGTCTCGCGGGATTTGGTGGAAAAACCCTTGTCGAAGACGCGCTGCAGATTGTCGGCGGAAATTCCAACGCCATTATCCTTGCAGTGCAGATGCAGCTCCTCGGTGTCGGCGCCAGGCACTATTTCTGCGGCAAAGTGCAGAACTCCGCGATCGCGGCCCGCATCGCGCACGGAGTCGGCGGCGTTGATGATCAGATTCTGCAGAATCAGCCGCAGCACCGTACGTGCCACCTGCACCGCGCCAATCTTGCGCAATGACTCATCTGCGTCCACGAACAGCCGCCGGCGCGCCGAGTCGGGGACGATCTCCAATGTTTGGGCCACGAGCTCGGGCAGACGCACCGATTCGACCACGTGTGCATTGCGCGTCGAGCGCATGAGCTCACTCAAGGCCGTTTGCACGATGGTTGTCTGCCGCTGCACCACGGCGACATCGCCTTGTGCCTCCTTGACGCTTGCTGCCAATTCCCGGCACGCCAGACGCACAAATTCCTCCAAGTCCGCATGCCGTTCGGTTCCGGCGGATTCCTCTGCGAGCGCCGCGAATGCGAGTTCCACGTCGCCGCTCGGCGCAGCACGCAGTCGGTCGCCGAGTTTCGAGATCCTGACGCCGAGAGGCGTCATGGCGTTGCCTAGATTGTGCAGCACGCCTTTGGCCAGTTCGGCGAATCCAGCCTGGAACGACTGATCGACGAGCTGCCGCTGCGAATCCGCCACCCGTTCCACCATTCGATCGAACTCCCGTGCCAGCAGCGCAATCTCATCCCGGCCCGGAAGATTGAGCTGCGCTCCAAGGTCCGTGCCCTCGCCGACCGCAACCGCGTGCCGCGTCACCCGAGCCAGCGGCTTAAGAACGATGCGATTCAGCGCGACCACCAGGAGCGCCAGCACGGTGACAGCCGCCGCAATCAGGTACAGCGACGCATAGGTCACGGCTCCTTGCCCGCGCTCGGTGATCCTGCGCGGAACCGACACGCGAAGGTTCATCAGAGGCCTGTCATAGACGTCTCTGAATGTCTTGTACACCTGCGTCGCCGTGGCGGTCTCGGTAATCTGTTCGTCGCCCGCGGCTAACGGATCGCTCGACATGCTAAGACTTGCCTGCGCCTGGGCGCCGATCATCTGCACCTGGGCGTATGTGAGCAGCCTGCCCATGAGCACCATTCCTAACGGCCGTCCGCCGCCGCTGCCGTCCAGCACCGGCGCGGCGGCGATCATCATGACGCCTCTATTGGTGCGCAGCAGACCTCTCGCGGATTTGCCTTCGCTCAAGTTCGCGCGCCAGGGAAAGTCCGGCGGCAAGGCCGTGCGCGCCGCCAGATCGATATCGAGCGGTTCGCCGGTGTCCAAGTTGCGCGCACTGGACAGCACGTAGTCGCCATTTGAATCGACGATGAGAATGGCATTCACTTTAAGCTGCTTCAATGCCACGGGGGTGATGTTGGCGTCAACGAACGCCGCAGTGGGCGACTGCACGAATTGATACACGTCGGCCCAATTGCCCCAGTCCGAGGCCGACAACTGCAGGTTCTCCAGCGTGGTATCGAGAGCATAGCCGATGCGCTTCATCGAGATCTCCGCGTCCTCCCGCTCGAGCTGGGCAAAGCTCGGCATCAGCACCTGCTTCTGGACCGCGATCTCGAGGACGATCAGGACCGTAAACAGCAGCGCCAGGAGTGAAATCATTTTCGTGCGGATACTCATCCGCCCCTTCGTAACAGAAATCTTGCCGCGCAGCCGTGCGGTTGTCTTATTTCAGACCGAGCGCGGCGCAAGGGGACGCGGGAATGAGACGTGGTTCACGCTTGCGCGGGACACACCGCCTACGTGCTTGTCCTACGCGCGGGGCAGGGCTGCCCTACGCAGAACCCATCAACTCTCGAGTGCTCCGGATTGGCCGCTGACCTTGACCTAAAAGCGCAGCGACAGGCAGCTCAAGCCTCCGTCCATTTTTCTGAATTCCGACATGTCGAGACTCACCACGCGGCAGCCCCTGGACTCGAGCGCTGCGCGCATTTGCGGGTAGCCTGCAGCCGTGAATATCACCTGGTTCACCCGCACGCAGTTTGCAGCATAGGCCTCGGGCGCCGGCACCAGGATCAGATCGCGGACCTCAACGGCGCGCTGAGATCGCAGCTCCCCTTGCACCGCACTGTCCGCGACCCATGCACCGTCACCCAAATAGGCGATGCCGCTCTTGAGGTGCAGCAGCGACGGGTTGGCCCTGATATCGATGACGCTAGCGGTATATCCCATTCGAGCCAGATGCGCAGTCAGTTGCTCTGCGCCCGCAGGGTTGGTGCGTGCCGAGACGCCGATCAGAAAGTGTCCATCCGCCTCGCAGATGTCTCCCCCGTCCACGGTGCCCGGTGGCTCGATGCGCATAGGGTTCGCAAAGAAAGTCCGCAGCGACGCGGCGATGCCGCGCACTTCGCCGGCGCGGCTGCGCGCGCCCGGACGCGTCAGCACGGCGCCGCGAGCGGTGACTATCGCCGTATCCTCGACGAAGGTTCCATCGGGATACGCTTCATCCGGTTCCAATTGCGTGACTTGCAGACCGCAGTTACGCAGTTCCCGGACGTAGGCTGCGTGTTGCTCGAGCGCTCGGTCGACGTCGGGTGCGCCTGCGGCAGCGCTCGACAATCCCGCTGCGAAGCTTCTAGCGGGCGGGCGTACGATGGCGCGAGTAAATTCCATGGGGCGGTCGCCGGCATTCAAGCCGCTTGGTTGCGCCCGGACTTCTTCGCGACCTGCAGTTGAGCCTGCGATTTCTGCAACAGGCCTTCCGGGTTGTCGGCAGGATCGGGGATCGCTGCGCGGACGCCGACGCTGACGCTGACGTAGCGTAAAACCGCCGAGCGTGGATGATGGATTCTCATGTCCCTGACTCTTTCGGCCATGAGTTGGCCGATGCGCAGCGCCTGCTCGTTGGTAAGGCCCGGTGCAAAAGCAATTAAACTTCCGCCGTCGATGCGTGCGGTGACGTCGCTCGAACGGCGCAGACATCCGGACACGACGTGCGCCACGCGGCGGATCATCGAGTCGCCGGCACCCCTGCCGAATGTGGTGTTGTACAGATCCAAGGAGTCGATATCGATGGCAAACAGCGCGATGCTGCGTTTTTCGCGCTGTGCAACCGCCCAATCGCGCTTCAACAATTCCTCGAGGTAGGGCAAGGTGAACAGACCGGTCAAGCGGTCGTCGCGGATCGCCACGGCGGTAGGTTGATGTGCGCCGCTCAACGAATCCCGGGTAAGCTTGGGATCGATGCGCAGCCGCTCGCCCGCATCTCGGTGATGACCCGCGAAGTGCGTGACCCGCCCATCCTCGCCGAGCAGCGGCAGGACCGTCATCTCGTTCCAAAATACCGTGCCGTCCTTGCGGTAGTTTCGCAGCAGCACGCGACAAGTCTCTCCCCGATCCATCGCTTCACGCAGCCGATGGCGGCCGTCCTGCTCTCGATCGTCTGCCTGCAACAAGCGCAAATTGCGGCCGATCAGTTCCGCGGCCGAATAGCCGGTCAGCGCTTCGAAGCCGGGATTGACGTAGACCACCGCACGTTCGGGATTTTGCGCATCCACCAGCACCACACCCTCGGGCGAGGTCTCGACCAGGCGGCGATACAAATTGAGGTCAAAGCCCGTCATGCCTTTCCTTCCGTCAGTATCAATGGCGGTATGGCCGACAGATCGGCGATCCGCCCTGCCGTTTCCAGCCAATGCGCATTCTCGTGCAGGTCGGGAGGCGCCTCGCCGCGGGCGCGCATCCTCACCAGCCGCGCCTGCGACGCCGCAGAATCGACATCCGTCCCGAGCGCCGTTAAGGCCAATTCTACGGAATGGCGGTCGTTGCAAATGGGCAGGACGTCGCAACCTGCGGCGAGCGCAAGGTGCACGCGCGCCACCACATCGCCGAAAGCCGCGGCCCCTGCCATAGTGAGATCGTCCGCGAACACGCAGCCGTGAAAGCCCAACTCATTGCGCAACACCCCTGAGATCCAGCGCTGCGACAGGCTCGCCGGCAGCTCATCCACCGCGGGAAACACCACATGCGCGCCCATGATGCCCGCCAGATTGTTGTCGATCAGCGGGCGGTAAGGCCGGATATCCGCCTCCAAATCGACGAATTCTCGCCTATCCACCGGCAGCGCAACGTGTGAGTCGGCAACCACCGCCCCATGGCCCGGGAAATGCTTGGCGACGGCCGCCATCCCCGCCTCGCGCATGCCCAGCATGGTCGCCACTGCGAGCGCCGCCACCGTATCCGGATCGCTGTGAAAGGCACGATCACCAATGATCTCACTCACCCCATAATCGAGGTCGATACAGGGAGCAAAGCTGAAATCGATTCCGACGGCCCGCAATTCGCTGGCGAGCAGCCAGCCCACCGACTGCGCCAGCTTGAGCCCATCGCGCCTGTCCTCATCGAAGCGCCTGCCCAAGAGGCGCGCGGCGGGAAGTCGGGTAAAGCCTTCGCGAAACCGTTGCACCCGGCCGCCTTCATGATCCACGGCAATCAAGAGAGCGGGCGAGCGCACGGCGCGGATGGCCGCGGTGAGTGCGCTGACCTGTGCCGGATCGCGGTAGTTGCGCGAAAACAAGATGACGCTGCCCACCTGCGGATGTTCGAGCACGCCAACATCCTCGGCGCTCAGGTCCGTGCCGGCGATGTCCACCATCAGCGGCCCCAAGCTCATGTAGGACCTTCGAATACTGCGATCGATTCGACGTGCGTCGTATGCGGAAACATATCCATCACCCCCGCGCAGGTCAGCTTGAACCCTTGGGTGTGCACCAAGATCTCAGCGTCCCGCGCTAAACTCCCCGGATGGCAGGAAATATACACGACTCGGCGCGGGCGCCAATGCGCCATCCGCTCGAGCAGTGCAGCTGCACCCGCGCGCGGGGGGTCGAGCAAAACCAAATCATACCTTTCCTTCGCCCATGCTCCGAACTGCGCCGGTTCGAATAGATTCTCCACGAAGAATGCCGCGTTGCCAATGTCGTTGCGCGCCGCGTTGGCCCGGGCCTTGCCGACCAGCACCGAATCCCCCTCCACCCCCACTACTCTTTGGGCACGGCGCGCCAGCGGCAAGGTGAAATTCCCCAGGCCGCAGAACAGATCGAGCACCGCATCGCCGCCGGCAGGCTGCAACAGATCCATTGCCGTATCCACCATCGACGCATTGATCACGCGATTGACCTGAATAAAGTCCACCGGCCCGAATTCGATGGCCACCCGCCCCGCATCGACGGCGTAACGCAACGGAGGATCGCCGCCGCTCGGCGTGTGACTTGACGCCAATGGGCGAACGGTGTCGAGGCCGCCGGTCTGCAGAAAGATTTGCACACCCTGTTGGACGCCGAAGGCCGCCATTTTTTCAATATCGGCCGTACCGGGCGCCTCCATAACGCGGAACACCAAGGCGGTCGACTCATCCCCGGCCGCCACCTCCACCTGCGGTATTTTCTCACGCAACACGAGCGTCTCCACCAGCGCCGCAAGGTCCCGCGGCAGATTGGCCAGCGGCCCGAGCAACACCTCGCAGCGCTGTATGTCCGCGAGATAGGGCTTTTCGCGTTCGCGGAAGCCGGCCAGCACACGGCTCTTCTTGTGAACATACTTGACGCCGAGCCGGGCACGACGCCGGTAAGCCCACTCGGGCCCGCGCAGCGGCGCCAGCACCTGCTCAGGCTGCACCCGGCCGATGCGCTGCAAATTGTCGAGCAGCTGCCGCTGTTTCGCCGCTATCTGTGCCGGCGGCGATAAATGCTGCAGCGAGCAGCCGCCGCAAATTCCAAAGTGCGCGCAGCGCGCCGCAACTCGATCCGGCGACGCGGCGAGAACTTCGACCAAGCCCGCTTCGTCAAATTGCCGGCGCCGCTTGAGCAGGCGATAGCGCACGCGCTCGCCCGGAAGCGCACCGTCGATGAAGACGGCTTTGCCATCGACCCGCGCGACCCCACGGCCGTCGTGGGCAAGGTCCACGACGTCGGCCTCCTGCACCTCCGAGGACTTCAGCCCGCGAGCCACGCCGCCGCAAACTCCTTCAGATGCGCGGCCGATGAATCGTCGAGCAATTTTCGAACGCGCCCGACTTCATGGGCATGCTCAGCCGCGTTCAAGTGTCCGCGCAGGAGCTCGAAACGCAAAAAAATCAAATAGGTGTTGAGTACGTCGGTCTCGCAATAGGCGCGGATGCGTGCGAGGCCGCCCTTCAGATACTCGGGCCAAACGTCGGCACCGTGCATGCCAACCTTGCCCGGAAACCCCAGCAAGGTCGCAATATCGTTCAAGCTCGCCCTGCCCCGGCCCTGAAAGCCGGACAAAATATCCATCAGATCCATATGCCGCCAGTGAAAGCGGCTCAAGTAATTGCTGAACCGGAAACTGTGGTCGGCGTCTCCGGTCTCCCAGTAGCGGGCCGCCGTCACTCCGTGCAGCAGGCTGCGATAATTCAGCACGGGCAGGTCGAATCCCGCTCCGTTCCACGACACCAGGTCCGGAGTGAACTTATCCAATCCGTCGAAGAATCGCTCGATCAAATCCTTCTCGGAAGATGCCTCTTCGCCGAGGCTCCATACCTTGAGCGAGTCTCTGGCGCGCATCACCACCGAGATGGCGACGACACGGTGCTGCTCGTGCGATAGAAACTCGCTGCCGGTTTCCTGGCGGCGCTTGGTGAACATGATTTGCGCGACGTGCTCGTCGGACAGGTCGGAGAGCCCGTACAGACGCCTGCCCAAATCCGTATCGGGAACCGTCTCAATGTCGAATATCAGTGTGTTCATGCAATGGCGCTCACGCCGGCGCGCGTCGCATGAGCACGGCGACCGCGACCACCAGACCCGCTTCGTCGGTCAATGTGACGTGACCCTCGCCTATCCCTAACGCTTCGCGCAGCTTCGCGCCGCGTGCCGAGTACACCACCTCGGGTTTGCCCCAGGAATTCTGCACCACCCCGACATCGCGTATCCACACGCCATGCGCAAAACCCGTGCCCATGCCTTTGACAATGGCCTCCTTGGCCGCAAAGCGCATGGCGATGAATCTGACCGGCCGTGCCGTGAGTTCGAACTGCACCCGCTCCTCGGGCATCAAGAGATGCGACACAAAGCGCTCGCCATGCTTCCCGTAAACCCGCTCAATGCGTTCGACCTTGAGCACATCGATGCCGATCCCGAAGATCACGAAGCACGCGCCATCTTGCTCAAGCTCGCGCCATCATCAAGCGCGTGCCGCGCGCATCAGCTGCTTCATGTCGCGTACGGCCTTCGCCAGACCGTCGACAAGGGCACGCGCCACGATGGCATGTCCGATATTGAGTTCGACGATCTCAGGAATAGCGGCGATGGGCTCGACGTTGTGATAGTTGAGGCCATGACCCGCGTTCACCACCAACCCTGAGCGGGCGGCAAATTTGGCGGCTGCGCACAGCCTTTCGAATTCTCGTGCACGGGCGGCGCCCGTGGAATCGGCATAGGTGCCCGTGTGAAGTTCAATCACCGGAGCCGCGGCGCGCTGCGCTGCCTCGATTTGCTCCGGATCCGGATCGATGAACAATGAAACGCGGATCCCCGAGGCGCCCAGCGCCTTGACGGCATCGCCGATTCGCGCGGCCTGTCGCAGCACATTCAGGCCGCCTTCCGTGGTGATTTCCTGGCGCGATTCGGGCACCAGGCAGCAATCCTGCGGCAGCACCTTTTGAGCGATCCGTATCATCTCGTCGGTGACCGCCATCTCAAGGTTCATGCGCGTCTGCAAGGCCTCGCGCATCGCCGTCACATCGCGGTCCTGGATGTGCCGCCGATCCTCGCGCAGATGCAGGGTGATGCTGTCGGCGCCTGATTCCTCGGCAATCAGCGCCGCGTATACCGGATCGGGATAGCGGCCGCGGCGCGCCTGGCGCAGCGTCGCGACATGATCGATGTTCACGCCCAGGGCGATGCCCGCATGCAGCTCGCCACCGCTCATGGGTTCTCCACGCGTGCGGATTTATCGCGGTTCGGCTGCTCGCTCGGCGGGCGTAAGGTCTCGCGGTGGCGCAGGGCCAGTGCGACCTCGCGCGATTTCAGGGTGCGCCCATCGAGACAGGCGTCGATGGCCGCGCGCAATACCCGCTTGGCATCGCGCAGCGAACGGGCGTCGCCGAAGCTCTCCGCTTGTAAATCCGCCAGCGATTGACCATACACCGCACCCGGAGACTCAAGCTGGCACAGCTGCGGCGCGCTTTGCACGGCGAATCGATAATAGCGGTGCGGTTCCACCGGCGCCCCCTCGCCCGTCGTCGCGAGTTCCAAACCATAACCCAAATCATCCAGCAGGTGTTTCTCGAAGCAGCGCAGAGCCGGTTCCTCGACGGCCCCGTCGCACAGGGCCTGCATGCACGCTGCATAGGATAAGAAAATCTCCGGATGCGGATCGCAGCGTTGCGTCAGCTTCAACAGCAGCTCGTTCAAATAAAATCCACTCATGAGCCGATTGGGCGCGAGGCCGCTGATGCGGCCGTCGATTTCCGCAGTGACCAGCTGGCACGCCTCGCCCTTGCCGGACCAGGATACGAGCATCCTCTGGAACGGCCGCAGCACGCCGCGCAGCGTGGACTTCGGTCCGTTGGCGCCGCGCGCGAACAGCGTGAGCCGCCCATACTCGCTGGTGAACACTTCGACGATGCGGCTGGTGTCGCGATAGGCGTACTGGTGCAGAACGAAAGCCGGCGCCAGCCACACCCGCCGTGCGGGCGGCCCAGCTGCGGGCGGCCTGCTCGCGCCCATCACAACGTGCCGTAGCCAAACTGGCGCAGTGCCATTTCGCTGTCCGCCCAGTTTTCCTTGACCTTGACCCACAGCTCCAGATGCACGGACCGCTGCCACAGATCGTTGAGTTCGATGCGCGCAAGTCGACCGATCTCCTTCAGCCGCTCCCCACCCTGGCCGATGACGATGGCCTTCTGCCCGGCTCTCTCCACCCAGATCACGGCGTTGATCATGATGCGGTTGTTCTCGTCCGCAAAGCGCTCGATCTGCACATTGATGCCATAGGGTAATTCTTCGCGCAACTTCAATGTCAGCTTCTCACGGACGATTTCTGCCGCGTGAAACGGCTCATCGCGATCGGTGACGACGTCGGAGGCAAACAGCGGCGGCGATACCGGCAGCCGCGAACCCACGACATCGACCAGCCGATCCAAGTTGTCGGACTGCATGGCCGATATGGGGATGATGCCCGATGCAGGAATGCGCTGGGTCATTTCCTCGAGGAAGGGCAGCATTTGCTCCTTCGGAAACACGCGGTCGACTTTGTTGATGACCAGAAACAGCGGCTGCTTCAGACCCCGCACCCGCTCCCAGACCCACTCGTCCTCGTCGGTGAAGCGCATGGCCTCGATCACGAACAAGATGACATCGGCGTCCTGGGACGATGATATCGCCACGCGGTTCATATATTGATTCATCACGCGGCGCGTCGACTCGTGCAAACCCGGTGTATCGACCAAAACGAGCTGAGCCTCGGGGCGATTGACCACCCCCAGGATGCGATGCCGCGTGGTTTGTGGCTTGGCCGTGACGATGGACACCTTGCGGCCCACCAAGGCATTCACCAGAGTGGATTTACCGACATTCGGCCGGCCCACGATGGCCACATGCCCGGCACGAAACGCGGTAGTCGTCATGGCGATTTGCGCATCTCAGGCGGCAGCAGCTCCAGCAATTTCGCGGCCGCCAGTTGCTCGCCGCGGCGGCGGCTGGCGCCCTCACCTACGGCCGACACGCCAAGGATGGGAACTTCGCAGGTGACGGTAAACGATTGCAAGTGCGGATCTCCGGTCGCGGCGGTCAGCGTATATACCGGCAACGCCAGGCCGCGCGCCTGTAGCGCCTCTTGCAGACGAGTCTTCGGGTCCTTCAGGGTGTCCGCGGCCGGCAGGTCCGACATCCTCGAGGCGATGATGCGCGCCACCACCGCCGCCGCCGAATCGAATCCCGAATCAAGAAAAACCGCTCCCAAAAAAGCCTCCAATGCATCCGCCAGAATCGAAGCGCGGCGAAAGCCGCCGGTTTTCAGCTCACCCGGTCCGAGGCGCAGATGATCTCCCAGCTTGAGCTCCGCCGCTATTTGCGCCAGGGTCTCGCCGCTGACCAGAGTCGCCCGCAGCCGCGACAACGCGCCCTCATCCGCCAGCGGATGCGCGTCGTAGAGCAATCGCGCCACGCTGCAATTGAGAATCGAATCACCCAGGAATTCCAGCCGCTCATTGTGCTCGGCGCCGACACTGCGGTGAGTCATCGCAGCATGGCACAGCGCCGGCTGCACGAAGACGTAGCCGAACGAATGTTCGACCCAGGCCGACAGTGCGTCCGACTTGCGCTGCGGGTTCACTGCACCTTCACGGTTTTGTCGAAGTGCACCGACAGCGATATGTTCGCGATGTACGGTACGGTGTCGTCGTAGGCGACGTGCAACTGCAATCCGCCATCGTCGCGCGTAATCTCAATGTCCTTTTGGTCGACCGCCGTGATGTCCTCGATCGCCCAGTGCCGATCCAGCGATTTCTTCACGCCATCCAAGCCGCCATTTTCACCCTTGAACTCCGTCGCTGCCGATTCCATGGTCCGTGCCAGCTTCATATAGTTGATGTATACGGGAACCAAGCGCACACCCGCGTAGCCGATAATCCCGACCAACACCATGATGCACAGCAACCCGATGAAGGTCATTCCGTGCTGACGCCGCCGCATAGTCTGTTTCATTTGCTGGACTCCCTAAAATGGCCTCTATTGAATCGCATTCCCTACTCGTCGCCAGAGAGGTCCGTCACGAGTATCAAGATTAAGCCAAATCCGCACTGCTCTACCCACTAGATTCTCCGCCGGCACGAATCCGGGGGCATCGATCTCACCCTGAAACCGGCTGTCCTTGCTGTTGTTGCGATTGTCACCCATGAAGAAGTAATGCCCCGCGGGCACCACCCACTCGCCCGTCTTGGCGCTGCCCTGGGAGAACATGATCAGATGGCGCTTGGCGCCCAACTGCTCGAAGGCGGTCGGTGCGCCCACATAATTCCACATATCCTGTTTCGGCCCGGCGTAGGCCGGTCCCGGTTCCTGCGGCATGGGTTTGTCGTTGATGTACAGCTGATTGTTGTCCGTGACCCGAATTCGATCTCCCGGCAGGCCCACCAGGCGCTTTATGTAGTTGATCTTCGGATTGGGGGGCAGACGAAACACGATGACATCTCCGCGCTGCGGAGTCCCGGTCGACACCAGCAGGGTGTTGATGACCGGCAGGCGCAATCCGTAGGAAAACTTACTGACGAAGATGAAATCACCGTCGAACAACGTCGGCATCATGGAATCGGACGGAATGCGAAACGGCTCGAAAAGAAACGAGCGGATCACCAGCACCAGCACGATGACTGGAAAGAACGAGCGGGCGTACTCGACGGCAATGGGTTCGCGTACGCGTTCAGGAGCGGTGCCCGCCGCGGTTGCATTGCGCTTGCGGCGGCGCGCAAAGAAGATCTGATCCGCCGCCCAGATGAGCCCCGAAATTGCGCCGACGACCACCAGCATGAGACTGAAGTCGACGGCCTCGTAACGAAACAGACGCCACAACATGCCGAGCGACAGCGCCACCAGCACATAGCCCGCGATTCTCGGCGCCCATGGCTCTTCCACGCTCATCGCACCGGGATCTCGCTTGGGTCTGACGAACCAGCCGTCCACCAAAATCACCAGCACGCAGACCACGCCTGCGCACAGTAGACCTATGAAAAGGTTGTCGCCGTCATTCACGCAATACCCCCAAATGTAGGCTAAAAAAGGCTCGCTTAGGCGTCGCCGCCGGAGATTTCAATTGGTCTTCTTACCGACCTGCAAAACGGCCAAAAATGCCTCTTGCGGTATTTCCACCTGACCCACCTGCTTCATGCGCTTTTTGCCGGCCTTCTGTTTCTCGAGCAGCTTGCGCTTGCGCGTGATGTCCCCGCCGTAACACTTGGCGAGCACATTCTTGCGCATTGCCTTGACGCTGGCACGGGCAATGATATGGCTGCCGATGGCCGCCTGCACGGCGATGTCGAACATCTGACGCGGGATGAGTTCCTGCATCTTGTCAACCAACTCCCGGCCGCGGTTGTAGGAATTGTCACGGTGGACGATGAGCGACAGCGCATCGACGGAATCGCCGTTGATCAGAACATCGAGCTTCACCAGCGGCGCCGCCTGAAAATGACTGAACTCGTAGTCGAACGATGCGTAGCCGCGACTTGCAGATTTGAGCCGATCGAAGAAATCGAGCACCACCTCGGCCAGCGGCAATTCATATTGCAGCGAAACCTGGCTGCCCAAGAACAGCATCTTCTTTTGCACGCCGCGCTTCTCGCTGCAAAGAGTCAGCACTGCGCCGACGTGATCCGGCGGCACCAGAATATTGGCGATGATGATGGGTTCACGCAGCTCGGAGATGCGATCCTGGGACGGCAACTTGGACGGATTGTCGACGTTGATCACCGAACCGTCGGTGAGCTGCACCTCGTAGACGACGGTTGGCGCGCTGGTGATGAGATCGAGGTCATACTCACGCTCCAGCCGCTCCTGCACGATATCCATGTGCAGCAGTCCCAAGAATCCGCAGCGGAATCCGAATCCCAGCGCCGTCGAGACCTCCGGCTCGAAATGCAGCGCCGAATCGTTGAGTTTCAATTTCTTGAGCGCTTCGCGGAATTGCTCATAGTCGTCGGAACTGGTCGGGAATAATCCCGCGAATACCCGCGGTTGCACCTGTTTGAAACCTTCGAGCGGCGCCTTGGCGGGGTTGTTCTCCAGGGTAATCGTGTCGCCCACCGGCGCGCCATCGATCTCCTTGATGCCGGCGATGACGAAGCCTACTTCGCCAGTCATCAGGGAGTCGCGTGTCACGGGCTTTGGCGAGAAACGTCCGAGCTTGTCGATCTGGTGACTGCGGCCGGTGGACATGACGCGAATCTTGGCACCGGTGTGCAACGCACCATTCATGACCCGCACCAGCGAGACGACGCCGACATAGTTGTCGAACCAGGAATCGATGATCAGCGCCTGCAATGGGCCGTCCGGGTCGCCTTTTGGCGCAGGTATGCGCTTGACCAGCTGTTCCAGCAACTCCGCTACACCGAGGCCGGTTTTGGCGCTGACCAGGGCAGCATCCTCGGCCGGAATGCCGATGATTTCTTCGATTTCATGAATGACTTTGGCCGGATCGGCCGAGGGCAGATCGATCTTGTTGATTACCGGAAGCACCTCGAGACCCTGTTCCAAGGCGGTATAGCAGTTGGCAACGCTCTGCGCCTCCACGCCTTGGGCCGCGTCCACCACCAACAATGCGCCTTCGCACGCCGCCAGCGATCGCGATACCTCGTAGGAAAAATCCACATGTCCCGGCGTATCGATGAAATTCAGCTGATACAGCTCGCCGCTGGCGGACTTGAAGCCGAGCGTGACGCTCTGCGCTTTGATGGTGATGCCGCGTTCGCGCTCCAGATCCATCGAGTCGAGCACTTGGGCCTGCATTTCCCGTGCATCGAGACCACCGCATTCCTGGATGAATCGATCAGCCAACGTCGATTTGCCGTGATCTACATGAGCAATGATGGAAAAATTGCGGATATTCTTCATCGACGCCTAGGAGCGATGGCTTAAGCCAAACTCCCTATTATACCGGTCGGCGATGGTAAGCGAGGCTCTTATACAGTTCCTCGCCGTCCAGGCGTCCGTGACACACCAATTCTCCCGCGAACAAAAGCACGGGAATCTTGTGGCCATAGCGAACCCTCGCTGCGGGGTCGGCGTCGACGTCGAGCACATCGATGCCGAAGGGCTGAACCGCCGGCAACGCCTGGAGTTCGGCCAGCATCTCCTCGCACAGGCCGCAGCCAGGGCGTGAATAGAGCAGGAAGCGCGGTGCCATCGGCCAACGCCGGTCAGCGGCGCGGAAGCTCGGCAGCGCCGGAGGATTTCACCGAGTGCGCGATGAACTCCACGGTCTGAGCGGGTACTTCGCCGACGGCTGTCACCTGGTGGCCCTGTACCACGGTGGAGAAGGCGAATCCGGAACCCACCCGCGCAAGACCCTGCATCGGCGGCTCGATAGGTGCGTTCGATGCAGCCTCGGCACCCGTCGGAGCACTTTGCGGCGCCTCGACGAATACCGACACGGTGGCCAACCCGTCCGAGTACACCAAATGACTTGCGGGGACGCTGGCCTCGCCAATGGTCTGCGCGCCGGCCACGGTCAAGCGAAATCCCGGCGGCAGTTCACTGGCGCGGAAGGCTGAGAGCGTCGGCGAGGCCGTGTCGTGCGAGGGGCCCTGACGCACCCAGCGCATGCCGTCGGTGCGCACCACGGGCGCAAGCTCACTGTCCGGAATGTTCTCCGGCATGTCCAGGCGAGCAAAGAATATCTGCTCGATTACCCGGCCACGGGAATCGCAGAGCTGGGTCTTGAGCGGCATTGCGGTGCTCTCGTCGAGCCAGAGACGATAGCCGAAGCGGAACTGATCCTTGGGATTGACGGCAATGACTCGAGCCGGCCGGCCGAGGACTCGCGTCGAGGGCAAGCTTTCGATGCGATAGAACTCGTCTACACCCGCACCGAACTGCGGCAGCGAGCCCAAAAACGGGCCGCGATCGGGCCGCGGCTCGACCAACACCGTATGCTGGTCGGGCAAGTAGCAGGTCAATTCGCCATTGTTGCGCACGAACTCCCGCCCGGAGCCATCCAGGGACTGCAGCCGTTCGATTACCCTCCCGGCCCGCACCCGATGCACGATGCGCATGGTCTCCACGCGGCCTTCACTCAAATGAAAGAAAGTGCCGTCGTAATTGCGGGTCGCCAGGGCCTGATTCATTTTCTGCAGCCAATCGCGCGGGTCGTCGGCACCCCAAGAGTTCTGCGGCTGCGAGGTCAGAATGGCGCCGACAACGGCACAGGGAAGCAGCCAATGGGCTCGTTTGCGCGCCACCCGACTCATGGGGCGACGTGCGCCGCCGGTTGTTCGACCTTGGGGGGCTGATCGTCCGCCTCGATGAGCATATCCGCCAGCACTCCACGTTGGTCCAAGCCAGAGGAATAGCGGCTGTGGGCGAAGACGTAATTGGTCAAGCGCGCCGGCGGCATGACCGCCGGCACCGCCGTCGAGGCCGCCGGCACGGTGTAAGAAATTGCTTCGCGAGGTGACTGCACCAGGGCTAGGTTCGGAGCGGGTAAGGACGTCGGCAAAGACCCCGGTAAGGAACCCGGTAA